>DASVVY010000043.1:0-100687 GCA_036386335.1 Allosphingosinicella sp. | reverse complement strand
CCGGGGCGCCACGCTGCGCGTAGGCGCGGGCGCGCCGGTCCGTCGCGGCGGAGGCGGCGAGCGCCGCTTTCCACTCGGCCGCGAAGGCCGGATCGCGGCGGCGGGCGCCGTAGAAGCCGGTCAGCGAGAAGCCCGCGGCGTCGGCCGCATCCTCGCGCCGGGCGCCGGAGCGCAGCGCCGCGACGAACGCGGCCTTGGCCGCCGCGCCGATCTGCGGCCCCCTCCCCGCGCCCGAATCACCGCTCCCGTCCATTGCTGAAGCTAGAGCAGAAAAGGCGCGTGTAGGACAGAGGATATTTCCTAGTCGATTCCCATTCCGCAGGGGTCAGGCGATCGAGACGATCCGCTTCACCTCGTCGGTCTTGAAGCCGATGGCCGAGGGCCGCCGCACGCCCGGGAGGACGGCGACGTCGTAGAGCTCGCGCACCACGCCTTCGATGCGCAGCCAGTGGACCATGTCGCCGGTCGCGAGGTCGAACACCGCAAGGCCGCAGCGGGCATCGGTGTCCCGGCGTCTCAGCGCCTCGTCGAGCGGGAGGCCCGAGAAGGTGCGGTTCTCGCGGGCGAGCGACAGGCCGACGACCGCGTGGCCGCCGACGAAGGCGAGGCCGCGGGCGTAGCCGGGGCAGAAGGCGGCGGGCTCGAAACGGCCGCGTTCCGGGTCGACAAAGCCGAACTCGCCGGCGCCGGAATTGAGCAGCCATAGCCGGCCCTCGTGGAGGCGCGGCGAGTGCGGCATGGAGAGGCCCTCGGCGACGATGCGGCCGGTCTCGACCTCGAGGACCACGCCGCCGTCGGCGCGGCGGTCGCGCCAGCCGTCGGCGGTGTCGGACCGGGAGACTGCCGTAGCATAAGCGGGTCTTCCCCCGGCGAGGGCCATTCCATTCAGGTGGCAGCGGTCCTCGGCGGCGAGGCGCGAGAGGAAGGGCGGCTTCCAGACCGGGCGGAAGCTGTGCCCGTCGCTGACCGAGGCGATGCAGCCGAACAGAGTGTTGACGAAGAGCGGGCGTCCGTCGGCGCCGAAGGCGACGTCGTGGACATCGAGGTCGCCGGTCACCCAGGCGGCATGCGGCGCATAAACGGCGTCGAAACCCGCCTCGCTCGTCTCCCCCGGCTCCAGCACATTGTCGAAGCGGTGGATCTGGAACTCGGACGCGAGGGCGAAGCCGCGGCCGTCGGCGCTGACGCCGATCCCCATACAGCGCGGGAAGCTGCGCTCGAAGATCGACAGCCTGCCCTCCTCGCCGACGCCGAGCAGGAAGAGCTTGCCGGCCTGGTAGGTGGTGAAAGCGAGGCTGCAACCCGCGGAGGCCAGCCAGTCGGTGAAATGCCGCGAGGTCTCGATCGCCAGCTTCTGGTCGTCGGCGGGGCCCGCAGCCATGGATCGTCCCCTCCAGCCCTGGTGCGGCGCACGCTAGACCAGAGTCGCGGCCCCGACAACGGTGCGCCGGGCAGGGGAAGACGCGCGCTGGACCGCCGCTCCGGGAAGGCGCATGATGCGCGGCTCAAGCGGGGGGCGAGTCGAAATGGCTGAATTTCCATCCGTAATCGACCTGAGCTCGGTCGGCACCAGCGGCTTCATCATCCAGGGCGACGCCTCCAACGACCTGCTGGGCTTCAGCGTCTCGGCGGCGGGCGATGTGAACGGCGACGGCATCGAGGACATTATCGTCGGCGCGCAGCGAAGCAGCCTCGGCGGGACCGAAGCGGGCGCCGCCTACGTCATCTTCGGCAAGGCCGGGGGCCTCTCGAACCTCGACCTCAGCGCGCTGACGGCGGCCGACGGCTTCCTCATCAAGGGCGACGCGGCGAGCGACCATGCCGGCTTCAGCGTCTCGGGCGGCGGAGACTATAATGGCGACGGCTTCGACGACCTTCTCGTCGGCGCGCCTTATGCGGACAGTGGCGGCGGCGGCGATGCCGGCAAGGCCTATGTCGTCTTCGGCAAGGCGGGCGGCTTCGGGGAGATCGACCTGGGCGGCGTCCACACCGCCGCGGACTTCATCACCATCCAGGGCGACAATGCGAGCGACAAGCTGGGCTTCAGCCTCGCCTTCGCCGGGGACGTGGACGGCGACGGACTCGACGACATCGTCGCCGGCGCCACGTCCGGCGACGCGGGCTCGTACAACGGAGGCCAAGCCTACATCCTGTTCGGCCAGGCCGCGGGAAGCGAGAGCGACCGCGATCTCGGCGCCGCCCTTGCCGCCGGCGACGGATTCGTGATCGCGGTCGGCGGCCCCGGGAGCTACGACCAGTTCGGCAGGAGCGTCGCCGGCGCGGGCGACGTCAACGGCGACGGCTTCGACGACTTCATCATCGGCGCGCCGAACGCCGACTTCGGCAATGGCGACCGGGGCGCGGCCTATGTGATCTTCGGCAGCGACGCAGGCTTTGCCGGGATCACCCCCGCGACCTTCGACGCGAGCGATCCGGGCTACGACCCGGCGAGAGGCTTCGCGATCCGGGGCGACGCGGGCGCCGACTTACTTGGCAGGAGCGTCTCGGGCGCGGGCGACGTCAATGGCGACGGCTTCGACGACGTGATCGTCGGAGTCTACAGCGGCAGCGACGGCGCCCCATCGGGCGGCGAGGCCTATGTCATCTTCGGCAAGGCGAGCGGGTTCGGGACAATCGATCTCACCAGCGCGCTTGCCGCCGCCGACGGTTTCCACATCCTCGGCGCCGCGAGCTTCGACCGGCTTGGGGTCAGCGTCTCCGCGGCCGGCGACGTCAACGGCGACGGCTTCGACGACATCATCGTCGGCGCGCATTCAGAGGACGGCGATCCGGACGACGATGCCGGCGCGGCCTATGTCATCTTCGGCAAGGCGGGGGGCTTCGGAACCATCGACCTCGACACGCCCCTCGACGGCAGCAACGGCTTCAAGATCGAGGGCGATGCCGCCCACGACAAAGCGGGGTGGAGCGTCTCCTCGGCCGGCGATCTCAACGGCGACGGGTTCGATGACGTCATGGTCGGCGCGCCCTACGGCGACGACGGCGGCACCTACGCCGGCGAAGCCTATGTGATCTACGGGCGAGCTCCCACCGACGCCGTGACGCGTGTCGGCTCCGCGGGCGGGCAGACGATCCGCGGCGGGGCGTTCGGCGACACGCTGTCGGGCCTGGGCGGCAACGACTCCCTGTTCGGGGGCGGCGGCAACGACGTGCTGGACGGCGGCACCGGGATCGATGCGATGACCGGCGGCTCCGGCGACGATACCTTTGTCGTGTCGCAGGCGGGCGACAAGGCGTTCGAGGCGAACGGCGGCGGCACCGACACCGTCAACAGCTCGATCAGCTACGCGCTCGCCGGCCAGTTCATCGAGAACCTCGTCCTCACTGGCAGCGGAGCGGTCAACGGCACCGGCAACAGCCTCGCCAACTCGATCACCGGCAATTCCGCGGCGAACCAGCTCAACGGGCTCGACGGCGCGGACACGATGGCGGGCGGCGGCGGCGACGACACCTATTTCGTCGACAATGCCGGCGACAAGGCGCTGGAGCTGAGCGGAAACGGCACCGACACGGTGAAAAGCTCGGTGAGCTACGGCCTCGCCGGGCAGTTCATCGAGAACCTCGTCCTGACCGGCAGCGGTGCGATCAACGCCACCGGCAACGGCCTTGCGAACACGATCACCGGCAACGGCGCCGCCAACCAGCTCAACGGCCTCGATGGCGCCGACACGATGTCCGGCGGCGGCGGCGACGACACGTATGTCGTCGACAACGCCAGCGACAAAGCGCTGGAGTCGAACGGAAACGGGACGGACACGGTGAAGAGCTCGGTCAGCTTCAGCCTCGCCAGCCAGTTCATCGAGAACCTCGTCCTGACCGGCAGCGGCGCGATCAACGCCAGCGGCAACAGCCTTGCCAACACCATCACCGGCAACGCCGCCGCGAACCAGCTCAACGGACTCGACGGCGCCGACACCATGGCGGGCGGCGCCGGCGACGACGCTTACGTGGTCGACAATGCGGGAGACAAGGCCGTGGAATCGGCTGGAAACGGCACCGATACGGTGAAGAGCTCCGTCAATTACTCCCTCGCCGGCCAGTTCATCGAGAACCTCATCCTGACCGGCAGCGGCGCGATCAATGGCACAGGCAACAGCCTCGCCAACACGATCACCGGCAACGGGGCCGCAAACCAGCTCAACGGCGGCGAGGGCGCGGACACGATGGCCGGCGGCGCCGGCGACGACACCTATTTTGCCGACAATGCCGGCGACAAGGCGCTGGAATCGAACGGCGCCGGCAACGACACGGTGAAGAGCTCGGTCAGCTACAGCCTCGCCGGCCAGTTCATCGAGAACCTCGTCCTGACGGGCAGCGGGGCCGTCAACGGCAGCGGCAACAGCCTTGCCAACACGATCACCGGCAACGGCGCCGCCAACCAACTGAACGGGCTCGAAGGTGCGGACACCATGTCCGGCGGCGGCGGCGACGACACCTATACCGTCGACAATGCCGGCGACACGGTGCTGGAGTCGAACGGCGCCGGGACCGACACGGTGAAGAGCTCGGTCAGCTTCAGCCTCGCCGGGCAGTTCATCGAGAAGCTGGTGCTCACCGGCGCGAATGCGATCAACGGCTCGGGCAACAGCCTTGCCAACACCGTCACCGGCAATGCGGCGGCGAACAGCCTCAGCGGTGCCGACGGCGACGACAGCCTCTTCGGCAAAGGCGGCAACGACACGCTCGACGGCGGCGTCGGTATCGACAGCTTCTTCTTCGACACCGCGGTCGGTGCCGGCAATGTCGACACGATCAACAACTATTCGGTCGCCGACGACACGATCATGCTGGCCCGGACGATCTTCAGCGCCATCGGTGCGAACGGCGCGCTGGCGGCGGGGGCGTTCGTCACCGGCACCGCCGCGGGCGACGCGGACGACCGCATTCTCTACGACAGCGCCACGGGCCAGATCTTCTACGATGCCGACGGCAGCGGCGCCGGAGTGGCGGTGCTGTTCGCCCAGGTCGCGGCTGGAACGGCGCTGACCAACCTCGACTTCATGGCCTACACGCCGGCCTGAGAGGGCCGCTCAGCCTTCGCGGTTGCGGCGCGGCTGCATGGGTGGACCCATCCTGGCCGACTTCGTGCAGCCGGGAGCGAACGGAGCCGCTGGAGACGACGCGCCCAGCAGCGGGGGGATCAGGCGCCGCGGCCCTCGCGGCGCATCTCCTCGGCGGCGTCGCGCATCTCGCGCGCGCCGTCGCGCATCTCGTCGGCGCCGTCGTCCATCTCCTCGGCGGCGTCGATCAGCTCCTCGTGGGTGACAGTCTCGCCGCGGGCGCGGGCCTTGGCGATGACGCGATCGCGATAGTCGCGCTGGCGCAGGCGCGCCGCTTCTTCCTGCATCTTGCGGGCGCCGCGCTCCATGCCGTCGGCGCCGCGGAGCATGCCGTCGGCGCCGTGGGCAAGCCCCGCGGCGGCGGCGCGGCGCGCCGTCTCCGCGATGCGGCGGGCGAAGTCGGCGTCGATCGCGCCGTGCGCCGCCTCGGCGGCACGAAGGGCGGCGGCGCGGGAGAGTTCGGCCGAGCGGTTGGCCTCGAGCACCGCGGAGCTGACCTGCGCGGCGATGGCCTCGCCATCGACCAGCGGCGGCGCCGGCGGCTGCGGCATGTGGGCCGGGTGCGGCGGCAGCGCAGCGGCGTGGACCGGGGCCGGCGGCGGCGGCGCGGTACCGGGGGCCGCGGGCGCGAGAGGCGGCTCCTCGGCGACGGCCGCGACGGCTGCGACGGCCGGCGGAGGCACGTCGGCGGCCTCGGGCGCCGGCGGGGCAAGCGGCGCCTCCGGCGGGTCGGGCGCTTGGGGGGCGGCCTGGACCAGCTCGAGCGCGGAGACGGGGCCGGCGATGGCGACGCAGAGGCCGATCGCGGCGAAGGTCCAGAAGGAGCCGGAGCGGGTGGCGATGCGGCCCTCGACGATGGCGCGGACGCGGCGGCGCAGCGCGCGCTCGGGCGCGGCCATCGCGTTGGCCGGCACCGCGCCGGCGGCGGCGGAGTGGCGCGCCCAGTCCAGCAGCGCCTGGGCGTAGCGGGCGGGCTCGACCCGGGCGACGGCCTCGCTGTCCGCGGCCTCCTCGGCCTGCTGGCAGACCTCGCGGTCGAGCAGCCAGACGAGCGGGTTGAACCAGAAGATGGCGCGGGCGGTGCGCGACAGGACCAGGGTCAGCCAGTCGCGGCGGAGGACGTGGGCCATTTCATGCGCGAGGATGGCGTCGGCGTCCCCGGGCTGGGCGAGGGCGTCGGGATCGAGGAGGATGACGGGCTTGCGCCAGCCCCAGCTCAAGGGCGACGCGATCTCGTCGCAGACGAGCAGGCGGACCTCGGGCCCGGCGCCGGAGCGGTCCAGCGCCTGGAGCCAGGCGGCGGAGGTCACGGGCCGCGCCTCGCCGGTCCAGCGGCGCAGCGTCCACAGCCCGGCGGCGAGGCGGCCGCCGACCATGGCGAGCCCGCCAAGGTAGAGAAGGAGGAAAAGGATGCCGGGGTCGTTCCAGTCGCTCGCCGAGGCCGGAGCGGAGGCGGAGACGAGTTCGGCGGGGGAGAAAGCGGCCTCGGCGGCGCGGGGCGCTGCCGCCGAGACGACGGCGGCGGGCGCGGCCGCGGGGGCGGGCGTTTCGACGACGAGGGCCGGAAAGGCGTAGGCGACCACCGGCAGCAGCAGGAGCATCGCCACCCCGGCGCGCAGCACCGCGCCGCGGTCGGCGGCGGAGCGGGAGCGCAGCAGCCTGACGAGGAGAAGCGCGGCGCCGCTGATCAGCGCCGATTTCCAGCCGAGTTCGAGCAGAAAGGAATAGCTCATCCGTTACGCTCCTTTGCCTGGTCGATGGCGCGCTGCAGCGCGTCCAGCTCTTTGGGGTCGATGTCGCGGGAGATGCCGAGGAGGGCGGTGGCGGCGCTCACCGCCGAACCGTCGAAGAAGGTGCGGACCATCTGCTGGAGCGCGGTGGCGCGCACCTCCGCCGGCTGCGGCACGCTCGAATAGACATAGGCCTGGTCCTCGGCGCGGTGGGTGACGAGCCCCCTCGCCTCCAGCCGCGCGAGGAGGGTGCGGACGGCCGAGTGGCTCGGCGCCTCGGCCATCGCCTGGCGCACCTCGGCGGCGGTCGCCTCGCCGACGCTGCACAAGATCTCGAATATTTCGCGCTCGCGGCGCGGGAGCTTAGCTATCATCGCGACTCACCTGCTACCTTTGTAGCATGCCACATTTGTAGCGGCACGCAAGCCCCTTTTTGTTACGCCTTCCGGGGAGCCGCAAGCGCCGCTTCGATTTCCCGGCGCGCGGCCGGCAAGACGTCCTCCGGCAGAGCCGCCGGGTCGAACAGGCCGACCGCCTCGATCTCGAGCGTCCGGCGCGGACGGCAGACGACGTCTTCGACGAGGAAGATGTCGCCGAGCTCGGCGGGGTCCCTCGACACCCGGGTGACGCGGCCGTGCCCGGCGAGGCCGATTTCCTCGCGCAGCTCGCGCAGGACCGCCGCCTCCGGATCCTCGCGGCGACCCCGCCCCCCGCCGGGGATGCGCCACCCGGGCGCGTAGGTGAGCTGCACGAGCACCACCTGCCCCTCCCCCGTCACCGGCACCGCGTGCACGCCGGCGCGCCTGATGCCGAGCAGCCCGAGCCCCAGCCGCCGCAGCCAGTAGGCCGAAGAGGCGCCGATGCGGACCAGGCGGCGGGAAAATCGCATCGCGGGAGTCTCCACGCTGGCGGGGCCGGATGCAAGTCGGACGCGGGGGCGGTAAAGAAACCACTTGCTGCCCGGGCGCGCGAAACTCCGCCCCTACTCCGTTCCGGACACATGGAAAATCCGCCGTGGACTTGAAGCGCCCCGCCAGCGAACCTTCGTAAATCGCGGAGGAATAGCGGAAAGACTTGACGCTAGCCGAAGTGGAAAAGACGTGCTAGGTTAACGACTTGGGCGTCGCATGCGAGTCGTGCGGCGATATGGGGTGGGGGAATTGAAATGCCGAACATTTCCGCAGTGCGGACCACGACTCTCGTCGTCGATCAGGACAACGACACCCTGACGGATTTCGGCGACACCCTCTACGTCACCGTCACCATCACCAACACCGCGGGCTCCGGCGCCGCCACCGATGTGACGGTCAGCGACCTGCTCAACGGCACGTCGATCGTCAACGGCAGCCTCAACGTCTCGCCGCTGGCGATGAACGACAGCTACACCGCGGTCGGCAACACGGTGATGGCGGTGCTGCCGGCGGGAAGCAGCTATAACGGCCTCGGCACGACCGTCGAAGGCAATCTGATGAGCAACGACTCGGACGCGCTCGGCGGCACGTTCGACGTCGACGCGGTCTCGAACGGCACCAGCGCCCAGGGCGGCACCTTCAACCTCAACGCCGACGGCACCTTCACCTACGTCTCCAAGGCCGGCTTCACCGGCGACGACAGCTTCACCTACACCGTCCGCGACAACGGCTCCGACGGCGTCGCCGGCAACAGCGACGACCTGACCAGCACGGCGACCGTCACCGTCCACGTCCAGGAGACCGTCTGGTACGTCGATCCGACCGCGGCGCCCGGCGGCGACGGCACCTCGGCCAAGCCGTTCCAGAACCTGACCGCGATCAACGCCTCGAACGGCGTCGGCGACAAGGACGACGGCAACGACTATATCTACGTCAAGTCCAACACCAGCGGCGACATCGCGCTCGAGACGGGGCAGCACCTGATCGGCGGCGGCGCCGACCTCGACGTGGCCGGCTTCCACATCGCCGACGACGGCGCCCGCACCAGCCTCACCGGCACCGCCACCTTCACGGTGTCGCTCCTCGGCACCGGCAACGAGATTGCCGGCATCGACCTGGTCAGCACCGGCGCCAACCACGGCACGCTCGGCGGCACCAATTTCGGCACCCTCAGCGTCACCAACGTTACCCTCGACGCCAGCGGCACCGCGCTCAGCCTCAACAACGGCAGCCTCGCCTCCGGCGCCAACACCTTCCTGTCGACCGATTCCGACGGCGGCACCAACAACGTCGCGCTGACCAACGTCACAGGCTCGGTAAATCTCGGCACCGGCACGCTGCAGGGTGCGACCGGCATCGCCGTCGACATCGACGGCGGCAACGGCAGCGTCGATTTCAACGGCACGGTCAGCCACACCGGCAACGCACGGGCGATCGAGATCACCAACAAGACCGGCGGCACCGTCCAGTTCGACGGCTCCGTCACGTCCAACAGCGCCAGCGACGGCGTCGTCCTCGACAATAACGACAACGCCACGCTGAACTTCAACGGCGGCGTGACGATCAACACCAGCAGCAGCAACACGGCCGGCTTCACCGCGATCAACGGCGGCACCGTCAACGTCGTCGGGGCAAACAACACCGTCAACTCCGGCACCAACACCGCCATCAACATCAGCAACACGAATATCGGCGTCAACGACGTCACCTTCAAATCGGTGACGAGCGCCAGCGGCGGAAGCAACAGCGCGATCATTCTCGACACGACCGGCAATGCCGGCGGCCTGCACATCACCGGCAACGGCACCACGCAGGGCGCATTGGGCGGCGGCACGATCGGCGGCAGGGACGATAGCGGACAGGACGGGGTCGGCACCGTCGGCACCGCTATCTATCTCAACAACACCACAGACGTTCAGCTGAACGGCCTCACCGTCAGCGGCACCTTCGCCAATAACGGCGTCCTCGGCTATTCGGTGAACGGGCTCCAGCTGACCAACAGCACGTTCAGCGGCACGTTCGGCGACACCGTCACGGGCAACGAATCAGCGATCGCGCTGGGCCGCTCCAACCCGAGCGGCGCCAACGGCCTCTCGGGCAACTCGCTGATCCAGAACGTCAACGTCAGCGGCAGCATCGAGCACAATGTCGAAATCTACCAGCAGTCCGGCTCGTTCGGCCTGACGATCAAGGACTCCAACATCCACGACAACAGCCTCGCCTTGGGGTCCGACGGCATCCAGATCGAGATGCAGGGCACCGCGGTCGGCACCATCGCGGTCACCGGCACGACGCTCAGCAACAACAAGTCGCAGGGCATCCAGGGCGCAGCCAACGACAGCTCGACGCTGAACCTCACCCTCGACACCAACACCGTGAGCCGGGGCACCCAGGGCAACGAAGGCATCGTCCTCAGCAACGGCGGCAACGGCCATCTCAACGCGAACATCAACCACAACACCGTCTCGGGCTTCGGCGGCACCGCCATCTTCGTCGGCCAGACTCCCGGCAACGCGAGCTCGTCCTCGCTCCTCGAAGCGAAGATCACGAACAACACCGTGACGGCGCCGGCGAATGCGACGAACCATGCGGTGATCGTCTATCTGACCAGCACCACCGGGCAGGTTTCGCAGGCGAAGATCCTGATCGACGGCAACAATGTCACCCAGAATTCCAACAGCGGAACGTCGCGCGCGATCGTCGTAGACGCGCCGGATACGGGGCGCACGCCGGAATATCACGTCACCGTCACCAACAACACGGCGAACGAAACCGACGCGGGGACGGGCGTGACTCCGATCGTGGTGCAGGCGCGCAACGGCGCGACCGGGCACTTCGACGTCCGCGGCAACACCACGACCGTCGCATCTGGTGTGGCGGGCATCCGCGTCCGCGAGGACAGCACCAACGGCGCCTCCACCGGCGAGCTGGCGAGGGGCCCCTCCGCCTCGAACGATCCCGCCGTCGTGCTGAGCACGAACAATCCGAACGCTACCACCTCCGTCCTCGGGCCGGTCTCCGTCATCAACAACACCGTGCAGACGCCGGGCAGCACTCCGACGCCGACGCTTCCGCTGTTCGCCGACACGCCTCCGGCGCCCGGCGACACGGCAGGCGGCGACGATTCCAGCTCCGGCGCCGGCGGCGGCACGACCGGCCCGGTCGTGGTCGACGACGGCGTTCTGAGCCAGGGCGAGCTCAACCTGATCCTCGAGGCGGCGATCCAGCGCTGGGAGGATGCGGGGGCGACGCCGGAGCAGATCGAGGCGATGCGCTCGGTGACGCTGACGGTCGCCGATCTCGGCGGCCTCCAGGTCGGCGCCAGCGGCGACGGCGCGATCACCATCGACGACAATGCCGGCGGCTGGAGCTGGTTCATCGACGAGACCCCCGCCGACGACGCCGAATATAGCGGCACCGGCACCCAGCTGGTGGCGACCAACGCGAACGGCGCCGCGGGCACGCGGGTCGACCTCCTCACCGTCGTGATGCACGAGCTCGGCCACCAGATCGGCCTCTCCGACACCTATGCGGGCGGTGACGGCGACGAGCTGATGTACGGCTCGATCCATGCCGGCGAGCGTCGCCTGCCGGGCTCCGACGACGCCGCCGGCGGCGGCGGCGCGCCGGTCGACGGCGCCCTCAGCCTCTCGGGCAATCTCGGCACCCTGCCGGACGGCCGGACGATCGTCGTCACCTGGCGCGAGACGCTGAACACGGTCGGCAACAACGTCATCCCGAACAGCCAGAGCTCGACCGTCGGCGGCTCGAACTTCACCGATGTC
This sequence comes from Allosphingosinicella sp., assembly GCA_036386335.1. Classification (GTDB taxonomy): domain Bacteria; phylum Pseudomonadota; class Alphaproteobacteria; order Sphingomonadales; family Sphingomonadaceae; genus Allosphingosinicella. The sequence goes on along the minus strand of DASVVY010000043.1, from coordinate 89,180 downwards.
CTGACCAACAGCAATTCCCTCGGCGCGCAGACGCTCAGCATCGGCAATCTGGTGTGGGGCGACACCGACGGCGACGGCGTCAAGGACGCCGGCGAGACCGGGATCGACGGCGTCAAGCTGACCCTGCTGGCCGACACCGACAACGACGGGGCGATGGACGACGTCGTCCTCACCACCACGACCGCGGGCGGCGGCCTCTACAGCTTCGGCGGCCTCGCGCCGGGCGATTATGTCGTCCAGGTCGATTCCTCGAACTTCGGCTCCGGCCAGGCGCTCGAAAACCGCGTCTCCAGCCTCGGCGGCACCGATCCCGACGACAACACGGACGGCGACGACAACGGCGTGCCGTCCAGCGGCGGCGTCGCCGCCGGGGCGGTCACGCTCGGCTTCGACGGCGAGCCGGTCGACGACGGCGAGCCGGTTGCGGTGGGCGCGGCGGACAACGATCATAATATGAGCGTCGATTTCGGCTTCCGCCTGAACCAGGCGCCGACTGCCGCGGCCGCATCCGGCTCGGGCACGGAGGACGACGCTTCCATCGCCGGCAACCTCTCCGGAACCGACGGCGACGGCGACAGTCTCACCTACACGCTCGTCACGGGGTCGGTTATGGTCGACGGCGTCCCGGGCGCCGACGGCGACGTCAGCGTCGATCCGAGCGGCACCTTCTCCTACACCCCGCTTGCGGACGAGCAGGCGATGAGCACCGGCGACACCTCGACGATCACCTTCACCTATACCGTGTCCGACGGGTTCGTGACCTCGGCCCCCGCCACGGTGACGATCACGGTCAACGGCCTCAACGAGAAGTTCACGATCGTCGGCACGGCGGACGCGGACACGCTGGACGGCGACACTCTTCGGCCGACGCAATACCTTACCGAGTTCAGGATCCACGGCCTGGCCAGCGACGACACGCTGACCGGCGGCGCCGCGAGCGACCTCATCGTCGGCGACGACGGCAACGACACGCTCTACGGCCTGGGCGGGATCGACGTACTGACCGGCGGCGCCGGCAACGACAGCCTCGACGGCGGCACCGGCGCCGACACGATGAAGGGCCGCGAGGGCGACGACGTCTATTATGTCGACGATGCCGGGGACATGGTCGTCGAACTGACGAACGGCGGCACGGACGAGGTGCGCAGCTCGATCGCCTACAGCCTCTCCGGCCAGAATCTGGAAAACCTGCTCCTGACCGGCGGTGCCGCGATCGACGGCGTCGGCAACAGCTTCGCCAACGTTATCACCGGAAATTCGGCCGCCAACCTGCTGCGCGGCGAGGACGGCCACGACACGCTGTCCGGCGCGGCGGGCACCGACACCCTCGTCGGCGGCAACGGCGAGGACCGGCTCGACGGCGGTTCGGAGGCCGACTTGATGAAGGGCGGCGCGGGCAACGACACCTACGTGGTGGACAATGCCGCAGACCAGGTGGTCGAGAATGCGAGCGGCGGCACCGATACGATCGAAAGCGCGATCAACTGGAGCCTCGGCGGCCAGTATGCCGAGAAGCTTGTGCTGACCGGCTCGGCGCTGAACGGCGTCGGCAACGGCTTCAACAACACGATCACCGGCAATGCGGCGGTGAACGCCATCACCGGCCAGGACGGCAACGATACGCTCTACGGCCTCGGCGGGAACGACACGGTGAGCGGCGGCGACGGTGACGACTGGGTCGACGGCGGCACCGGCGCCGACACGATGAAGGGCGGCATCGGCAACGACACATTCGTCGTCGACAATGCGGGCGACAAGGTGGTCGAGACGACTTCGGGCGGCATCGACACGATCGAGAGCTCGATCGCCTACAGCCTCGCTGGCCTCAACGTGGAGAACCTGACGCTGACGGGCGCGAATGCGGTCAACGGCACCGGCAATTCGCTGGCGAACATCCTGACCGGCAACTCCGCGGCCAACGTCCTCAGCGGCGCCGACGGCGCCGACGAGATCAACGGCGGCGGCGGCAACGACGCGCTGGCGGGCGGCGCGGGCGCGGACACCTTCGCGTTCGACACGGCGCTCGACGGCGTTAACAATGTCGACAGCATCGTCGGCTTCTCCTCGGCCGACGACAGCATCGAGCTCGACAGCGACGTGTTCACGGGCCTGACCGCCGGCGCCCTGGACTCCTCCGCCTTCGCGCTCGGCCCCGTGGCCGTCGATGCCGACGACCGCATCATCTACAATTCGCAGACCGGCGACATCTTCTTCGACGCCGACGGCGTGGACGGAAACGACGCGGTCCTGTTCGCCCACGTCAGCCCCGGCACGCTGCTGACCGCTTCGGACTTCGTGATCGTCGCCTGATGCTCCGCCCCCGAGGCCGCGGCCCCGCCGCCGCCTCGGGTCCGCGGCGGGCGGCCTGAAGTCGCGTCGCCTCCACCATTGCAGACCTTCGCGCGGGCGTTCATCCTGCCCGAATGCGAAGCTCCGAAGCGCTGCTGGCCCTGGGCCTTCTTTCGCTGGCCGCACCCGGGGCTGCACAGGCAACCAGGGGCGATGCGGACGGGGACGTTGATGCGGCTGAGCCGCCGGAGGACATGATCGACTTCCTGGGCCGACGCAGGGAATGTGCGTCCATAACCCCGGAGCCGGGCGAGAGCCGCCCACCGCCTCCGCCGGACAGCTGGTCGGCATGGCTCCGCTGTGAAGACCTGCAACGCGAGGAGGCAGCCCTACGCCGCCTGCATGCGGGGGACCTCGCGGCGATCGCGTTCCTCGACCGGCCGCCGGAGACCTTCAAGCTGGATAGGCTGGTCGTCCGAGGGTATGACGGCCCTCCCTACGGCCTGGTCGAACGGGTGGCGCAGGAAGGTCTGGATCCTGTTCGGCGCGTGCCCTGGCGCGCCGTCCTCGACCGGCGGGCTCGGAAGGCGCGGGCGACCTCAGTGTCGGTATCGTGGGGAGCGCACCCGCCACGCACCATCTACCTCGACAACGAGCGGCTGGCCGGAATCGACCTCGCGACCCTTTCGGTCGCTCTTAAGCCCGAACCGCCTTACGAGGGGCTTCTCCTGGAGCTGCGCTACGGCTACGGCCGCGGCTGGTGCGGAGCTCTCGAAGAGGACGACCGCGGGCGGATTTTCCTCAGGTTCGCACCGGACCTCGTGACCGGCCGCTATGAGGACATGACCAACTGCGGCGGCGATTCTCACGATCTGGAGCTGGGCGGCGAATGAACCTTAGGACGTGCTGGAGGGCACCAGTTGGCCTTCCAGCACGTCCGCGGCCGGGTCAGCGGGCGGGCTTACGGAAGCGGTAGGCGATGCGGTCGGTCTTGCCGCGGATCGCGGGATCGAAGACCAGCTTGCTGTGATCGTCGGCGGGGTTGCGGAGCAGGTCCGATTGGCCCTCGAGAACGAAGCCGGCGCGCTCGAAATCGGCGCGCAGCACCGCCGGGTCCATGCGGTGGAGCTTGTCCACTACCTCCCGCGTGTCGCCGCCCGGATTGGCGACATGGTCGATCACCGCGACGACGCCCCCCGGCTTCACCGACTGGTAGAGGGTCGCCAGGAAGGCCTGCGGGTCGATGCGCGGGAAGCCGTATTTTGCGCTTTCCCAATAGGTGTCGTGATAGTTGAGGTGGAGCATCACGAAATCGAAGGCGGAGCTGGGCAGCGTGAAGGCGGTCGCCGGCGTCACCATCACGCCGACATTGGGCCGGCGCGCCTTGAGGTCCGCCATCGCCTTCTTGGCATCGTCGCTGTAGAAATTGGCCGGCTCCCAGGCGAGGACGCCGCCGCGGGGGCCCACGGCCTTGGCCATGATCTCCGCATAATAGCCGCTGCCGGTGAACAGATCGAGCGCGAGGTCCCCTTTCCTGAGGCCCATGAAGGCGAGGACCTCGGCCGGGCGGCGGCTCTCGTCGAGCTTCACCGAGTCGGCGGGGCGATCGCTGGCGGCGACCGCGGCCTGGACGTCGGCGCCCGCCGGTTTGGCGGCGACGGCGGCGGCCGGAGCGGCGGCGAGCGCCGCAGCGAAAAGGACCAAATTGCGCATGATCGTTCCTCCCTCGAAAGATTCCTAGCGGCGTCGCCCGCGCCGCGCCAGATGGGCGCGGCCGCCATAATCGGCTAGGACGGCGCCGTGGCCGACCTGTTCGCGAACGATCCCCCTCCCCCGCCCCCGCCCGAGCCGGCGGAGAACGCCCCGCTGGCGGACCGTCTGCGCCCGCGGCGGCTGGACGAGGTGGTCGGGCAGGACCATCTCACCGGCCCCGACGGCGCGATCGGCCGGATGGTGGCGGCGGGGAAGCTCGCCTCGATGATCCTGTGGGGGCCGCCGGGCACCGGCAAGACGACCATTGCCCGGCTTCTTGCCGACGCCGTCGGCATGCGCTTCGTTGCCATCTCGGCGGTGTTCTCCGGCGTCGCCGACCTCAAGAAGGTGTTCGCCGAGGCGCGCGACTTCGCCCGCACCGGCGCCCAGACCCTGCTCTTCGTCGACGAGATCCACCGCTTCAATCGGGCGCAGCAGGACGGCTTCCTGCCCTATGTCGAGAACGGCACCGTCGTCCTCGTCGGCGCGACCACAGAGAACCCGTCGTTCGAGCTCAACGCGGCCCTGCTCTCCCGCGCCCAGGTGCTGATCCTCAACCGGCTCGACCAGGCGGCTCTGTGCAAATTGCTCGACCGCGCCGAGGCGCTGATGGACCGCCCCCTGCCACTCACCGCCGAGGCTCGCGACGCGCTCGTCGCCACCGCCGACGGCGACGGCCGCTTCCTGCTCAACCAGTCGGAGACCCTGTTCTCCATCGAGGTGCCCGAGGCGCTCGATCCGGCGGCCTTGTCCGCGCTCCTCCACCGCCGCGTGGCGCTCTACGACAAGGACCGGGAGGGGCATTACAACCTCATCTCCGCGCTTCACAAAGCGATCCGCGGCTCGGACCCGCAGGCGGCGCTCTATTATCTCGCCCGCATGCTGGTGGCCGGCGAGGAGCCGCTCTACCTGCTGCGGCGGCTGACGCGGGCGGCGGTCGAGGATATCGGTCTCGCCGACCCGCAGGCGCTGGTCCAGTGCATCGCCGCCAAGGAAACCTACGATTTCCTCGGTTCTCCGGAGGGCGAGATCGCCATAGTCCAGGCCTGCCTCTACCTTGCCACGGCCCCAAAATCGAACGCCGCCTACACCGCCCAGAAAGCCGCCTGGCGCACCGCGAGGGAGACGGGGTCGCTGATGCCGCCGAAGAACATTCTCAACGCGCCGACGCGGCTGATGAAGGATATCGGCTACGGCAAGGGCTATCGCTACGACCATGACGCTCCGGAAGGCTTCTCCGGCGACGATTACTGGCCCGAAGAGATGGCGCCGCAGACATTCTACGAACCGACCGATCGGGGCTATGAAAAGCGCATCGCCGAGCGGATCGCCTGGTGGGAGGAGCGGCGGCGCGAATTGCGCAAGTAAATTTCTTTATTCGGCGTGGCTCCTGCGGGCCGTGCTCGCCGCCTGCCGCCGACGCCGCGGGGAACCAGCCCCCGCCCTCCGTCATTGTCACGGCTGCGGCACGACGCGTCTGCGAAGGGGATGAAGATGTACGGCAACGATGCGGATGGAGCCTATTGGCGGGCGGAACTGACGGAGTGGCTGCCGAGGGTGCTCGGCGCGATTCTCATCCTCGTCGTCGCCTGGATCCTGGCGCGCGCCGCCAAATGGGCGATCGCCAAGGTGGTCGACCGGGTGCCGGCGCTGAAGCGGCATTACGAGGCAGAGCCGGGCAAGACGCTCGGCAGCCTGATCGGCGACATCGCCTTCTGGCTGATCCTCCTCCTCGGCATCATGATCGCACTGCAGCCGCTGGGCCTCTCCGGCATGCTCGATCCGGTGCGCCAGCTCACCACCAAGACGTTCGCCTTCATCCCCAACCTGCTCGGCGCGGGCCTGATCTTCTTCTTGGGCCTGATCGTTTCGCGCATCGTACGGCGGATCGTCGAGAGCGCGCTCCTGGCCGCGAACCTTGACGGCTGGCTGCGCCGCACCGGCCTCGCCGACAATAGCGGGGCGGTGCCCGCCGCTCCGACGGGGGCGGCGCCGACGGTAACCACCGCCTCGCCCCGCGCCTCGATCAGCCGCTCGATCGGCATGATCGTCTTCTTCCTGGTCATGATCCCCTTCGCCATCGCAGCCTTGGACGCCCTGCGCATCGAGGCCGTGTCGGGGCCGGCGCGGGCGATGCTGGCGACGATCCTCGTCTCGATCCCGCTCGTGGTGGGCGCGCTGATCGTGCTCACGATCGGCTACATCATCGGCAAGATCGCCAAGCAGGCGATCGAGCAGCTGCTCCCCTCGATGGGCTTCGACCGCACGGTGGCGGCGCTCGGCATCTCGCCCGAGGGCACGACCCCGTCCCGCACCATCGGTTCTCTGGTGATGCTGGCGATCCTCATCTTCTCGGCGATCAAGGCGGCGGAGCTGCTCCAGTCGCCGATCATCGCCGCGATGCTCGCCCAGATCCTGGACCTCGGCAGCAGGGTGGTGTTCGGCGCTGTGATCATCCTCGGCGGCGTGCTGATCGCGCGGATCGTCGCCAACCTTGTTTCGAGCGACGGCACCGGCGGCTGGCTCCCGGCCATCCTGCGCTGGTCAATCATCGCGCTCGCCGTGGCGATGGGCTTGAGGTTCATGGGCCTCGCCAACGAGATCGTGATCATCGCCTTCACCGCGATCCTCGGGTCGGCCGCGGTCGCCGCGGCGCTCGCTTTCGGCCTCGGCGGCCGCCCGACCGCGCACAAGCTGCTCGAGCGGTGGACCGACGCGAACCAGCCGCCGGCCGTCCCGGTACGGCCGCGGGCGCCGCGGGCGCCCCGCACGCCCGAGACCGGTGAAACCGGCGGAGGCGACCCGCAGCCGCCGCTGGTGTGAGGCGCTTCGAGCGCTTCGCCGCGATCGACTGGTCGGGTGCCAAGGGCAAGCGGCACAAGGGCATTGCCGTCGCCCTCTGCGAAGCGGGCGACGCTGCGCCCCGCCTCGTCGATCGGGACCGGCCCTGGTCGCGGAGCGCGATCCTCGAATGGCTGCTAAGAACAGCCCGGGACGCGCCGACCCTCTACGGCTTCGATTTCAGCTACGCCCCGCCGATCCTGGAGCGCGGCGCCTACTTCCCGGGCGAAACAGCCCCGCCCTCGGAGGCGAAGGCGCTGTGGGCCTATGTCGACCGCCTGTGCGACGACGAGGATCTCGGCGCCGCCAGCTTCATGGAGCGCCACCACCGGCCGCATTTCTATTTCGGCGCGGCCGACGGGACGAAGGCGAACTTCCTCCACCACCGCGTTTGCGAGCACGCGTTCAACGCCACCGGAGGCGGCAAGGCCTCGACCCTCTACGACGCCGTCGGCGCGGCGCAGGTGGCGAAGGCGAGCTATGCCGGCATGCGCCTCCTCCACCGTCTGGAGGGGCATGTGCCGGTCTGGCCGATGGATGCGGCTCCGCCTGGGGGAAGCCTGGTGGTGGAAATCTACACCCGCGTCTTCATCCGCCTCGCCGGTCTCAGCGGCCGCAAGGTCCGCACAGAAGAGGCGCTGAACGAGGCGCTCGCCGGCCTCGGCAGCCGGTCGGTCCGGCTCCCCCGCGAGCCCAACGATCACGAGACCGACGTGCTGATCGCCGCCGCCGCCCTCAGGCGCATCGCCCCGGATTCGCGCTACTGGTCGCCGCCCGCGCTCACGCCCGAGCTTGCGCGGACCGAGGGATGGACGTTCGGCGTGCTGTGATCGGCGATCAACGCCCCGTGGCGGGCCGGATGGGCGGCGGCGTCGGGTCGATCATCGGCTTGCCGGGCTCGAAGCTTGGACCGGAACGCACCCCCGCAGCCTCGCCGAGGCCGACCCGCCCTCGCATCGCTTCCAAGAGCGCGCGGCCGCGTGCGCGCATCCGCTCGAGCTCCTCCGGAGACGTGACCACCCGCTCGCCGTCCGCATCGTGGATCCGCACGGCGGTGGCCCTATCGAGATCCTCGAGCCCCTGGTCGAGCTGCCGGCGCGCCTCGTCGGCAATGTCCCGCCCGCTCTGGATCCCGGCGCCGTCCGGCTGCCACGGAACGTCGGCGCGGACGCCGGCAGGGGCCGCCGCCACAGGTGTGCCGCCGCTCCGCCACATCATCCCGTAGGCCGCGCCGCACAGCGCCATTCCGATCAGAAGCCGCGTCATCGTCCACTCCGCCCAGCCGCTCCGCCGCAGAGTGCCAGCCCTCCCCTAACATTCGGCTAAGCGGGGCGGCGGGGGGGGTGGACCTGCGCGCACGAATGACCCATTTGGGAGGCGCTGCCGCGTTAGCTCAGCTGGTAGAGCAACCGCCTTGTAAGCGGTAGGTCGTCCGTTCGAGTCGGACACGCGGCACCACACGCCTCTCCCATCCGAACGGCTCTTGGGGAGAAGGGCTGCTCATGCTAGGGCGCCGCCATGCTTACAATCGACGCGCTCACGGTTCGCCTCGGCGGGCGAACGATCCTTGACGGAGCCACCGCCGCCTTGCCGCCGCGCAGCCGGGTCGGGCTGATCGGGCGCAACGGCGCCGGTAAGTCTACCTTGGTGCGCGTCGTAGCCGGGCTCCTCGAGCCCGACGAAGGTTCGGCCGAAATGCCGCGGGGAGCGCGGCTCGGCTATATCGCGCAGGAGACTCCCGCGGGCGAGGCGACGCCGTTCGAGACGGTGCTCGCGGCGGACCTGGAGCGGGCCGCGCTGATGGCGGAGGCGGAGAGCTGCGAGGACATGCACCGCCTGGGCGACGTCCACGAGCGGCTGAATGCGATTGACGCCCATTCGGCGCCCTCGCGCGCCGCGCGGATCCTGAAGGGCCTCGGCTTCGACGACGACATGCAGCACCGGCCGCTCGACAGCTTCTCCGGAGGCTGGCGGATGCGGGTGGCGCTCGCCGCCCTGCTTTTTTCCGCGCCGGACCTGCTGCTGCTCGACGAACCCTCCAACCATCTGGACCTCGAGGCGGTGCTGTGGCTCGAGGATTTCCTGAAGAGCTACCGCGCGACGATCCTGGTCGTCAGCCACGAGCGCGACTTCCTCAACAACGTCGTCGACCACATCCTCCACCTGGAGCGCGGCAAACTCACTCTGTATCCGGGCGGCTATGACGCGTTCGAGCGGCAGCGGGCGGAGCGGCAGGCCCAGCTCGCCTCGGCGCGCGAGAAGCAGATGGCGCAGCGCGCCAAGCTGCAGGATTATATCGCGCGGAACAGTGCCCGCGCCTCGACCGCCAAACAGGCGCAGTCGCGCGCCAAGGCGCTGGCGCGGATGCAGCCGATCGCCGAGCTGGTCGACGATCCGTCCCTTTCCTTCGCTTTCCCCAATCCGGACGGCCTGCGGCCGCCGCTGATCACCCTCGACATGGCGAGCGTCGGCTATGGCGGGACGCCCGTGCTCAGCCGCCTGAACCTGCGCTTCGACCCCGACGACCGCATCGCCCTCCTCGGCCGCAACGGCAACGGCAAGACGACCATGGCGCGCCTCCTCGCAGCCCAGCTGCCGCCGATGGAGGGCGAGGTCACGCGCAGCCAGAAGCTCAAGGTCGGCTATTTCACCCAGTATCAGGTGGAGGAGCTCGACACGTCCGACACGCCGCTCCAGCACATGGCCCGCGCGATGAAGGGGGCGACCCCGGGGGCGGTGCGCGCGCAGCTCGGCCGCTTCGGCTTTGCCGGCGAAAAGGCGCTGACCGCGGTCGGCAAGCTTTCGGGCGGCGAACGCGCCCGGCTGGCGCTCGCCCTCATCACGCGCGAGGCGCCGCACATGCTGATCCTCGACGAGCCGACCAACCACCTCGACGTCGATGCCCGCGAAGCGCTGGTGCAGGCGCTGAACGACTATTCCGGCGCGGTGGTGGTGGTGAGCCACGACCGGCACATGCTGGAGCTGATCGCGGACCGGCTCGTCCTGGTCGATGGCGGCACGGCGCGCGAGTTCGAAGGAAGCATCGACGACTATACCGCGCTGGTCCTCGCCCGCGACGCCGGCGAAAAGGCGGAGCCGAAGGGCAATCGCAAGGAGGAGCGCCGCAAGGCGGCGGCCGCCCGCGACAAGGGTCAGGCGCTGCGCTCACGCGAAAAGACTGCCGAGCAGGCGGTGGCGAGGCTCGGCGCGCTGCTCAGCGCGATCGACCGGGCGATGTTCGAGCCGGCGGCCGCGTCGGGCGATCTCGCCGGGCTCACCATGACCGAGCTGCTGAAGCGGCGGTCACAGGTCGAGCGGCAGATCGAGGCCGCCGAGGCCGAGTGGCTGGAAGCGAGCGAGGCGCTGGAGCAACTCGCCGCCTGAGCGCGGGCACGCTAGGGCCGTCGCCATGATCCCACGCATCCTTGTCGACACGGCCCCGATCCCGGGCGGCGGCGAGCTTCGGCTGGTCAAGCGGGGCGAGGAATATTCGATCATGCTCGGCGCCAACGAGCTGATGAACAGCCGCCTCAGCGGATCGGAGGAGGCGCTTGCGTCCCTCGCCTGCGACGGAGCCGCTCCGGGTGCGGCGGTGCTGGTTGGCGGGCTGGGCATGGGCTTCACCCTGCGGGCCGCCCTGCGCGTGCTCGGGCCCGAGGCGACAGTGGTCGTTTCCGAGCTGGTGCCTGCAATCGTGACGTGGGCGCGCGGCCCGATGGCCCATCTCTTCGGCGACAGCCTCGAGGATCCGCGGGTAACCGTTGTCGAAGGCGACGTCGCCGCACTGATCGAAGGCGGACGGTCCGCGTACGACGTCATCCTGCTCGACGTCGACAACGGCCCCGACGGGCTCACCCGCCGAGAGAATGACCGCCTCTACGGCGAGAGCGGTCTGGCGGCCGCCGGCGCGGCCCTGCGCCCGCGCGGGAGGCTCGCGATCTGGTCCTCGGCGCCGGATGCCGGTTTCACCCGCCGGCTGAGCAAAGCCGGCTTCACGGTTGAGGAAGTGACGGTGCGGGCGCGTGGCGGGCGCAGGGGTGCGCGCCACCGGATCTGGCTGGCAACGCGATCGGACGCGCCTAGACGGAGAGGGCCTGCGCCAGGAGGCCGGTGAGCTTGGCCTCGAGGGCGTCCGAGGCGCAGCCCGCCAGCGGCTCGATGCCCATGATGGTGCGCATCACGGTGGTTCCAGTGAGGATACTGAACGCGACCGCGACCCGCAGCTCGGCATCGGGACCGGGCAGGAGCCGCGCGACCGGTTCGATCACGTCCTCGCGGAAGGCCGTTCGGACGAGCTCGGAGGCCTGGGGCGAGGAGGCGGAGCGCAGGATGATCAGCAGGCGGTCGAGGTCCTCGCGATCCTCCGCTTCGTCGGTGCGCAGCACCAGGGCGGCGAGGAAGGCGGGAAGCTCCTCCGCACCCACTGTCGGGTCGAGCCAGTCCGGGCAGGTTCCGCGGAGGACCTCGTGGAAGAGCTGCTCCTTCGATCCAAAATACCGGCCGACCAGCGCCACATCGACGCCGGCATCGCGTGCGATGTCGCGCAACCCGACATTTTCGTAGCTTTCCTCGAGGAAGCGCCGCCGCGCCGACGCGAGCATGGTGCCGCGCGTCGAAGCGGCACATCGTTCACGCCGGCCCATGTCTCTTCTCTCCACCACCGGCGGCGCATCGGGCCTCGGCGCAAAATTGTCAACAAGTGTGGACTTTGTATGTCTACACCTGTTGACAGGGCCTGAACGCCTTCCTAGTTCCGCTGCTGCCGGGCGGCCGACGAACGGAAGCCCCGGGGGACACCTGCTCGAAAGCCGAATGATGCCCGCGATCCGATCCGCCGCCGTGCGCGGCCTCCTTCCGCTCCTCCTCGCCCTTTCGCTCGCCGGCTGCGGCGGCAGTGAGGAACAGGCGGCGCCCCCGCCGGTGATGCCGGTCACCGTGGCGACGCCGGTCGTGCAGGAAGTGGTCGACTGGGACGATTTCGTCGGCCGCTTCGAGGCGATCCAGAATGTCGAGGTGAAGCCGCGCGCGACCGGCTATCTGCAGGCGGTCCATTTCCGCGACGGCCAATATGTCCGCCAGGGACAGCTTCTCTTCACCATCGATCCGCGCCAGTCGCAGGCCGCCCTCGCCCAGTCGCAGGCACAGCTCGCCCGGGCGCAGGCGACACTCGCCAACGCCCGCACCGAGCTCGCCCGCTCCCGCGCGCTCGCGGCCCAGCAGGCGGCCAGCCTCGAGGAAGTCGAGCAGCGCCAGGCGGCCGTCCGCACCGGCGAGGCGGACGTCGCCGCCGCCCGCGCCGCGATCCGGGCGCAGCAGCTCAGCGTCGGCTTCACCCGCGTGCTCGCGCCGATTTCCGGCCAGGTGTCGGAGCGGCGGGTGGATGCCGGCAATTCGGTGACGGCCGACCAGACCGTGCTGACCACCATCGTCTCGACCAACCCGCTCCACTTCGCCTTCGAGGGCTCCGAGGCCCTGCTGCTCAAATACCAACGCCAGGCCGGCGGCGGCCGCAGCGGCAGTCCGGTCCGGGTACGCCTCCAGGACGAGGCGACCTACGTCCATTCGGGCACGATCGACTTCATCGATCCGGTGGTGAACACCGGCGCCGGGACGGTGCGCGCGCGGGCGGTGGTGGCGAACCCCGCCGGCTTCCTGAAGCCGGGCATGTTCGGCCACATGCGCCTCTCGGCTTCGCAGCCCTACCGGGCGCTGCTGGTGCCGGACAGCGCCATCGTCACCGACGCGGCGCGGCGGGTGGTCTACGTGGTCGACCGCACCGGCACGGTGATCGCGCGCCCGGTCGATCTCGGGCCGCTCACCGGCAATCTGCGGGTGATCCGCAGCGGGCTGGGACCCAATGAGCGGGTGATCATCTCCGGCCTGCAGCGGGCGCGGCCCGGGCAGAAGGTGAAGCCGCAGCCGGGCCGGATCCCGGTCGGCGGCGGCCCCGAGCCCGCGGCGACTCCGCAGCCGTCGGCGCCCTCGTCGATCGCGACGCCGGTCGGCGCCACGCCCGCCCGCTGAAGGAGCGAGAGCCCATGAACATCTCCCGCTTCTTCATCGAACGGCCGATCTTCGCGGCGGTGATCGCCGTGTTCATCACCCTGATCGGCGCCTTCGCCTATCCGCAGCTCTCCCTCTCCCAATATCCTGAGATCGCGCCGCCGACGATCACGATCAACGCCGTCTATCCGGGCGCCTCTTCGGAGACGATGGCCGAGACGGTGGCGGCGCCGATCGAGCAGGAGGTGAACGGCGTCGAGGGCATGCTCTACATGTCCTCCTCCTCGACCAACGGCGCGGCGGGTATCACGGTGACGTTCCAGCCGGGCACCGACCTCAACGCCGCGCAGGTGCTGGTGCAAAACCGGGTCGCCCTCGCCGAGCCGCGCCTGCCCGAGCAGGTGCGCCAGGTCGGCGTTACGGTGAATAAGCAGTCGTCGGGCTTCCTGATGATCGTCGCCTTGACCTCGACCGACCCCAATCTCGATGTCGACTATGTCGGCAATTTCGCCAACACGAATTTGCGCGACCGTCTGCTGCGGCTGGAGGGCGTGGGCGGCGTGCTGGTGTTCGGCGGCGGCAATTACGCGATGCGCGTCTGGATCGATCCGGACCGGGCGGCGGCGCGCAACCTTACCGCGGGCGAGATCGTCCAGGCACTCAGGACCCAGAACGTGCAGGTCGCTGGCGGCGCGATCGGGCAGCCGCCCTATGGCAGCGGCAACCCGGCCTTCCAGCTGCCGATCGAGGTGCAGGGGCGGCTGAACGACCCCGCCCAGTTCGCCGACGTGGTGATCAAGACCGATCCCTCCGGCGCGATCACGCGGGTGCGCGACGTCGCACGGGTGGAGCTGGGCAGCCAGGAATATGGCATTCGCGGCTCCTTCAGCGGCAAGCGCGGCGTAGCGCTGGCGGTGATCCAGCAGCCGGGATCGAACGCGCTGGACGCGGCGGAGCTGGTGCTGGACGAGGTCAAGGCGGCGTCGAAGGACTTCCCGCCGGGCATCGTGTATTCGATCCCCTACAACCCCACCGAGTATGTCGCGGCCTCGGTCGAGGCGGTGCAGGAGACGCTGATCGAGGCGATCGTTCTCGTCGTCCTAGTGGTGATGCTGTTCCTCCAGACCTGGCGGGCGGCGATCATCCCGATCCTCGCGATCCCGGTGGCGCTGGTGGGGACGTTCGCGGTCCAGCTGGCGCTCGGCTTCTCGATCAACTCGCTGTCGCTGTTCGCATTGGTGCTGGCGGTCGGCATCGTCGTCGACGACGCGATCGTCGTGGTCGAGGCGGTGGAGAAGCATATCCGCAACGGCCTCACCCCGCGCGAGGCGGCGCACCGGACGATGCGCGAGGTGTCCGGCGCGTTGATCGCGATCGGGCTGGTGCTGAGCGCGGTGTTCGTGCCGACCGCCTTCGTCTCCGGCATCCCGGGCATCTTCTACCGTCAGTTCGCGGTGACGATCGCCTCGGCGTCGCTCATCTCGCTGATCGTGTCGCTGACCCTGTCGCCGGCCATGGCGGCGCTGCTGCTGAAGCCGCACCGCGAGGGGCATGCGGAAGGCGGGCGCGGACCGCTGCGGCTGCTGCGCAAGGCGGGCACGAAGTTCAATGCGGGGTTCGACTGGCTCTCCGACCGATACGGCCGCACCACGGGCACGCTGGTGCGCAAGTCGGCGCTGATGCTCGGCCTCTACGCGGGGCTGCTCGCGCTCACCGGCTTCCAGCTCGTTTCGACCCCGACCGGCTTCATTCCGGAGCAGGACCAGGGCGTCCTGATCGGCGTCGTCCAGCTGCCGCCGGGCTCCTCGCTCGACCGCACCAGCGCGGTGCTGGAGCGCGCCTACGGCATCGTCCGCAAGGAAAAGGGGGTGGTCGACGCTGCGACCTTCGCCGGCCTCGACGGCTCCAGCTTCTCGCAATCGTCGAACGCGGGGACGATGTTCATCCGCCTCTCGGACTGGGGCGAGCGCGGCAAAGGCCTCACCGCCGACGACCTGTCGAAGAAGATCACCGGGGGATTGGGCGGGGCGATCGAGGAGGCGAACGTGTTCGTCATCGCGCCGCCGGCCGTACCTGGGCTCGGCACCGGCAACGGCTTCACGATGATGATCCAGGACCGGACCGGCGCCGGCTACCGGGCGCTGGAGGGCGCCGCCTTCGGGATGATGGGCGCGGCGGGGCAGTCGAAGCAGGTCGCCCAGGTCTTCACCCTGTTCAACACCGGCTCGCCACGGGTGCAGGCGGACGTGGACCGCGACCGGGCGCAGCTGCTCGGCGTGCAGCCCTCACAGGTCTACGAAGCGCTCGGCACCTATCTGGGCTCCACCTACGTCAACGACTTCAACCTGCTGGGCCGCACCTTCCGGGTGACTGCGCAGGCGGAGCCGACGGCCCGCGACGACCTGGCCGACATTGGCCGCCTGCAGGTGCGCTCGGCGAGCGGCGAGATGGTGCCGCTCTCCTCCGTCGCGACCCTTCGCAACGATAGCGGACCCTCCCGCGTGGTCCGGTTCAACCTCTACCCGGCGGTCGAGCTGCAGGGGCAGGCGGCGCCCGGCACCTCATCGGGCGCGGCGCTCGAGGCGATGGAGCGGCTCGCGGACGCCAACCTTCCGCAGGGGATGACCCACGAATGGACTGGCCTCGCCTACCAGGAGAAGGCGGCAGGGAGCAGCTCGGCGACCATCTTCCTCCTCGCCGTCGTGTTCGTGTTCCTGGTGTTGGCAGCGCAATATGAGGCGCTGACGCTGCCGCTGGCCGTCATCCTGATCGTGCCGATGTGCATCCTCGCCGCGCTTGCCGGCGTGATGCTGCGCGGCATGGACAACAATATCCTTACCCAGGTCGGCCTCGTCGTCCTCGTCGCCCTGGCGGCCAAGAACGCGATCCTGATCGTGGAATTCGCCAAGCAGGCGGAAGAGGAGCATGGCATGTCCCCGGCCGAGGCCGCCGTCAGCGCCGCACGCTCGCGGCTGCGGCCGATCCTGATGACCAGCTTCGCCTTCATCTTCGGCGTCATCCCGCTGGCGATCGCGGTGGGCCCGGGCGCCGAAATGCGCCAGTCGCTCGGCACCGCGGTCGGCTTCGGAATGCTCGGCGTCACCCTCTTCGGCCTCATTTTCACGCCGGTCTTCTACGTCGTCAGCCGCGGGCTCGGCCGCTTCCTGCCGAAGCGTCCGCCCCGGGAGACCAACTATCCCACCTCCTACGGCGGCACGGCGCACGATCCGCTGCCCGCCGGCGACGGAGCCGAATCATGATCCGCAGCCTCCTCCTGGCGGGCGCCGGGGCCCTTACCCTCGCCGCCTGCACCACCGTGGGCCCGGACTACAAGTCCCCCGCCCCGGCCGCGCCGGCGCAGGGCGCCTTCCTCGGCACCGCCTCGCCCGCCTTCACCGGGAACGAACCGCCCGGGCGCTGGTGGCAGCTGTTCCAGGATCCGGTCCTCGACCGGCTGGTCGCCGAGGCGCTTGCCGCCAACACCGACCTGCGCGTCGCCGCGGCCAATCTCGCCCGCGCCCGGGCGGTGCTGCGCGAGGTGCGCGCCGGCCGCCTCCCGTCGACCAACGTCTCCGGCGGCGCGAGCTTCGGCGACCAGCCGGGCCCCGGCGGCGCCGACACCACGTTCGATGCCGGGCTCGACGTCGGCTACCAGGTCGACCTGTTCGGCCGCATCCGCCGCGCAATCGAGGCGAGCCGCGCCGACGTGGGAGCCGTACAGGCCGCGTTCGACCTCACCCGCGTGAGCGTCGCCGCGGAGACGGCGCGGGCTTATGCCGACGCCTGCAGCACCGGCCGCCAGCTCGACGTGGCGCGCGCGAGCGTGCGCATCCAGGAGCAGACCTTCGACCTCACCCGACGCCTAGTCGCGGGGGGGCGCGGCACGGCGCTCGAGACCGGCCAGGCCGCCGCCCAGCTGGAGCAGACGCGGGCGACCATCCCGACTCTCGAGGCGCAGCGGCAAACCGCGCTCTATCGCCTGTCCGTGCTGACCGGACGCCCGCCGGCGGACTTCCCGCGCGAAGTCGCCGCCTGCGCCACCCCGCCGGCACTGGAGCGGCCGATTCCGGTCGGTAACGGCGCCACCCTGCTCGCCCGCCGTCCCGACATCCGCGCGGCGGAGCGCGAGCTCGCCGCCGCCACCGCGCGCATCGGAGTCGCCACCGCGGAGCTTTACCCCGACATCGCTCTGGGCGGCTCGATCGGCTCGACGGCGAGTTCGCTCGGCGGGCTCGTCTCCGGCGACGGCTTCCGCTTCAGCCTCGGCCCGCTCATCAACTGGAGCTTCCCCAACACCCGCGTGGCGCGCACCCGCATCGCCCAGGCCGAGGCCTCGGCGCAAGCAGCGCTCGCCCGCTTCGACGGCACCTGGGTGGGCGCGCTGGAGGAGACGGAGAGCGCGCTCACCCGCTATGCGAACGGCCTCGACCGGGTCGCCGCCCTGCGCCGCGCCCGCGCCGGTAGCGCCGAAGCCGCGCGGATCGCCCGCTTGCGCTACCGCTCCGGGCGGGAGCCGTTCCAGATCGTACTCGAAGCCGAGCGTTCGCTCTCGCAAACGGAGGCGGCGCTCGCCCAGGCCGAGGCGGACCTGTCCAACGACCTGGTGTCGGTGTTCCTGGCGCTGGGGGGCGGCTGGGAAGCCTAGCCTCCGCGGCCGCGACGCGCGCTAAAGCCCTTTGGCCTCCTCGCGCGGCAGGTCGAGCGGCTCGGAAGCGACCCAGCGACCGACCGCCTCACGCTCCAGCGGCCGCGCACAGGAATCGCACAGCCCCGTGTAACGCTCGCCGCGGCGCGCGACCGAGCTAACGGAGGGATGATGCAGTCCGAAGAAGCACTTGAGGCTCATGCCCCAACGCTAACCGCCTCTAAGGCCGCATAAAAAGCCTGTTCCCGGTCCCCCCGCCGATTTCCTCCGACATGTGGCCGCCGTGCACCATCCCACGTTAGGATGCGTGGCTCGATCGAGGGGCATGCCCTCTGCCGGACCCGCCGCTTGCGCAGGGGCAAAGAGGCAGTCAGACTGCCGGGGCGACTGAGCACCCGAAGACCGGAGCCGTTCGATGGATGAGGCGGAAGCGCCGCGCGGGAACAAGACGGCGGCAGTCGCAGGATCCGAAGTCATGGCCGCCCCCGAAGTCCGGGCGGCGCAAGTCGCACCCGCACCCGAACCTCCCGGTGCCGACCAGACCCAGATCTCGGTCTCCCGCGGCCTCGCCTCCTGGCTGTCGCGGAACCGCTGCAGCCTTGCCTTCACCTCATACCAGACCGGACAGCTCTTCCTGGTTGGCCTCCTGCCGGAGGGGCGGGTCTCCTTCCATCAGCAGAATTACGTCCGGGCGATGGGAGTGCATGCCACCCCGCAGCGCCTCTACGTCGGCTCGCTCTTCCAGATCTGGCGGCTGGAGAATGTGCTCGCGCCCGGGGAGCGGGCGAACGGCAATTTCGACAAGCTCTACGTGCCGCGCAACGCGCAGACCACCGGCGACGTCGACGTGCACGAGCTAACGGTGGACAAGGCTGGCCGGGTCGTGTTCGTCAACTCGAAGTATAGCTGCCTCGCCACGTTGAGCATCACCCACGGCTTCACGCCGCTGTGGAAGCCGCCCTTCATTTCGCGCCTGGCGGCGGAAGACCGGTGCCACCTCAACGGGCTCGCGATGGCGGGCGGCAGCCCCGCCTACGTCACGGCGGTCAGCCGCTCCGACGTTGCCGGCGGCTGGCGCGACCGGCGCCACGAAGGCGGCGTCCTGGTCGACGTGCGCGACAACCGCATCGTAACCGACCAGCTGTCGATGCCGCACAGCCCGCGGGTTGCGCCCGACGGGGCGGTGTGGCTCCTCGACAGCGGCCGCGGGATGATCGTGCGGGTCGACCCCGGCAGCGGCAAGCGCACCGACCTCGCTTTCTGCCCCGGCTTCCTGCGCGGCCTGTCGCTCCACCGCGGGTTCGCGGTGGCGACCGTCTCCCTCCCTCGCGACGGCACCTTCACCGGGCTGGCACTGGACGCAGAGCTGAGGAAGCGGGACGCCGACCCGTGGTGCGGGCTGCTGATCGTCAACATGCGGACCGGAGACATCGCCGAATGGATCCGCCTCACCGGCGCCATCCGCGAGCTGTTCGACGTCGCCGTCATCCCGGAGACGCGCTGCCCGATGGCGCTCGGCGTCGGCTCCCCAGACATACAGAGCCTGATCTCCTTCGACGCGGAGTTCGGCCCGCTCTCCGCCTGAGGCGCGCGCGGCTAGAACCGGAGCCGCACGCCGGCGCGGATCCCCTTGCCGTCCACCTCCTTGCCGAAATCGAGCTCGCCGCGGACGAACGCCTCAACGCTGCCGGTGTGGAGGCTGAAGCCCGCCTCGGCGCGGCCGAAGGTACCGGGCGCCTCGTCCGCGAGCTCGATCACGGAACCGAGGGTGAATCGGCTGTTGTTGCCGCCCTTCAGCTCATCGAAGGCGCGCACGCCGAGGAAGGGCGCGAGGGTCGCGCCGGGGCCGATATCGAGCACCCCGCCGAGCCGGACGCCGGCATTGGCGCGCAGGCTGTCCGCATCGTCGAACTCGATCGTCGCCCCGCCGCTCTGGTAGGAATCGATGTCGGTGCCGACCCAGGCGATGCCGGCCGAGGGTTCGACGAACAAAGCGCCGAACTGTGCGCGGTAGCCAAGGTTGAGCAGCGCGCCGAAGCTGCGGGCGTCGAACTTTGCGTCGAGGCCGGCGCCCGGTCGGGTGTCGAGATCGATCCAGTCCATCTTGGCGAGCCCGTTCACCCACAGGCCGCCGCTGCGCCATTGCGCATAGGCCCCGATATTCTTGACGTCGGCGTCCACCCGGTTGCCGGTGGCGCCGAACACCGTCTTGCCGTCCCCGAAGCCGCCGGTGACGCCGAAGCGGACGGCACCCGCGGCGAGGTCGACGCCCCCCTGTATGCCTTCGAAAGTCTGCTCGTAGCTGAGGTCGTAAGCCTGTGCAGCGCCGCCCCCGACGCTGAACGCCTCGATCGACTCGCGGTCGGTCTCGTCGGCCATCACCTGGACCCAGGCGCCCGCGCCTCCGCCGCCGACGAGACGGCTGCCGCCCTCCCCGCGTTCGGCCTGGTTGCGTCCCGCATCGAGCTGGGCTCCGACGGCGTCGGCGCTCTTGTACCAGAGGCGGCTGGTCATCTCGCCCACTTTGACGGTCTCGAATACCGGCTGATTCGGGCCGCCGACGATGAGGAAGTTGAAGGCCGCAGCGTCGAACCGCAGAGACGTGCTGACATAGGCGTTGCCGGTCGAGCCCCCGGCCAGCGTGAACGCACTCTGCTGCGTCCCCGCCGCCGCGTCGACCACCAGAATCCCGTCGCCGTCCAGCGAGAATATGCTGCCGGAACCCTGCACTTCGATCGAGGTGGTGCCCGTCGCGGTGCCGACGGTGAGGACGTCGGCGGTGCCGGCGGTGAAGTCCACGTCCACGCCGAGCGTGCTCCCGGTGCCCCCGTTGAAGGCGCCGGATATCGCGAGGGTGTCGTTCGGCGCCCCGTCGCGCAGGTCAATGAGGCCGCCGTTGCTGAAGGTCTCGAGCCCCGCCAGCGCCGCGCTGCCGTTGACGCTGCGCACCGTGCCTGAGTTGTTGAACACGTCCGCTCCGCCGCCGAACTGGCTGGTTCCGATGGCGGCGAAGGTGCCGGCATTGTCGATCCGGTCGGCGTCCTCGGTAAGGTCGACGCGGCCCTGCAGCGTACCGCCGCTCGCGATGTCGACGTCGGCCGGCCCGCCGTTCGCCTGCAACGACCAGCCCTGCTGGGACCGAACGGCCCCGCTGATGGTGACGGCGCTGGTCGAGTCGGACATCACCACGATGGCGTCGGATCCGGCCCCGGTCACCGTCACCGCGC
Source organism: Allosphingosinicella sp. (assembly GCA_036386335.1). Lineage (GTDB taxonomy): Bacteria > Pseudomonadota > Alphaproteobacteria > Sphingomonadales > Sphingomonadaceae > Allosphingosinicella. The sequence continues at coordinate 68,423 of DASVVY010000043.1, read as the reverse complement.
CCGCGTCGACGCTGACTCCCCCGGCATCGGCGGTGGCGACGATGCCGTCGCTGTCCGCGCCGCTGGTGGAGACCGTGCCGGTGCTCACCACCTCCGCGTCGCCCGCATAGGCATGGGCGGCGATGCCGGCGCTGTCGGCGCCGCTCGTCGTCACCGATCCGCTGGTTACCGACACCCCACCGTCCGGACCGAGCGCCGCCAGCCGGTCGCTCCCCGCCGCGGCCGCAGCCGCTCCCAGCGCGTCGGAGCCGCCGCCGCCGTCCAGCGGGGGTCCGAACGCCGTCGCCACGATACCTTGGCTGTGGTCGCCGGTGGTGACGACGGCATCGCTGTCGACGACGGCGTTCGCGCCGAGAGCGGTGATGCCGGTGCTGTAGTCGCCGCCGGTGGTGACGGAGCCGCTCGTCACCATGACATTGCCGTCGAGTGGAGCCTCGGCCTCGAGGCTGATGCTGGTGTTGGCGTAGATGCCCTCGCTGTGGTCGCCGTGCGTGGTGACGGAGTCGCTTTCCACGGTGACATCGCCGGTGAGCGATCCGGCTATGATGCCGCGTGCGGCGTCCGCATTGGTGACGATCGTGGCGCTGTCCACGACGGCAGCGCCGTCGCCGAAGGCGAAGACGCTGATGCCGTCGCCGAATTCGCCGCTGGTCTGGATCGTGCCGGTGCTGGTCACGTCGATGTTGCCGCTCTGGCTGATCGCCAGCACGCCGATGCCGAATTCGCCCGTGGTCGTCGCGTTGCCGCTGGTCACCATGACGTCGCCGTCCGTCGACCGCGCCTCGACGGCGACGCTGTCATAGCCGTGGGTGGTGGCATTCGCCGATTGCACCGTCACCGCTGCCGGGCCGACGGCGAGGATGCCGTTGCTGTGATCGCCCATCGACGTGACGGTTCCACTGGTGACGGAGATGGTGCCGTCGCCGGCATAATCGTCTTCGCCCTGCGCGCCGGTGGCCGCGAAGATCGCATTGGAATTGTCCCCGAGGGTCGAGACGGTGCCGGTGCTGGTCACGGCTACGTCGCCGGTCTTCGCCTGCGCGTGAATGCCGGTACTGTCCTCGCCGGCGGTGGAGACAGATCCGCTGTCGATGATCACCGAGCCGACGCCCGTCTCGAAGCCGGATTGGACCGCAATGCCTTCCGAGCTGAACCCGTCCGTGGTGACGTCGTCGCTGGTGACGCTCACCACGCCGGAAGCCGAGGTCGCGATAATCCCCGGAGCGTTCACGCCGTGCGTCTCGACGGTGCCGCTGTCGACGGTGACGGTGCCGGCACCGCGGCTGAGGGCGACAATTGCCCGGTTGGTGGTCTCTGGCGCAGTGCCGCCGCCGATCTGGACGCTCCCGCTCGTCACGGTGACGTTGCCGGCATTGGACTGGGCGATGATCCCCTCGGAGATCGTGGCGCCGTCGGTGACGACGGAGCCGCTGGTGACGATGACGTCGCCGGTTGACGCGGTCGCGAAGATGCCGCGGCTCTGCGAGCCCGCCGTGCTCACGCTGGTCGACTGGACAAGCACGTCGCCAGTGCCGGCGGAGTAAGCGTGGATGCCGTTGCTCGCGTCGCCCGTGGTCGTGACCGACCCGCTCACCACGGAAACGTCGCCTGCGGAGTCGCGGAAGGCGATCGCCTCGACACCCCTGCTGGCATCGCCGGACGTGGTGACCGTCGTGCTCGTGACGCTGACGCTCGCGGCGAAGGCGGAGATGCCGTCGCTGTTGTCGCCGCTGGTCCGGGCGATGTTGGAGGTGACAACGATGCTTCCGGTGCCGGTGCCGTCATAGGTCCCTATGAGGTCCTCGCCGGTACGGGCGAGGATCGCAGCCGAATTGGCGCCGGCGGTGGAAGCGGTGCCGGTGCTGACGACCTCCACATTCCCGGTGTCCGACACCGCCCAGATGGCGGGGCTGTCATCGCCCGTGGTGGTGACCGAGCCGCTCGTGACGGAGACGCCTCCCTCGGGCCCAAGCGCCATCACGTCCGCGCCTGGCGCGATCGTGCCCACGCTGTCGCCACCGCCGCCGCCGTCGAGGAACCCGTATGCGTGCGCGACGATGCCCGCGCTGTCGTCCCCGCTCGTCGTGACGGTGCCGCTCGTTACCGTGACGGTGGGCCCGGCGATCCCGGTGATGCCGGCACTGTGATCCCCCTGGGTCGCGACTGAGCCGCTCGTGATCCAGACGCTGCTGTCAAGGGGCGCCTCCGCCTCCAGAGCGAGGCTCGTAGCCGCGTAGATGCCCTCGCTGTGGTCGCCCTGGGTGGTGATCGAGTCGCTGGTGACGTTTACGTCTCCGTAGTAGGAGGTGGCGACGATCCCTCTGCCCGCCTCGCCCGTCGTGACGATGCTGGCACTGTCGACGGTCACGGATCCTTCTCCGAAGGTGGCGGCGGAGATGCCGTTGGCGAGAAAGCCGCCGGTCTCGATGGTCCCTGTGCTCGTGGCGCTGACGTTGCCTGTCTGGCTGATAACGAGGATGCCGTGGCTCGACTCGCCGCCAGTCGTCGCGTCGCCGCTTGTCACCAAGACGTTGCCGTCGTCCGATCGAGCCTCGACCGCGACGCTGTCCTCGCCGGTGGTGCTGGCGCTGACGGAGCTGACGGTGATGTCGGCGCCGCCAATGGCGAGAATGCCGTTGCTGTAGGTGGCACCGGTGGTCGTCACGATGTTGCTGGTGATCGTGATCGTCCCGTCGCCGGTATAGAGGTCGTCGTCGCCGGTGCCGGCCGTGGCGAAGATGCCCTGCGAATTGTTGCCGGCGGTCGATACGGTGCCCGTGCTGACGACCTCGACATCCCCCACGTCCGCATGCACCTCGATGCCGGGGCTATCGGGGCCAGTCGTGGTGACGTCGACGCTGGTGATCGACGCGCCCCCCTCCGGGCCCAGCGCCGCGAGGCTGTCGCTGCCGGCCGCTTCGGCGGTCACCGCGTCCGAGCCGCCGCCGCCCATGGCAGCGGGGTCGAGGACATGCACCGATATGCCCGCGCTGTCGTCGCCGGCGGTGGAGACCGTGGTGCTCGCCACGGTAACGGTGCCCACCCCCGAGGCCATGATGCCGCCCGAGTGGTCGCCCGCGGCCGCTATCGTGCCGCTCGTGATGTCTATGATTCCGCTGTCGGCCGCGGCGACGATGCCCCACGCATGATCGCCGGCAGTCGCGACGGAGCCGCTGTCGATGGCGATGCCGGTCGGCACCAGCTCCTCGGCGAAGAAGTCGTTGTCCTGCTGGCGCGCGTCGATGCCGGTCGCACCGTTTCCTGCGGTCATGATAGTGGCGCTGTCGATCGTCACCCCGACTTCCGCGTAGGCCTGGATGCCGATTGCGTTGGCGCCCGCGGTGCCGACCGCGCCGCTATCGACGACGACGCTCCCGTGGAAACTGGCGACTCTGATCCCGAGGGCATCGGCGCCGCCGGTGAGGATGTTGTCGCTGTCTACTGAGACAGTGCCTTCGCCGGTCGCAAACGCGGAAATGGCGGTACTGCCCAATCCGGATGTGGAGATCGATCCGCTGTCGATGGTGACGTCGGCGCCGCCGAGGGACCCAGCCGCCGAGATCCCCGACGAATTGTCGCCGCGTGTCACGATGCTCGTGCTCGTCACCGTGGAGTCGCCGCGGCTCACCGCAAGGATCGCCACCGCATTGTCTCCGGACGTATCGACGGACCCGCTGTCGATCGTGACATGGCCATTGCGGGAGGTGGCGGCAATTCCCTGCCCGGTGTCTCCGGTCGTGGTGATGCTGTCGCTCGTGATCGTAATCGACTGGCTGGCATCGAACGCGAAATCCCCCGGCAGGTTCGTGCCGGTTAGGGCGTTGATGCCGATGCCGGCGAGGCCCTGCGTGCTGATCGTCCCGCTGTCCACCGCCACCGAACTTCGGCTGGCGGTCGCGATGATGGCGCCGGAATGGTCGCCGGTCGTCTGAATGGCGGAGCTGGTGACGGCGACGGTGCCGGTGTTGCCGACGGCAACGATTCCGTTCGCGTCCTCGCCCCTGGTGGCGATGACGCCGCTCGTCACGCTGATCTTGCCGTCGGTCGAGCGGGCCTCGATGCCGTCCGCATCGGAGCCGCCGACCGTAAGGGAGCCGATGGTGGTGATATTGTCGCTGGTGATCGTCAGATCGCCCGATGTCGTGCTGGCGACGATCCCGCCGGCATCGCCGTTGCCGCGGGTCACGATCGTGCCGCTGTCGATGGTCACGTCCCCACCCTCGGATGAGGCGACGATGCCGGCGGAGTCGAGGCCGTCCGTGGTGATGCTGGTGCTGACCACCTCGACATTGCCGTGGCTGTCGGCGAGAATCCCGCTGCTCCGCTCGCCGGAGGTCGTGACCGACCCGCTCTCCACCGAGACCCGGCCATCCGCGCTACTGGCGTCGATGCCGGGGCTGTCGTCGCCGCTTGTGGTGACCGAGCCGCTGGTGACGCTGATGTCGCCGGATTCGGTCCCCACGGCGACGCCGGCCGAGTTGTTGCCCAGCGTGGTGACGGACGTGCTTGCGACGACGATATTGCCGCTCGTGCTCTCGGCGGCGATGCCGCGGCTGAAATCCCCCTGTGTGGAGATGGTGCCGCTGTCGATTGCGGTCGTGCCGCTGCCGGTGACGCTGAGGATGCCCCCTGAGCGGCTGCCGGCCGTGCTGATGCTGTCGCTCGTGATCGTGATCTCGGCCGGCGGAGGCGTGCTGTCGAACGAGATCGCTCGCGCGTGGATGCCCTCGGACCGCGAGCCGCCGGTGCTGATGGCGCCGGTGTCAACGAGGATGTCGCCCCCCGCCGTCAAGGCAAACACCCCCTCGGAGAGGGTTCCGAGGGTGGACACGGTATTCGCCTTGACCACCACCCCGGCGGATTCCGAGAAGATGTCGAGGCCGGGGCTCTCATCGCCCGACGTGCTGACTGAATTGGCCTCGCCCCAGGCGCCGGTCGCCGTGCCGACGAGTGAACCGCTGTAGAACTCGGTTTCGTCGATATAGATGCCGGCGGAGTCGAAGCCGGTCGTGACGACCACGTCGGCAATGGCCGAGGCTGTGCCGAGGGCGGTTACCGTGATGCCGTCGCTGTGATCCGCGGTGCTGGTGACATCGTCGACGTGGACGGTCCCCGTCCCGCGCACGGAAACCACGTGGACCACGCCGAAGCTATCGTCGCTCGCGGTCGCATTCAGGCTCGTGTTGACGGAGCCCAAGACGCTGAGGTCGGCTCCCTGGGTGTCCGAGCCGATCTCCGATTGGCCTTGGGTGACCACTCCCGGCTCGAGGACCACCGTCAGATCGGCGGTGACGTCATAGTCGATCCCAGTGGAATATTCGCCCGCCGGGCAGGTGACGGTGCCGCCGCCGGGGGGAGGCGGGCCGCATTCGTTGGCCGCCGCGGCCGGGGTGGCGGCAAAGGCGAGTGCGCTCGCGCCTATCAGCAGCGCTCCTCGGGTGAGCCCCGGCCGACGGGGCGGGGCCACGAGGCCCCCTTGCCATTCGAGCCGCCAGGAAACGCTGCCCTCGTCGCCGGAGAGATGCATGTGATGCCCGCCCTTCCCCATGCCCTTCGAGGTGTTCGCCCCGCCGGGATAATCATGGTATCGATGCTAATAACGTCGGGGGGCGGCTGCTCATGCGCATGTCGGGACAAGAAGGGGCATCTCGGGGCATCCAGCGGGATTCCGGAGAGGCACGCCGCGACCAACGGCTGAAGAGCTGGAAGGAGATCGCCGCCTTCTTCGGGGCGAACGAGCGCACCGTCAAGCGCTGGGAGGCGGAACGTGGCATGCCTGTCCACCGCCTGCCCGGCGGCGCCCGAGCGACCGTTTTCGCCGAGGTCAGCCAGCTCGAGGCATGGCTTCACGGGCAGGCCAGGAACGGTCTTGCCCCGGCGGTCGAGGAGACGCGTGCCGGCGCCGCGCGCGAGCCCGCCCGGCAGAATCTCCTCATCGGCATCGCCGCTCTCGCGGCGGCGGCTGTCGGAAGCGTCGCACTGCTTGGCTCCTCGAACCGCGCCCCCGCACGCCCTGGGGCTGTCCACCAACCGGCAGCCGAGACGCGCGACGTCTATCTTGCCGGCGTCTATCATCTGGAGAAGCGGACACCCGCTCACCTCGAGAGAGCGCGGCGTTATTTCACCGAGGCGATCGCCCGCGATCCGAACTATGCGGAACCCTATGCGGGGCTGGCCGACTGCTTCCTCCTGCTACGGGAATATGCATCGATGCCGTCCGCCGACGCCTATCGCCGCGCCGATTCGGCGGCGCGAAAGGCGATCACGCTCAACGGCGGCCTCGCCGGCGCGCATGCCGCGCTTGCCTTCACGACCTTCTACCGCCGCCGCGACTTCCCGCGCGCGCTGGAGGGCTTCCGGACAGCGATTGCGCTTGATCCCGGATCGGCGCGTGCTCATCATTGGTACGGCACGGCCCTGCTCCATCTCGGCCGCTTCCCGGAGGCGCTGGCCGAGCTGGAGCGCGCCCGCGGCCTCGATCCGCAGTCCCGCTCGATCCTGGCCGACAAGGGCCTCGCCCTCTACCTCGGCGGGCGCAGCCGGGAAGGGAAGGCATTGCTCCGGGAACTCAGGGCCGCGGAACCGGACTTCCAGTCGCCTCGCGCGTACCTCGCCCTGATCAGCCTGGCCGAGGGCAATCACGCGGTATGGCTCGCAGAGAGCCGCGAAGTGGCCAGCCTCCAGCGCAACGACGAGCGGCTCGCCCTGCTGCAGCGCCTCGAGCTCAGCCTTGTCGCGGGCGGCGGGCGAGCGATGCTCTCCGCTCTGCGCCGGGAGCAGCAGGCCCGCGAACGGGCGGGCCGGGAGAGCGCCTATGCCGTCGCGACCACCGCAGCCCTGCTCGGCGACCGCGAGGACGCCCTCCGGCACCTGCGCAAGGCGGTTGCGGCGGGCGAAGCGGATACGATCGCATTGCGGATCGACCCATTGCTCATCAGCTTGCGCGGCGAAACCGAATATCGCCAGTTGCTCCGCCGCATGAGCCTCATCGGCTAGACGAGCCTTGGATCATCGTGGCCGGATCACGGTCCTAAGTCTCTCAGGCGAACGTTGCGCGGAGCGCTGAGATAGACCTCGCGCTGGCGGCCGGCGAATTCGTAACCGCCGAAGGATGATCTCCCGGCGCAACCGCGCCGGGAAGTTCTCGGCCGGGAAGGTTCGCAGCGCGGTAACCACCTCCGGTAGCGGAATGGAAAGCCGCCGCGCCTAGGCTGAGCCTCTACGTCGGGAGAGCTCGCATGCGCACGCCCTTGAACGTCCTCACCGTCCTTGCCGCGGCGTCCCTCGCCACCCCCGGCATCGCCGCGCAATCGCAGGCCCAGCCGGCGGTGGCCCTCGCGGCAGCAAGCCAGGGTGCCGCTACACTGCGCTCACGCGAAAGTGCCCAGGCGGGCGATCAGCCTGCCGCGGAGCAGGCGGCGAAGCCGCGCCGCGCCGGACGGGTGACGTCCTGCCGCTGCGGCGACCCCGCGGCCTACGCAGAAGCTGCCGCCGCGCAGGATTAGTCGGCCGAGAGCGTCTCGATCAGCATTTCGAGCTGGTGCTCGCAGCGCTGGCGGATCAACTCCTGCGCGACCGAAGCGACATCGGTGGGCAGGTTCTTGACCGGCGTGAAGACCAGCTTGCCGGGCTCTCCGCCATTGCTCCACTTCAGCTGATACTCCGCATCGGCCGCGATCGGCATCGACGCGGGCCAGGCGGCGGTCTCCTCGCCGGCAGCCCAGCGGATCGCCTCCGTCGCGGTGCCGTTCGAGACGTCCACGGTTGCCTCTTCGCTAGCGTCCGGACGCCAGAGCTGCACCGCGGCCGGATCGGCGACGCAGACCCTGCCGCTCTGCGACACGTCGACGTGCCAGATGGTCGGGCTGCGAGGCACGATCCCCGCGGTGCGCAGCGCGCTGAACCGCCCGCGCCGTGGCACCAGCGAGCGCAGAGGGTTGGCGGGAAGGCTCGCAAGGCTGAAGCGTCCCGGGCCACGCAGCGTGCGCGTGTTTTCGCCCTTGAGCAGGATCACCACGTCGCCCGGCTTCAACGTCACCGTGGCGTTGGCGGGAAGCGGCTGGCCGGGCTCGTAGCTGCGGTTCGAGGGCCCCGACGAGCGGAGGACGAGGACGTTCGCGGCGGCCGCGTCCGTCATCAGCAGCGCGCCCGCGGCCGCGCACAGCGCCCAGAGACGGGTTCGCGGCTTGGCCGCTCTCGCTTTGACCGTTCGTTCGAGCACCCCGACCTCCTCTACGCAACTCGGCAGGAAGATAGCCGACCTAGTCCGAACTTGCCACGACTTCCGGCTTGCGCACCACTGGGACGGCGCCGTCGCCGATGATGGCGAAGCCCGACCAGTAGAAGGGGTGGGAGGTCGCCGGATCGTCCATCAACGCCCGTTCCGCCTGCCGCAGCGCCGTCGCCGTCGGCACGCCGGGCGCGGCTCGGAACAGGCCGGCGATCAGCCGCTGCGTCGCGTTGAAATCGTCCGGCACCGGCCAGTGGCTGGCAATGACCAGCCGCCCGCCCGCCCCGACGAAGGCGCGGACGAGGCCGTCGAGCGCGAAGTCGCCGCCGGTGGCGAGGCCCGCCTCGCGCGTTGCGGCGACGCTCGCCCGGCCGGCGGTGTCGCAGGCGGAGAGGACGACGATGTCCGCGTCGAGGCGCAGGTCGAATATCTCGCGGAAGGTGAGCAGGCCGTCGGAGCCTGCGCCGCCGAAGCTGGTCATCAGCGCCGGCTGGGCGGGGCATTTGCGCCGCTGCGCGGTGACGATGCCGTGGGTGGCGAAGTGGATGATCCGGTACTGGTCGAGGTCCGGACGGTCCTTGATCGCGGTGTCGGTGAACGCGTCGCCGGTGACGACCTCCGCCCGCTGCGGCTCGCTGCCGCCGAGGATCCCGCGGGCGATCCGCAGCTCCTCCGCCGAGATCGGCCGGTCCCAGTTGGTCAGCGACAGCGAGCAGTCGAGGTCGCCGGCGCCGCGCGTCCCACCGGCCAGCTGGGCGCTGGCGGTGACCGGCGTGTTCTCGCCGAAGCCGATATATTCGCGCGGGGCGGAGGCCGGAGGCGCGGCGCGCACGTCCCGGAACGATCGCGCGGAAACCGCGGTGCTGATGTCCCGCTCGCGCCCGAGCCAGCGCACGCCCGTGAAATCGTACTCCGCGTCGCCGCCCGCGGCGGCGCGTTTGGCGTAGGCGTCGACGCCTGCCTTCTCCATCACCAGCAGGTTGGCGGGCAGCCGCAGCATCGCACCGTCCGGCTCGAAGACGAGGTGACGGACGCCGGCGATCTCGTTGCCGAGCGAGCCGAACAGCGTCTCGTAAAGGTGAAGAGACAGCTCGGCGTTGAACGGATAGGTGATCAGCTTGCCGTTCTCGGAGGTCGAGATCGTGTCGCGCAGCGACGTAACCTCGTCGTCGAGCTGCTTCGCCGTCACAGCCAGCTTGAACGCGCGGGCGGAGTTCGGGGTGGCGAAGACCGTATAGACCTGGTCTCCGACCACCGTCATCTTGTAATAGGCCTCCCCCTCGCGGAGCTGCTGCTGGAGCTCGGCCAGCGAGATCATGCCCGTCGAGACGGCGCGGAAGCGCGGGAAGTCGGCGAGCTTCGCCTGGGTGGCGGTCTGCTCCTCCTGCATCTCCTTCAGCGATGTGCGCAGCGCCGCGGCACGTGCCGCGTCGGAAGCCGTCGGCTCCTGCAGCCCTTCGAGCCGCGCGAGCTCGATGCGGGAACGTTCGATCTGGCGGGTGAGCGTCACCGACTGGCGGAACAGCCGCGCCGCCTCGTCGCTGCCGCCGCTCAGCTCGCGGGCCAGCACCGCCTGCGTCTGCGCGACCCCCGGACGGACCAGCACCTGGGTCGCTTCGAAGAAGTCGGCAGTCGCCTGCGGATCGTTTGCCTTGGCCAGGAGCAGCTCGAGATAGGGCGAGAGCACCCGCGCCAGCGAGGGCGGGCTGCTGGCCGTGTCGGCATTGGCCTTCACGATCTCGCGGAAAATCTCGGTTGCCGGCTCGGTGCGGCCGGTGCGGGCGAGATAGGCCGCGAGGCGGCCGCGGGCGCTGAGCACCGCCGAGGAGCCCGGATAATCGGCTTCGATCAGGGCGATGCTGGCGCGATACTGGCGCTCCGCCTCGGCGGCATCGCCGTTCGCCTCGGCGACGACGGCGAGTTCGCCGAGGATCTGGGCGCGCATCCACACGATGGACGTCACTCGCCCGCTGCGGACGGTGACGAGCTCCGAATCCGCCCGCCGAAGAGCGTCGGCAGAGGCGGCGCGGTCGCCCTTCAGCCGGAGCGCAATGCCGCGCAGCTGCAGCGCCTGCCCTTCGAGGATCTGCGCCTTCTCCTGCGGGAGCAGACCGCTGCCGGCGCCGCCGAGCTGGCGGGAGACCGAGGATTCGGCGTTGAGGCGGGCGGCGGTCGCCGGATCGATCACCAGCTCCGCGATCGCCGAGCTCTGCAACGCAGCCGCCTGCGGCAGGGGCTTGTCGAGCTCGGCGAGAGCGGCGTCGGCTTTGCCCTGGTTGAGGAGGTGCATCGTCCGGTAGTTGCGCAGCTGCCGCGCCACGATCGCGTCGCCGCCGACGAGGTTCTGCGCGCGCGCGAGGAGCGAATCCGCCTCCGCATAGCGACCGAGGTTGGACTTCTGCAGCGCTTCGTTGACGAGTGCTTCGGCCTGTCCCGGCCCGCCTTCGGCGCCGCTGCTGACGGTCGCGAAAAATTCGGCGGACTCGGCGTAGCTGCCGGCATTGTTGCGGCGGTAGGCCTCGGCGAGCGCACGGCTGGGGTCGAGCGTGCCTGCCTGGACCCGCGCGAACGCGCCGGGGTCACCCGCGCCGGTGGTGGCGACGGAGACCTCGCCCGGAACCGGCTGGTCGGCGACGACGCTGCGCAGACCGAGCTGCAGGGCGCTGTCATAGCCCACCAGGCCCTCGGCCGCGTAGAGCAACTTGCCCTTGCGCAGCAGATAGGCGCGGTAGCGCACGTCGGCGTCCTTGAGCTTGCATTCGACCACGTCGACCGCGCCGAGCCCCTCCACGGTGCGCCTCGCCGGAGCTTCGCACTCCGCCCGCTGGGACCGGATCGTCGCCAGCCGCGCGGCGGGATCGCCCCCGCGGGCGCGCAGCGCGTAGATCTGCCCGACCGGCACCGCCGCGTCGCGGCAGACGACCGAATAGCCACGGTCGAACATGTCGGTGAGCGCCCGGTCGTTGCCGAGGCTCTGCGCCGAGCACAGCACGCTTCCGCCGCTGCCGATCCTGAAGGTGTCGCGGACGCTGATCGGCTGAACCGGCGCGGCCGCCGAGAGGAGCGCGCCGGCGGCGGCCGCGGCGAGGGCGAGGCTCATCCTGCGCATCTCAATTCTCCTCGTCATCGTCGTCGTCGTCATCGTCGTCCACCCACAGGCTGCTGTCGCCGCCGCTCGTCACCGGCTCCTCGATCAGCGCCTCCACCGTTACGTCGCCCGTATCGATCAGGCCGTTCGACATCGACACGCTGACTCCGCCGCCGCCGCTCTCCGGATCGTCGTCCGAATCGACCGCCTCGACGGGGCCGAGAACCTGATCCGGTCCCGCGATCACCGGCGGCGGTTCCGGGGGCGGGGGCGGCGCGGCGCCGCACGTCGTGCCGCCGATCACGCAGTCGTTGAACCTGGAATCCGAAGCGTAGCCCGCGCCCTCGTCGAGGCCGAAATCGACCTGCTGGAAGAATGCCTCACCGGTGGTGCGGGTGCCGTTCTGGCCGACGCCGCTGCCGAACGCGAGGACGGCAGGCTGCGACTGCGAGGCTGGACGGATGGAAAGGCCGCCGCTGCCGACAGTGAGGCCGCCGAACTCCGTGGCGCTTCCGGTGTTCTGGACGAACAGGCTCTCGCCAACATTGACCGTCATACCCCCTGCGATCACATAACCGTCCGCATTGGGCTCGGCGGCCGCGGCGGCGAGCTCCGCGTCGCGGCCGGCATAACCCGGGTTCTGGCGCAGCTTGCCGATCAACTCCTCGCTGCCGACCCAGACATTGTCGGCGGAGAGTTCGAGCGTGCCGGTGGGCGCGTCGGAGCCGTTCACCAGCGCGATGCCGCCGGTCGGCGTGATCACCTCGATATTCCCACCCGCGTTGATGCTGAGGCTGTCCTGAGCGCCGGCATCGCCATAGAGGACCTGCCCCTCCACCACCACCGAACCGCCGGTATTGACCTCCACATGGCCGACGCCTCCGCCCTCCGTCTGGCTGCCGCCGATCGTGAGGTTGCGGAGCAGGATGTCGGGCGCCTGAGCGTCGCCGGTGCCGGCGGCGGTGAAGACGATGGCCTGCGCCTCGATCTGCCCGGCCTCGCCCTGCGACAGGTGGTAGATGTCGTCGCCCTCGTCGTCAGCTTCGTCGCCGCCGACGATCACCGGCTCGCCGCTCCGCGCGGTCAGCGACAGCGTCTGCGTGATGCCCGCTTCGCCGAGCTGCCCGCCCTCCTCGATGTCGATATCGCCCGACGTAACCGAGATTTGCGGAGCCGAGGCGAGGCCGAGGAAGTTGGCGGTGCCGCCGGCGGTGAGCTGCATCGACTGGCCGGCGCTGACGTCGCCGAGCTCGAAATGCTCCGCTGCAGCGACGGTGAGCGTCCGCTCCGCCGCGATCGCGAGGTCGCTGGTCACCCCCGCGCCCGACAGGTCGATGTCGCCGCCATGAATCGCGCCGCCGCCGGTGCCGTCGCCGCCGGCCAGGAACTGGATCGAGCCGCCCGCATCGGCCTGCAAGGTGCCCGTCACGTCGAGGCCCGCCCCACCGGTGCTGGAGACGGTCACGTCGCCGCCGGTCGCCAGGGTGAGGCTGTCGGCGGTGAGCACCGCCCCTTCCGCCGCGGCTGCGGCAAGGGTGGGCGTGTCGGGGGGCGGGATGAACCCGCCGCCGAGATCGATGAAGATGCCGCCGCCGCCGAGTTCCGGATCGGTGCCGGAGCCGAGCGCGGTCAGCGTCGCCGCGCCGAGATCGGCGCTGCTCCCCGCCGAAACGGAAACGAGTATCTCGCCGGCCTGCTCGCCGCCGTTCGCGGTCGCCGTCAGCGTGTTCGCCTCGAGACTGCCGCCGCCGGTTCCGTCGAAGTTCGAGAAGACGCTGAGCGAGGCCACGCCGCCGCTGTCGCTCCCGTTGGCGGTGAGGTTGATCGTATCGGCCGTCAGGGCGGCCCCGAACAGGTTGATCGTCGCCGAACCGCCCGCGCCTTGCCCTGCCGAACCATTGCCCTCCGCACCGACGCCGCCGGCGCCGCCGGTCCCGTTCGCCGTGAAGGAGAGGAGGTCGACATTGGCCTCTCCCACGGGCGTGGTGCCGTCGCCGAAGTTCAGCAACTGGAGAGCGGCGGAGCCGCCCGTGCCGCTACCGCCTGTGCCTCCCGTGCCGCCGTCGCCTCCCGCACCGCCCCTGCCGCCGACGTCGGCCGAGAGGATGTCGATCTGCAGCGAGCCGCCGCCGCTCGCCGCATAAGCGATGACGGTGCCGCCCTGCCCCTCGCCCCCGTCCCCGGCCGCGTCTTGCGGCGCATCGCCGCCGTCGCCCCCGGTACCGGTCGCCGAGAGGTTCGCGCGATGGATGTCGGTGGTGGCCGGATCGCCGGTGTCGAGATCCAGGTTCGCCGCCAGCAGGAACACGCCGCCGGTTCCGTTCCCGCCCGCGCCGCCCGCAAGCGCGTTGCCGCCGCGGCCGTTGGCCTCGCCGGTGAGGGTGCCGGTCAGGGTGAAGCTGCCCTCCGTGGCTCCGGCGATGATCGAGCCGCCGCTGCCCGAGCCGCCGTTGCCGCCGCTTCCGCCGGTCCCGTTCGCTTGGAGCCGTGCGTCGGCGAGCGTCGTCGCGCCGGCGGTGGAGTGGACCTCGACATAGCCGCCGGTGCCTTCGCCGCCGGAGCCGTCGACCGTGCCTGCGCCGCCCGTGCCGTTCGACCGGGCGGTGGTGGTGCCGGTGAGGGCGACCTGCGAATCGGCGCCCAGCGGGGTCACGTAGGTGAAGCCGCCATGGCCGGTGCCGCCGTTGACCCCGCTGCCGCCGGTGCCGTCCGAGCTGGCGGTGAGGTTCGCGGCGGTGATGCGGCTGCCCTCGAAGGTGCGCACCTGCGTGAAGCCGCCGGTGCCGGTGCCGCCGGTGATCGCGCCTGCAGCGCCGCCGGTGCCGTCGGTGCTGACCAGCGTCGAGGTGCCGAAGGTCGCGGTGCCGCCATTCTCCGCGAAGAGGATCGCGGTGCCGCCGCTGCCGGAGCCGCCCGAGGTGCTGCCGGACCCGCCGGTCCCCGCCGCGAGGACCTCGGTCGCGCCCGAGGATGTAAGGACGCCGCCCACGTTGAGAGCGACGGTGCCGCCCGTGCCGGCCCCGCCCGGTCCTTGCGTCCCCGCGCCCCCCGTGGCGGAGCCTTTCACGCGAATGTCGGCCGTGCTGAGCGTGCCGTCGACAGTGATGCCGCCGGCCCCGCCGGCTGCGCTGCCGCCGACGGAACCGTTGCCGCCGAACGCGGTGACGGCCACGTCGGTGAGGACGGTGGCGGTCGCCGTGCCGCCCTGCAGCACGTCGAGGAGCGCGCTTCCGCCCTGCGCATTGCCGCCGCCGCCCTGAACGGAGCCGGCGCCGCCGGCCCCGCCGAACGCGCGCGAATAGACGGAATAGGTGGCGGCATTCAGCGTGCCGGCGACGGAGACGTCGCTGTCGCCGCCCGTAGCGTCGCCGCCGGCGCCACCCGCGCCCTGCGATCCGCTGCCGCCGTCGCCCGCGCGGGTCGTTGCGTAGACCTGCAGTTCGGCGAAGGAGCCCGTCGCCCCGGCGCCGATGTCGAGGCTGGAGGAGCCGCCGAAGGCGTCGCCGCCGGCGCCGCCGGTTGTGCCGTTGCCGCCGAAGCCGCCATTGCCGTTGCTGGTGACGAAGGTGTCCGCGAGGTCGAGCGTCGCGCTCGTCCCGGCACCCTGCGGCGTGGCGACGTTGACCGTGGCGGTGCCGCCATAACCGTCGCCGCCGGCGCCGCCGGTGCCCTGCGCGTGGCCGCTGCCGTCGCCGCCGCTGCCGCTTGCCTGCAGGCGAGTCACGCCACCGACCGAGACCGATCCGCCGCCGGAGAAGATGTCGAGCTGGACGCTGCCGCCGCTGCCGTCGCCGCCGGTGGCGCCCATCCCGCCCTCACCGTCGGCGTAGGCAAGGAGGTCGCCGGCCGCGGTGATGGTCCCGTCGTCCGCGCGAACGCGGACAGCGCCGCCGTCGCCGCCGCCGCCCCGGGTGCCGCCAGCGCCCGCGAAGCCGCTCGCCTCCAGAACAGCCTGCCCCTGCAGCGCGACGGACCCTCCCATGGAGATATCGACGGTCGTCGTGCCGCCGAAGGCGTTGCCGCCCTGACCGCCGCCGTCTCCACCGAAGCCGGCGCTCGACACCACCGTCTGTCCTGCGACGGAGACGGAGCCGCCCCCCGCCGCGAGCGCGGCGGTGCCGCCCGACCCGGTCCCGCCGGTGGCGGTGCCGGCACCGCCGCTTCCCTCCGCATAGACGGCCGCACTGCCCTGGCTCGTGATCGTCCCGCCGGTGGCTGCTACCAGTTGCGAGCTTCCCCCCGCCCCGGACCCACCGGTCTGCGCCTGGCCCGCGACGCCGTTCGAGGCGACGCCGTTGGCGTTCACCGAAATGCTGCCGGCGGTGAGGCTGCCCGAATTCTGGGCGATGAGGAGAGCGTCGCCTGCGTGGAAAGCCCCGCCGGATTCGGGCGTGTCGAGGCTCTGGAAGGCGCTCGCGAACACCAAGGCGGCGCCGCCGATGTCGATCGTGCCGCCGTCGGCATTGATCGAGGCGTCGCCGCCGCGCAGCATCCCGCCGGTCGCCAATCCCCCGTTGAAGCCGGACGCCGCATTCGCCCGGACCTCGGCGGTGCCGCCCACAGCGATAGACCCGCCGTCCCGGGAGATCATGCTCGCGTCGCCGGCGGTCGCATCCGTCGCGGTCCCGCCCTGCGGCCCCGCGCCGCCGACTGCGCTCGCGTTGACGAGGAGATTGCCGCCGACCGAGATGTCCCCGCCGTTGGCGTGCAAGCCTGCGATGCCGCCGAACGTCGACTGCCCAGCCGCGCCGCCCGCCGCGGCATCGACGTCGGCATTGCCGCCTATATCGACCGTCGAGCCCGCCTCGGCGTAGATCAGCGCCTCGCCGCCGCTCTCGCTGCCGTCCGAAGGCCCGGCAAGGCCGCTCCGGCCGCTCGAAACGATCGCATCGCCAAGGATCGTGACCGTGTGGCCGTTGCGGGCGCCAACATGGGCTCGGTCGCCGCCGACCAGGGTCAGGTTGCCGCGGAAGGTCGTGTCGCCGACCTGGCTGGCGACGAAGGCGTCGTTGGTCGCGCGGGCATAGACGTTGGACGTGTAGGTGCCGGCATCGATGTGGATGTTGGCGGCGCCCGCTCCCACGGGCGTGCCGGACACGGAATTGCCCGCGACGTTATGGCCGGCGGAGAGGATGATCTCGCCATTCTCGACGCTGGCGCTCGTCGCCGTGTCGAAGCCGACCGTGCCGCCCAGGAACATGCTCATCGCCTGGTTCTTCGGCACCGCGACCATGTAGATGCGATGGTTGTCGCCGATACCGGTGCTAGCCGGCCCGCCGGTCGTGCCGGTGTGGACCACGCCCTCCGAGTCGGTCGTGCCGACGTTGACCGTGATGTCGAACAAGCCCTGGTTGACCGTCATCGAGACGTCCTCGCCGGCGATGTACGCCGCCGAGCCGTTGACGCGGACGCTGCCGCCCTGCTGCACCACGGGCGCGATCAGCGCGACGTAGCTGTTCTCCGCAGTGGCGTTGATCTGGGCGCCCGGCTGGATGGTCACCGCCGAGGTGCTGCCGGGATCGGCGACGAAGTGGCCGCTGACGCCGCCGGTGGTGAGGCCGAAGCTGACCGGATCGTTGGCGGTGAGCAGAAGGCTGCCCACATCGAAGACGGCGGTCGAGCCGACGACGATACCGCCCGGGCTGTAGAACCACACGCGCCCGCCGGTGCTGACGTTGCCGCTAAGATCTTGGAGCTGGCTCACCACGTGGCCGTTGAGAGCGATCGGGCGGGAGGTGTCGCGCGGGATGATCCGGTTCAGCACCGTGAAGTTGGCGGTGCTCTGCGGGTCGTTGGTGAAGGTGGCGGTGTTGCCGGCCGGCAGGAAGTCGATCGTGCCGGTGCCCTGGTTGTCGAAAGGGGTCCAATTGATTGTCGCGGTCGAGCTCTGGACGGTGATCGTCTCGCTCGTCTGCGAGGTGATCGTCCGAGTCGCGCTGCCCTGCGTCGCGATGTTCGGGCCGGGCCCGCCAGGCGTGCCCTGAAAGGCTTGGGCGTCCGCTCGCCCCGGCGCGCTCGCCAGCGCCACCAGCGCCGCGGCGGCGCAGGAGATCATCAGGCTGCTGCGCCTGGTCCGGAGGCGGGCCGTGGCTGGCCTTGCGCGGATTGCTTGAGCCGTCATCAGAAGCTCCATGGCCAGAGGCGGGTGGTGAAGGAGAGGAGGACGCGCGGATCCGGCCGCTCGTCGAGCAGGCCGACGCGCGTCAGCGGAATGGCGAGCGCCAGGTCGATCCGGAACTTGTCGCCATAGGTCGCGCGGACGCCGCCGCCGACCGAGCTCAACCTGCGGGAGCTGTCGTCGACGAACAGACGATCCTCGTTGCGGACCCGTGCATGGTCGAAGAAGATGTACCCTTCGGCGGCAAGGGAGCTGGGCGTCTTCGGAACGACGCTGCCGAACCGCAGCTCCGCCTGCATGCCGACGCCGCGGTCGCCGAGCAGGCTGCCCGGATCGTAACCGCGGCCCGCCGTGTAGTTGCCGGCCGAGAATTCCTCGAAACTCAGCAGCGGCTCGTCGCTATACTGGCTTTGGATGCCCAGCGCGAAGGTGACCTTCCGCTGCGGCCGGTACTCGCCGTAGATGCTGGCGCGGACGAGGGTGCCGGTCCCCTTGCCTTCGAAGCGGCTCGGCAGCACCGCCCCCGGCGCGAGGCACGCGGCGACGTCGGGAACGCAACCCTCGGTGGCTCCGAATATGTCGAGGCCCTGGCGCAGCTCCAGGGCGCCGGTAGCGCGCCACACGGGCTCCGCCAGCGACGTGCCCGGGCGCGTGAAATCGAGGCTGATCGCATCGGCGGTGAGTCGCGCGAATGCGACCCGCAGGCGGTCCCGCGTCAGGCGGATATCGTTCAGCTCGACGTCCTGGTTGACGAAATCCATCCCGAGAGCGCCCCGCACCGTCTGCGACTGCCTGCGCAGGAACGGGTAGCTCACCTCCGCCGTGGCGAGGAGGGTGCGGGCATCGACCTCGGTGGCGTCGTCGTCGAGGTCCGGCCGCGCCCAGGCATAGGTGAGGCTGCCCGAGACGGTCAGACCTTCCGAGCCGAGCCGGAAGTCGTGGCCGAGCTGGAGCGTCTGCTGCTCCTTGAAGTCGGACGTGGTGAAGAAGGCGGCGGTTGTGCGGTCGCCGAGGCCGGTCAGCCCGAATAGCTGCGCGCGGACCAGCCCACCCCAGCGGCCGAGCGCGCGGGAGCCGTAATTCTGGATGTTGAAATCGACCGCGCCGCGCATCCGCACGACCGTCACTTCGCCGACCACCTCGCCCGGCGCGGTGCCGGCGGGCCGCAAAGCCAGGCGCACGTTGTAGCCGGGCAGGTCGCTCGCCAGCAGCAGGTAGCGCTCGGCGTCGTAGCGGTTGAACACCTCCTGGTCCTGCAGCCGCTCGAGATAGCCGGCGATGGTCCGCTCAGCCCGCCCCGCGTCGCCGCGCACGCGGATTCCGACGAGCTTCGCCATCAGGACCTTGAAGCGGACGGTGCCGTCGGCGATCCTCTGCTCCGGCACGTCGACCGAGGCGATATAGCCCGCCTGGCGCAGCATCGTCGCCGCCCGGTCGCGCACTTCGCAGATCACCGAAACGTTGTGCTCCTGCCCGAGCAGCTCGGCGTAAGCGGCGCGCAGCGCCTCGGGCGCGAGGCCGCGCAGGCCTTCGAACTCCACATTCTTCAGGGTGAAGCGGATATTCTGATATTCCGGCTTGTCGAGCGCGCAAGGTGCTCGCTCGATGCCGCCTTCCACCTCGAGCCGCGACCGCTGCTCCGGCGGCGGCGCCGGCTCGGTGCGCTCGATCTCCTCGCGAGTCGGCGCCAGCGGCGGCGGCTGCGGCGCGGTCTGCGCATGCGCCGCGCCGGCCGTCAGCAGAGTCGCCGCGAGCAGCCGCGCCGCATGCACGGCAAGACGGCCGCGGCCGTGCGAGACACGAGAAATCCCCCTGTAAATCCCCAACAAACCCGGGCTCCCCCTCCCATGGCTCGCCGATTCGGCGATACGAGGTCGTTTCTACAGCATTTCGAGCTTGTTGGCGCAACCTGATGAATCGACGAGCGTTCGCGCGCGCGCGTCGAATGCTGGGGGAACATGGGCGCCGCCGCGCTTGTTGACGGGCCGAGAGGAGGGCCGATCCATGCGCTACCGGCGGCTCGGCAACAGCGACCTGGAGGTGTCGGAGATTTCGCTCGGCTCGTGGCTGACGTACGGCCTCGGCGTCGAGGCGGAGGCGGCGAGGGCCTGCCTCGAAGCCGCGTTCGAAGCCGGGATCAACTTCATCGACACGGCGAACGTCTACGGGCGCGGCGCGGCCGAGAACTTCCTCGGCGAAGCGCTCGGGAGCCGTCCGCGGGATAGCTATGTGCTCGCGACCAAGCTCTATTTCCCGATGAGCGACAGCGACCGCGGTCTCTCCCGCGGGCAGGTGAGAAAGCAGCTCGACGCCTCGCTGCAGCGCCTGCGCACCGACTATATCGATCTCTACCAGTGCCATCGCTACGACTGGGAGACGCCGCTCGAGGAGACGATGGAGGCGCTCACCGAGGCGGTGCGAAGCGGCAAGGTCCGCTACATCGGCTTCTCGGAATGGCCCGCCGACCGCATCCGCGCCGCTCTCGACATGTCGGGAGTCGAGCGGTTCGTCTCCAGCCAGCCGCAATATTCGATGGTCTGGCGGGAGCCGGAGCGGGAGGTGATCCCGCTCTGCGCGGCCAACGGCATTTCTCAGATCGTCTGGTCGCCGCTCGGCCAGGGCGTGCTCACCGGCAAGTACGCGCCGGACCGGCCGCCGCCGTCGGGCAGCCGCGCCACCAGCGACGCCATGGGCGGCTTCATGGACCGGCTGCTCCAGCCGCGGCTGCTCGACGCGGTCCAGCGGCTGAAGCCGATCGCCGGCGAGGCGGGGCTCAGCCTCGCCCAATTCGCCCTCGCCTGGGTGCTGCGGGAGCCGAACGTCGCCTCCGCCATCATCGGCGCCTCGCGGTCCGAGCAGGTGCGCGAGAACGCCGCCGCCTCCGGTGCGGACGTGCCGCCGGCGCTGTTCGCCCGCGCGGAGGCGATCCTGGCGGAGGGGATTGCAGCCTGAAGCACAGCCGATCGAGGAGCCGAAGGTGACGATCGACGAGCGGCGAGCGGCCGAAATCAAGGTGCCGGCGGTCACCTTCGGCTTCTGGATCGTCAAGACTCGATCGCCGTCGAAACGGTCCGCTCCCGCCGGACGGAGACCTTCTACTGGCTCACCATCACGTTCTCGCAGACCCTCGGCACCGCGCTCGGAGACTGGGCGGCGGACACCGGCGGCCTCGGCTATGGCGGCGGCGCGCTGCTGTTCGGGGCAGCACTGGCCGTGCTGGCCGGTCTCTATTTCTGGACAAGGACCGACAGGGTCTTCCTGTTCTGGAGCGCCTTCATCCTCACTCGGCCGCTCGGCGCCACCGTCGGCGACTTCCTCGACAAGCCGGTCGACCATGGCGGCCTCGACATCAGCCGCCCGCTCGCCTCGGCCGTGCTCGCCGCCGCCATCCTCGCCTTGATCCTCGTCCTGCCGCAGCGCGCCGGCAAGCATCCCGGCTAGCAGCGGCGCGGCAGATCGCGCTACCGAAGGCGCGAGAAGGACAAGAGTGAACGCCGCCGCATCGACCACTGTGCCCGAAGCCCGCCGCCGGCCCCCTGCACGGGCCGCCCGCGCGCGGCTGCTGCTCTTCGCTTTCGGCGACTTCGCCTTCAACCTCTACTGGCAGAGCGTCATGCTCTTCCTGCTCTTCTATTATACCGATGCGCTCGGGCTGCCGATGGGGCTGGCGGCGACCACCTTCATGATCGCGTCCATCTGGGACGGCATCGCCAACTTCGTCGCCGGCATCGTCGCCGACCGGCGCGGCACGACCCGCGGCTACGGGGCCGTGCTGGTAATCGGGAGCGTGCCGCTCGGGCTCACCTTCATCCTCACCTACCTGCCGCCGGCGGCGACCGGCTTCTGGGGCATAGCGATGGTGTTCGTCGGCCATCTCCTCTTCCGCACCGCCTACGGCGCGGTGAACGTCGCCTATCTCGCCATGTCCGCCAGGATCAGCAGCGACAGCGGCGACCGCGCCTTCGTCGCCGGAATGCGGATGCTGTCCGGGACAATGGCCGCCGTGTTCGTGGCGCTGGCGACGGTACCGCTAGGATCCTGGCTCACCGGGAGCAGCATCCCCGCCAATGCGTATCTGGGCGGCGCGATGCTGTTCGCGGCGACGGGCACGGCGATCCTGATCCTGGTCGGCTTCACCTATCGCGAGGCGGATGCGCCGCCACCCGCCAAGCCGCCGTCGGTCGGGGCCTCGCTGCGCAGCTTGGCCGCGAACCCGGCCTTCGTGACGCTGAACCTCGCGATGATGGCGATGATCGTCGCCGTCACCGTGCTCAACAAGTCGGTGCTCTATTATTTCAAATATTTCCTCCACGACGAGTCGGGCGGCCAGCTCGCCCTCGCCACGATGGGCGCGATCAGCGCCGTAACTGTCCCGCTTTGGATGCTGATCGCTCGCCCGCTCGGCGCCCGCGGCGTCTGGTTCCTCGCGGCTCTGCTGGGCATGGCAGGGCTCGGCCTCTTCGCCGCGATCGATTTCCACCGGGCGGGCCTGATGCAGATCTTCCTCGCCGGGATGCAGGCGGCAATCGTCGGCCTCAACTTCGTCTTCTGGGCGATGCTGCCCAACACGATCGAATATGGCGAGCGGGCGACGGGGCTGCGGGTCGAGGGGACGGTGTTCGGCGTCGCCGCCTTGCTCCAACGGGTGGCGATCGGCATCGCCACCGCGATCCTGGGGTGGAGCTTCGGAGCCGCCGGTTACGTCGCCAATGTGGAGCAGAGCCCGGAGACGCTCGCCGGGATGCGCGCGACGATCGCGCTCGTCCCGCTCGTCTTCCTCGCTTTGTCGTGCGCGCTGATGCTGCTGAACCCGCTCCGCAAGGGCGCGCACGCCCGCATCGTCGCCGACCTCAGGCAGCGCGAAGCCTGCTGAGCGTCGCGTCAGGCGGCGGCGAGGGTGAAGGTGCCGTGCAGCCCGTCTGCCTCGGCCGACGGCGCGATCCAGACGTCGAACGCGCCGGGCTCGACCGTCGGCTTCACCTGGCGTCCGATGAACGCGAGGTCGCTCGCCTTCAGCACGAAACGCACCGTCTCCGTTTCGCCCGGAGCGAGGGAAACCTTGCGGAACGCTTTGAGCTCTCGCACCGGTCGGGTGATGCTCGCCGCCCGGTCCCGGATGTAGAGCTGCACTACCTCCTCGGCGGCGCGGGAGCCGCGGTTGGTGACGCGGGCCTGCACCCGCAACTCGCCGTTCCACGGCAACTGCGGCGTGGAGAGAGCTAGGTCGGAATAGTCGATGCGTCCGTAAGTGAGGCCGTGCCCGAACGGGTAGAGCGCCGAGTTCGGAATGCCCCGGTAATGGGCCTTGAACGGCTCGAGCTGGTCGGGCGACGGGTTTGGCCGGCCGGTGGGCTTGTGGGCATAATGGTAGGGCTGCTGGCCCGGCTCGCGCGGGAAGCTGACCGGGAGGCGCCCCGACGGCGAGTAGGCGCCGAACAGCACGTCAGCGATCGCGTTGCCGGTTTCGGAGCCGAGGAACCAGGTGACGAGGATCGCCGGGGCGTTGCGCACCGCCCCCTGGAGGGCGAGCGCGCGCCCGTTCTTTAGGATGACGACCACCGGCTTGCCCGTCGCCGCGACCGCTTCGGCCAGCGCCTGCTGTGGAGCGGGCACAACGATCTCGGTGCGCGACTGCGCCTCGCCCGACATGTTCTCGCTCTCGCCGATGGCGAGGAGCACGATGTCGGCGGCCTGGGCGGCGGCGACCGCCGCCTGGATGCCGCCGGGAAGCGCCTCCTCAATGGCCGAGCCCTCGACGACGGTCAGGGCGCGGTCATTGCGCAGCGCCGCCCGAATGCCGGTGGCGAGGTCGATCGCCTGGGCGTTGTCGCCATAGACCGTCCACGGCCCGACGAGGTCGTGCTGGCCGCTCGCGAACGGCCCGATCAGCGCGATCCTGCGGCCGGTGCGCGGCAGGGGCAGCAGGTCCCCCTCGTTCTTGAGCAGCACGATCGACTTGCGTCCCGCCTCGCGGGACAGGGCGACATTCGCTTTCGTCCGTGTTCGCGCCGTCTCGCGCTTCGGATCGATCCGCCGGAACGGATCGTCGAACAGGCCGAGCTTGGCCTTCATTGCGAGGACGCGGCGCACCGACTGGTCGAGCCGCGCCATCGGCACCTCGCCGGTGCGGACCAGGTCGGGGAGGTGCTTGCGGTAGAAGCCGCTCTGCATGCTCATGTCGACGCCGGCGAGGAAGGCGAGCTTGGTCGCCTCGCGCGCGTCTGCGGCGAAGCCGTGGGCGATCAGCTCTTCGTCGCCCGTATAGTCCGACACCACGAAGCCGTCGAAGCCCCACTCGCCGCGCAACAGGTCCGTCATCAGCCACGGATTCGCGGTCGAGGGAATGCCGGCGATCTCGTTGAACGAGGCCATGGTCGACAGCGCGCCGGCGTCGAAGGCTGCCTTGAACGGCGGCAGATAGACTTCGCGCAGCGTGCGCTCGGAGATGTCCACGGTGTTGTAGTCCAGCCCGGCCTCGGCCGCGCCATAAGCGGCGAAATGCTTCGCGCAGGCGAGCATCGCGTCGTTGGCACGCAGGTCCGAGCCCTGGAAGCCGCGCACGCGGGCCCTCGCGAAGAGGATGCCGAGGTGCACGTCCTCGCCGGCACCCTCGACGACGCGGCCCCAGCGCTGGTCGCGGGCGATGTCCACCATCGGCGCGAAATTCCAGTCGATGCCGGCGCCCGTCGCCTCGTAGGCTGCGGCGGCGGCGGTGCGGCGCGCGAGCTCCGGGTCGAAGCTCGCCGCCTCGGCCATCGGCACCGGGAAGATGGTACGGTGGCCGTGGATGATGTCGGCGGCGAAGATGAGCGGGATCTTGAGCCGGGACTCCTTGACGGCTGCGGTCTGCATTTGCCGGGCCATCCCGGCGCCGTTGCCATTGAAGACGCCGGTAAGCTGCCCGCGACGGGCCTCGTCGACCTGTTGCTCGAAGGTCGTCGCCGAGCCGGTCGGCGGGTTGAGCGACACCGCGGCGCCGCCGCCCCAGGCGGCCGCCATCAGGCTGAGCTGCCCGGCCTTCTCCTCGACCGTCATCCTTGCGATCAGCGAATCGACGAAGGCGGGGACCGCCGACGTGCCTGCCGCCTGGAGCAGCGCCCGCGCCGGGCTGTGGACCCATGCGACGACCGCGCCTGCGCCGAGCAGGGCCGCCCGGCGGCTTACCTTCAGGTCGAGCATCGAAACCCCTCCCCTTCTTCTTCCACGTCGCCCTTCCGGCGTCCTTATCCGGCTCCCGCAGCGGCGCACAAGCCACCTTGCGACCCTTGGCCGTAACCGGTTACATGACTTGACCCGGCGGCAATTGCAATCGCGTTGCGGCGACCCGCGCGAAATCGCTTCGCGCCCGGTGTAGAGGACGGAAATGGGCGAAGCCACGATCCGCGATGTCGCTCGCCGCGCCGAGGTTTCGGTCGCGTCGGTCTCCCGCGCGCTGAACGGCCTCGACAATGTCAGCGCCGAAACGCGCGACCGGGTGATGGCGGCGGCGACTGAGCTTGGATACGTCCCGCATGCCGGCGCCCGCAGCCTGAGCCTCGCCCGCGCCCATACGATCGGAGTGGTCCTTCCAGACCTCCACGGCGAATTCTTCTCCGAGATCGTGCGCGGCATGGACCGGGAGGCGAGCCGGCACGGCTATCTGCTGCTGCTCTCCAACATGCATGCCGGGGACGAGCAGGCGGGGACGGCGCTACGGGCGATGTGGGGGCGCGTCGACGGGCTGCTGGTGATGGCGCCGCATGTCCCGCCGGAACTGCTCGACAAAGCGCTGCCCGGGGGCCTGCCGGCGCTGCTCATCAACACCCCGGCGGTCAGCCAGCCGCGGCCGCGGCTGCGGCTCGACAATCTGGCCGGCGCCGAGGCGGTGGTGCGGCACCTGGTCGCGACGGGGCGAACTCGCATCGCCCACATTTCCGGACCGGAGGGGAATATCGACGCCGCCGAGCGCGCTGAGGGCTACACGCGGGCGCTGGCCGCGAATGCGCCCGGAGCCGAGCCGCTCATCATCCCGGGCGACTTCACCGAAGAAGCGGGCGAGGCCGCGGCGCAGCGAATCCTGTCGGGCGAGATTGCGTGCGACGCCGTGTTCGCCGGCAACGACATGATGGCGGTGGGCTGCCTCCACGCCTTGCGTTCGGCTGGCGCGGACGTGCCCGGCGAGGTGGCGATCGCCGGCTTCGACGACATTCCGATCGCCCGCTATCTCGGGCTGACCACGGTGCAGGTGCGGATCGCGGAACTCGGTGCAAGGGCGGTCCGCCGCCTGATCGACCTCCTGACGGATCGCGCGGAAGACGAGGCCGACGAGCTGCACAGGCCGGCGCTCGTGGTGCGCGCGACGACGGGGCGGCAATGATCGACCGGCGCACCCTCCTCTCCGGCGCATCGCTCGCCGCGGCCGGATCCGCGCTCGGCGGCTGCGCCGGAACGATGGTCGGCAGCGGTCCCGCCAGCCCCGCACTGCCCGCCTGGTATGCGGACCTGGAGGAGCGGACCTTCCGCTTCTTCTGGGAGCGTGCGAACCCGCGCAACGGTCTGGTGCCCGATCGCTGGCCTTCCCCGTCCTTCTCCAGCATCGCCGCCGTGGGCTTCGCCCTCACCGCCTATCCGATCGGCGTCGAGCGCGGCTGGTGCACGCGGGCCGATGCGCGGGACAGGACCTTGGCCACCTTGCGCTTCTTCCGCAACGCGCCCCAGGGCCCCGCCCCCTCCGGCACGACCGGACACAAGGGGTTCTTCTACCACTTCCTCCACATGGAGACGGGCCTTCGCTACGAGCGGGTCGAGCTCTCGACGGTCGACACTACGATCCTGTTCATGGGCGTGCTGTTCGCCGGCGCGTGGTTCGACGGCCCCGATGCCGGCGAGGCCGAGATCCGCAAGCTGGCCAACGAGATCTACGCCCGCGCCGACTGGACCTGGTTCCAGGCCGGCCGCCGGGCGGTGCCGATGGGCTGGCATCCCGAGACCGCGTTCATCGAGCGCAACTGGGACGGCTACAACGAAGGCATGTTCGTCTACATCCTCGGCCTCGGCGCGCCGGCGCGGCCGCTGGCGCCGGGTTCATGGAATGCCTGGATCGAGCCCTATCCCCGCTTCTGGCGCGGCGAGGGCGACACCCGCCTCCTCGCCTTCGCTCCCCTCTTCGGCCACCAGTACAGCCACGTCTGGATCGACTTCCGCGGCATCCGCGACAGCGCGATGCGCGAGGCGGACCTCGACTATTTCGAGAACAGCCGCCGCGCCACCTACGCCAACCGGGCCTATTGTGCGGCGAACCCGATGGGCTGGGAAGGCTATTCGCGCGACATCTGGGGCCTCACCGCCTGCGACGGCCCCGGCAATGCCGAGCTCGACTACAAAGGACGGAAGCGCACCTTCTTCGGCTATGCCGCGCGAGGGCCGCTGGGCCAGCCGGACGAGCGCGACGACGGCACGATCGCGCCGACGGCAGCGCTCGGCTCCCTCCCCTTCGCCCCCGAGATCGTCATCCCCTGCGCCGAAGCGCTGTACCGAACCTACGGCCCTCGCCTCTACTCTCGATACGGCTTCCTCGACGCCTTCAACCCGAGCTTCCGCTACCCGCACGTTCAGCTCGAGCGCGGCAGCGTCGATCCCGCGCAGGGATGGGTCGATGGCGATTATCTCGGCATCGACCAGGGCCCGATCCTCACCATGGCCGCCAACTACCGGAACGATTTCGTATGGAAGACTATGCGCAAGGTGCCCGCCATTCGCGCGGGGTTGCTGAAGGCCGGGTTCACCGGCGGCTGGCTGGGCGAATGATCCGCCTCCTTGCGCTCCTCTTCGCCCTGCTCGCGGCTCCCGCGCTCGCACAGACGCCGATGCGCGACATGCTGGACGTCTCCCAGCTCGCCCGCCTGCGGCCGGTCGAGGTCGGGATGTTCAGCAGCTACGACCGCACCGGTCTCAACGACGACGGCTTCTCGGGCACGCACAGCTTCCTTCGCAAGGAAGGCGACGGCCTCGTCATCGCCGAGCTGACGGGTCCCGGCGCGATCACCCGAATCTGGACTCCGACGCCGATCGACGCGCCGATCGAATTCTATTTCGACGGGGAGAAGCGCCCGCGCATCGTCATCCCGTTCGACCAGGTCTTTTCGGGCACCCGCGCGCCCTTCACCGGCGACCTCGTCGGCCGCGGCCTCGGCGGCTACTGGTCCTACGTGCCCATTGAGTTCGCCCGCTCGATCAAGGTGGTGGTGCGCGCACCGAAGCTCCAATTCTATCAGATCGGCTATGCCCTCTACGAGAAAGGTACGCGGACGAGCAGCTACACCGCACCGCAGCCGTGGAGCCTCGGTCGGACCGAAGCGGGACGTGTGATTGCCTCGGAAGTTGAGCTCGCCCCCAGCCAATCCGTCACGCTCTTCGAGAGCACCGCGCCGGGGCGGATCACCTCGCTGAGGCTAAGCCCGGCAACGGCGTTCGCGAGCGATCCGCGCGATATCGAGGTTCGCATGACATGGGACGGCGCGGCGGTGCCGGCGGTGGAGATTCCGCTGACGGAGCTGTTCGGCTTCAGCTTCGGCCGGCCCTCCGCACACTCGCTGCTGCTCGGCACCGAGGGCGAGTGGAGCTACTTCAAATTCCCCATGCCCTTCTCCCGCGGCGCGAGGATCGAGCTGGTGTCCCGCCGGACAGGCGGTCCGCCGCTCCGGCTGCGCTCGGAAATCACCGTCGGTGAGCGCGGCCGTGCGGCCGACGAGGCCTACCTCCACGCCCGGTGGAGCCGCGAGGTGCAGACCCGCCGCGGCATCCCGTTCACGATGCTGGAGACGACCGGCCGCGGCCATGTCGCCGGCTTCGCCCTCCAGGTGCAGGGCGCGAACCCAGGCAATACCGGCTTCTTCGAAGGCGACGAGCAGGTCACCATCGACGGCCGGCTCGTCGTCCACGGCACCGGCACCGAGGACATGTTCAACGGCGGCTGGTACGGCCTGCCCGGGCGCTGGAACGACCGCGGCTCCCTCCCGCTCAGCGGCGCGCTCGATTACTCGCGGCAGCTGGCGCGGACCGGCGGCTACCGCCTGCTGATCGGCGACGCCTGGTCGTTCCGGAAAAGCCTCAAATTCACCGTCGAGCACGGGCCGGAGCACAACGCCGACGACGCGGACTATGCCGGCACCGTCTTCTACTATCTCGACCGCGCCGCCGGCGATCCGCCGCCCGCCGCCGAGCGGCCGGTGGCGAAGGCGCAAGCGTTCCGGATCGGCACCTACCCGTTCGCAGGGCTCGACACGCTGATCGACGCCTCGCTGACGCCCGGCGGCAAGGAGCTGCCGACCGGCGGCGTCTCGATCGTCACCTTCGCCCGCGCGCGTGGCGCCAAGGAGGTTGTGTTCGAGGACACGTGGGGGCCGCCTTTGCTGGCGCTCCGCGTCGAGGCGCCGCAGGCGGGCCGCTACGCCATCCACGTCGACGCGCTGACCGGCCCGACCTCGGCCAAGCTCCAGTTGCGCGACGCGAACTTCCAGCCCGTCGGGCGGCCGACCGACTTCTACGCGTCGGCCGAGGGACGGAGCGGCTTCATGAGCATCGGCGAGCTCGACCTCGCTGAGGGGCCGAACATCGTCCTCCTCACCATGCCGGAGAGAAATCCGGCCGCGAGCGGCGCCGAGGTGGCGATCATCGAGATTGAAGGACGACTGGTCGGCCCACGCTAGCGACCGGAACCGTCCGGCTCAGCTTCGAGACGCCGGTCTCGTTGAACGCCTCGACCGCGACCCAGTAAGGCACGCCCGCATTGAGCGCGCGCAGTTCCTTCTCGAGCGTTGCGCCGTTGCCGAGCTCATCGCTCCACAGCTGGTAGGTGAGCGTCAGCCGGTCCGGGCGCACGCCCCAGCGGATGTTGTACCCGATCGCGCCCGGTACCTTGCGCCAGCGGATGAAGGCGTTGCGCTGGTCCCCATCCCGCGCGGCCGACACTCCCGACGGGGCCGCCGGCGCCCGCCCTGGCGCCTTGCCGAACACGCGCAGGTCGCTGATCGCGAGATGGGCGCTGCCGATGTGTCCGTGAACGTAGCGGATGAAGCGCGTCGCGACGGGCCGCGGCAGCTCGAGATACGCGTTCGGCCGGTCGCGGCGCTCCGGACCGGTGTCGGCCAGCTTCTGCCAGCTCCGTCCGTCGAGCGAATGCTGCAGCTCAAACTCGGTGTAGACGTCCGGCGCGTCGGCATAGCGGCCGGCCTTGTAGTCGGCGAAGTTCACCTGCACCGCCCGCACCGTCCTCGGCCCGCCGAGGTCGACGGTGAGCGTCTGGCCGGGCGCCGCGCTCTCGGCGACCCAGAAGGTGCGCGGATCCTCGTCGCTCGCGCGGTCGGCGGTGAACTCGCCCAGCGTCGAGGAGGCTGCCAGCGGCTTGCGATAGGATAGCAGCATCCAGCCGGTGAAAAGGCTGTCCGGGTCCTCCACCTTCGCTGTCGGCGCGAAGTGCGGGAAGTCGCCGAAGCGCGACGAAGCGCTGAATTGGCCGTCGGCTTCGAACTTGGCGGGGTACATCACGATCCGCCGCTCCATTCCCCAATTGTGGCCGATCCACGACGTGCCCGTGTTCCACCAATTGCCGAGTCGGTCCTGGAAGGTGGAGCCGTGGCCGGCGCCTTCCGCGAACCCGCCGGGGCGGTAGGCGACCGGATTATAGGCGGCGTAGGTGAACGGCCCGAGCGGCTTGTCCGACACGTAGGTTCCGTTCGCGTACGCGTTGAACTCGGATCCCGGCGCGCCGTACTGGAGGTAGTAGCGCCCGTTGACCTTCGTCATCCAGGCGCCCTCCATGTACGAGGGGCTCGGCCGCCCCGGGGCCCAGCAGGCGCAATGGTCCTGCCCGAACCGCTCCCAGCCGTGCTTCTCCGGCACCATGTTGAGCATGCGCTGGGGCGTGCCCTTGTAGACGAGGCGGCCGTCCGCGAACTCGATCTCGATGCCGTAGATGGGGAAGACGTTCGACGAGCCCCAGTACATGTACCAGCGGCCGTCGTCGTCCTTGAACAGCGCCGGGTCCCAAGGCCCCGGCGGCACCTGGCCAGGCTTCATCTCCTCCGGCGGCACGTCGACCGAGCCCGGCAGGGGGGGCATTCGCCGGACGAGGAATTCGAGCTTTCCGGTCTTCGGCTCGCTGGTGAAGAGGATCGCTTCCGGCTCCATCATCGACGGCTGGAGGACGATCTTCTCGCCGTCGGACCAGGCCGCCGGCGCGACGATGCTGTCGAAGGGCCAGCGGCTGGGCGTGATGAACCTCCAGTCGATCAGGTCGGTCGAGCGCCAGTAGCCGTCCGCCAGCGTCTGGAACATGTAATAGGCGTCCTTGTGCCGGACCACGGCGGGGTCGGCGCCGGTGCGGTAGGAGGCGTTGTCGTTGATCTGCTCGAAATTGTATCGGTAATCGATGTCGATCGGGTTGATGTAGGTCCGTCGTGGCTGCTGCGCCTGAAGGGGGGCCGTCGCCGCGACCGCGGCAAGGAACAGGGCGAGCTTCGCCGTCGACATGATACGCCTCGTCAATGTGCCATGATGAAGATGTTGCAGGTGAGCCGCCCTTCCAGCGGATCTTCGCTGAACGACATTCCCGGCGGAATGATGCCGGAGTGGAGCAGGCAGCCCTGGTAGATGACGAGCCGGTCCGGCTCCGCTTCCACCGCTCCGATCTGCTCGAACGCTGGATTGGATCCCTGGATATAGCCCCTGAGAGCGGCGCTCTCCCGCTGGGCAGCGGCGACGAACCTGTCGACATTCGTCTCATCGACCCGCTCGATGTCGGTCGTGCGCTGGCGGTAGAAGGCGGTTCCGGTGCCGGGGGTATCGCTCAGATAATGGAGAACCGCGATGTAGTTCGGGTTCACGGAATCGAAATGCGGCGCCCGCTGCGCCGGCGTCAGCGATCCCGGGTCGGCGGTCACCATAGAGAAGCTCGCCTCCAAAAGATCGAACAAGTCGATCTCGAAAGCGCCCCCTATGAATGTGGCGGCGCTGCGCAGCAAATCTTCCACATAGGCCATTGCGGAGCTGTCGCGCTGGCCGATCAGGCGCCGGAGGCCCGGATAATAGTTTCGTCCGGGCGGGTACGGCGCCATGGCGGCGGCAATTGCGCGGACCCGTTCGATGTCGCCGGTGAACGCATCGATCACCACCACCGGACTTTCCGACGCGCCGAACCGAAGCAGCCGGGGATTCAAGCTTGTCGCGCTCCTGAAATGGTTGAGGAAGGGAAACACGACGGTTTCCCTTCCTCGCTAGCCTTCGGGGGTGGATCCGAAGCCTAGAACTTGAACCTGAGGCCGGCCTGGAACTGGCGGGCGTCGTTTCCGACCTGGCTGTCCTCGACGAGCGGCGCCGGGCTGCCGCCGCCCGCGCCCCAGGACGAGTAGTTGCGGTTCAGCCAGTTGAAGACGTTGAACGCTTCGAAATCGGCCGTGATCTCCTGGCCCCACGGCGTCTTGAAGGTCTTCGCGATGCGCAGGTCGAGCCGCTTATAGGCGATGTCCTTCTTCGGGAAGAAGACCCCGCCCATGTTCGCGTAGCAGCACGCGCCGTCGGGCGGAGTGATCGGCCCGTTCCACGGCGCGATGATGTTGCCGAAGGCGGGACCCGAATTCAGCGTGAGCTGACCGGAGAGGATGAAGTCCAGCGGCGCGCGCCACGTCGCCGCGGTCACGAAGTTCCACTTGGGAACGCCGTTGACGTGGTTCCACCCGTACACGTTGACGTTGGGCCCGTTGTAGAACTCGTCGCTGTTGAGCTCCTGGGCGACGTTGCTGCGCGCGCGTTGAAGGGTAAGAGACGACGTGAATCCCCAGGTCGAACGATCGGTAAACGGCTTCTCCACCTGCAGGTAGATGGCGTTGTAGGTCGCCCGCCCGTTGCTGGTGCCGCGGTTCAGCTTTCCGGAGAAACCCGGAAGCTGGCCATTTTGCGCGGGACAGATGTTGTACGAGACGGGCGAGCCGTCGCCGTTTGTCAAGCCGCCCGGCGTGAAGTCCTGGATCCACTGATCGCCGCCGTTCGTGCAGCCGGTGACGTTCCCCGCGGCATCCCGCTGGACGATACGGCTGTACCAACCGTTCTCGTAGAAGTTGGCGCGCGCGAACATCTGGATGTTGTGCGAGCGGATATGCGAGAACGTCAGCGACGTCTGGATGTCGCCGAACCGCTTGCGTACGCCGACGTTGAACTGATCCGAGAAGGGCATGCGCGTCTTGTTGTTCAGCACCCAGACGTCGCCGCCGCCCATCCCGGCGACCTGCGCCGAGAGGGCGCGCAGCGCTTCCGGGTCACGCAACGACTCGTTCCACTGCCTGCAATTCTCGGCACCGGTACCCGACCCATTCCCTTGGGCAGGGGCGCCGCCGGGGCAGAAGAAGAGCGGGATGATCCGGTTCGAGTTCGTCAGGGTCTCGATCACGCCCTGGATGAACAACTGCCGGTCGTAATAACGGCCCGCACCCGCGAAGAAGATCAGGTCGCGGTCGGCATTGACGTCGTACGCGAACCCGATCCGCGGCTGGAATGCTCCGTAGAACGCTTTGCGGTTGCTGCCGGTCGAGATGTAATCCTCGGGGTCGATGCCACGCGCCTTCCACCCCGGATAGTCGCGTAGCGCCGTCGCGATCGCGGCAGGTGTTACGTATTTGTTGTTGTTCGCGTTGGACTCGAAGTCCCACCGAAGACCGAGGTTCACGGTCCAGTGGTCGTCGGGACGCCACTCGTCCTGGACGTAAAGCCCGATCTGCGTGTCCTTCGCGTTCAGCTCCGGCGTCTGCGTGATGTTGATCAGGGTCTGGACGGGCTGAGCGGTGGCGAAATCGAACGAACCGACGGGGCCGGGGTTCGCGAAGAAATAGCGGCCCCTGAACGCGTTCACGACTGATCGGCTGAGATCCAGGAACGCCACCTGGCCGCCGAACTTGAGCGTATGCGCGCCCATGCGCATCGTGCTGTCATTCTTGATCGTCCAGCTCTTCTGAACGTCGCCCTGCTCGAAGAAGTGCGCTCCCGCCAGAATACCCTCCGAGAAAGGGGGGTTTCCGGGATTGAGCAGGATGAGCTCCGGTCCCACCCCAACGCTGGGGGTGTCCTGCCGCCCCGTGTCGTAGGCAATGTTGAGCTGGTTGAGGAAGTCGCCGGCATTGTGCCGCCACTGCAGCTGGTAGCGGTCCTGCTCCGTCCGGATTCTGCGGCCGTGGGTGTCGGTTGCGTTGCCGGCGATATCGCCGAGATTGTCCTCGCGGCGGAGGAAAACCATCGCATTCACCGTGTCGGCGTCGGTGAGGTAGCCGGTCAGCTTGCCGAAATAGAGGCCCTGCTTGAAGTCCATGTTGTGCGAGATGTTCGTCTGCGCAACGAGGTTTGCCGGAAAGAACGCGGGATTGACGTTGCCCGTCGTGCTCGGGCGGAGCTGGTCGGTGCGTTCCGCTGCCGCATAGAAATGCAACCTGCCGGGGATGATCGGACCGCCAAGCTCCCCGCCATATTGATACCGCTTGTAGTCAGGCTTCGGAACGTTGTTCTTCTTGTCGAAGAACGGCTGTTCGATGAAGCTCCTCGGCTGATATTCGAGGAAGACGGAGCCGTGGAACTCGTTGCCGCCGGTCTTCGTGATGGCCGAGATGACGGCAGAGCCGGCCTGGCCGCTCTCCGCGCCGAAGTTCTGCGTCTCGACCTGATATTCCTGGACCGCGACCTGCGGAAACGGGTTTCCGAGACCGAAATTCTGCCCGAAGATACCGCCGTGGTTGATCGGATTCTTGAAGCTCATCCCGTCTAGGAAGACGTTGGTGAACTGCGAAGCGATGGCGCCGGCCTGAACCTGGGCGTTATCGCCGGGCGTCACCTGGACGCCCGGAGCCAGCGCGGCGAAGCTGAGGAAGTTACGCCTGTTCTGCGGCAGATTCTCGATCTGCGCCGGCGTGATGTTCGTCGCGACGGTCTGGGTGCGCACTTCCTGGACGTTGCGCCGGCCCGTGACGACGATCTGGCTATCGGCGGTCGCCGTGAGGAAATCGACCGCGGCCGTCTGGCCCACGAGCAACGTCGCCTCCTGCGGCTCCCGTCCGTCCACCGTGATCGTATAGGTCGATGGCGTCAGGCCGAGGATCCTGTAGTTGCCGTTTGCGTCGACGGCGCCGGTGATACGCTGGCCCGTATTGTTGTCGACCGCGACCACCTGGGTGCCGGCCGCGGCACCTTCGACCCGGCCCTCGAGTTCCGCGGTCTGCGTCTGCGCCTGCGCGGGGGCCGCGATGACCATTCCGGCAGCAATCGCCACCGCCGAGATGCCTGACGCGAAATAGCGCTTGGATCTGATCGTGCTCACTATGCCCCTCTCCCCAATTTGCCTGTAACCGGTTACATGAATGCGCGGCCCGTTGGCTTTCCCGGATGAAAGCTCTTCCCTCGCCCCAAGTCAATTGGCCGCGTCGCAACCTGATGCAAGTTTCGGCGCCTGTGCTTTTCAGGACACGCATCCGGCGCGGAGGCCGCCTCCCCGGCCCGCACTGAGGATTGCCTAGCGCACCTGCAGGCTGAAATTCACTTTCGGGCTGGAGGCAGCAGTCGCAGCCGGGGCGGCGCTGCTCGGCGGCAGGCGGGCGAGGAACTCGCCATGGTCCGGCATCTTGTCGGCAACATCATCGACCACCTCGGCGATGTCGGCAAGGTACCCGACCAGTTCCTGCTCGGGGACGAAGCGGGTCACCGGATCGGCGCGCGCCTCGAAACCCTGTCCAAGCAGCACCTGGACCCAACTCTCCTCGGCGAACAGCTCCGCGGCACCCTGCTTGAAGAATCGGCCCGACGATCGGAACAGCTCGAATCGCTCCTCCAGGCTGTCGGGCACGTCCATGGTGCGGACATGGTCCCAGAAAGGATCTCCGGAACGGCGGGTCACCTTGTAGTGGGCGATGATGAAATCCCGCACGTCCTCATACTCGAACCTTGCCTGCCTATTATATTCGTGGATGTCCGGGGGCGAGAAACCGGTGGCGGGGAACAGCGCCAGCAGTTTGTGGATACCGGTCTGGATGAGGTGGATGCTGGTCGACTCGAGCGGCTCCAGGAAGCCGGAGGACAAGCCGATCGCGACCACGTTCTTCTCCCACGCCTTGAGGCGGCGGCCGGGTGCGAACCGGACGGGACGCGGGTCGGCCGTCGCGGCGCCGTCGAGGCTGGAGAGGAGGGCGTCGGCGACCTCGTCGTCGCCGATCAGGCCTGACGCATAGACGTAGCCGTTGCCGATCCGGTGCTGCAGCGGGATCCGCCACTGCCAGCCGGCCCGCTTGGCGGTGGAGCGCGTATAGGGGGTCACCGGCGACACGCTCGCGCAGGGCACCGCCATCGCCCGGTCGCACAGCAGCCACTTATCCCAATGCTCGTACCCGACCCCGAGCGCGTCGCCGATGAGAAGGCCGCGCATGCCCGAGCAGTCGACGAACAATTGGCCGCCCACCTCGCGGCCGTCGGCGAGGCGGACGCTCTTCACGAAGCCGTTTTCACCATTACGGAGGACCTCGACGATCCGCCCCTCCACCCGCTTCACGCCCTTCGCTTCGCTCTGCGTGCGAAGGAAACGGGCGAACAGCGATGCATCGAACTGATACGCATAATCGACGTCGGCCAGCGGCGAGTGGCGATTGCGCGTATCCGGGAAAGCGAACTTGTTCCGGAGTGCGGCCTGGCAGTTCAGGGAATAACAATCGAGATGCCGAGATGCATGCGGCGCCCGCTCCCGCACCGCTAGCCACAACTGGTGCGGGTGCAGCCACAACATGTCGCGCCCGATCTTGCCGAAGCCGTGGACATACTCCTCGCCCTTCGCGCCCCAGTCCACGAAATGGATGCCCAGCTTGAACGTTGCCTTGGTGGCGGCGATCATCTCGAGCGGGTCCACCCCGGCGAGCGCCAGATAGTTGCGGATGTGGGGGATGGTTGCCTCGCCCACGCCGATCGTCCCGATTTCGTCGGATTCGATAAGCGTGACTTCGACCTGGCTCAGCCATTGCGAGAGGACGGCCGCCGTCATCCAGCCGGCGGTTCCGCCGCCCACGATCGTGACTTTCCTCAGCGGCTCATTCTCGCCCATCGCCCGCACCCGTATCGCTTCTGTTCGGGGACGGGTTACAGGCAGCCGGCCATCGGGGGAAGCCGCTTGCTCAGCGGCCGCCTTGCCCGCTGCGGCGGTAGGGAACAAACGGCCCGAGCCGCACCACGGACGTTGTCATCCCCGAGAGGGAGTCGATCAGGCTGACCGTATCTCCGGTGCACAGCCGCGGGCCGAGGGCGCGCGTCACCAGCGTCGCCGAGCGGTCCAGCGATTCCGCGCCCGCCCGGGGCCTGTTGACATAGAGCGTCTGCCCCTCGTTCCAGACAATGGCCGTCCCCTGAACGATTTCCGTATCAAGGTGATCGCCCAGCCGAATGCAATCGACCGGCTCCCCGGCGATGCGGCCGTCGAGGGTCCGTTCGAGGGCGAGTGCGGGCCCTTGAGGGTTGACCGCGGAAACGTTCGTGCAGCCGAGCAGGGACAGGGCTGCGGCAGGCATCAGATGGAGCGCACGCACGGCATTTTCTCCTCTCCGGCCAATGTGGCCTTCGCGGCCCGGGCGCACAAGAGGAGGGAGGTCAGGCCGACATGGCCTGCGCCGGCTGCGGCTGCGGCAACGCAGCCGTCGGAGTCACGCACGCTTCGAACATCCTGAGCTGACGGCGGGCGTTGACGGCGAGGTCGAAATGCCGCGCCACCGTCTCGCGACCCCGGGCCGCCATCGCCGCGGCGGAGGTTGGATCGGAGCGAATCTGAAGGATGGCCTCAGCAAGCGCCTGCGAGTCGCCGGGCGGCACGAGGAGGCCGTTCACGCCCGACTGGATCAGCTCCGGAATGCCGGAGATGCGGGTCGAGATCGCCGGTCGTTCGAACGCCAGCGCCTCGATCATCACATTGGGGATGCCCTCCTGCCGCCCACCGGGGCCGATGACGCTCGGCGCGACGCAAAGGCTCGCCCGCCCATAGGCCTCACGGACCGAATCGAAGTCGAGCGCGCCCAGGAACCGTACCCGCCCGGCGATGCCGAGTTCGCCGGCTTGGCGCTGAAGCTCTCCCCGCAGCGGCCCCTCCCCCACCAGCTCGCAAGTCCACTCGCCCAGCCGGTGACCGGCGAGCGCCAGCGCGGACAGGAGATGCTCGACGCCCTTCTTCGCCTCGAGGGCACCGACGAAAAGGATCCGGAACTGGCCCTGCGCCGCCGCAGGGGGGGCGCCGACAGCGTCGAGGTCGACGCTGGAGTGGATCACCTCGATCTCGCGGCCGCCAAGTGCCGGAACCCTCTCACGCAGGAATCGACGGCCGAAATCGCTCACTGTGCGCACTGCGGCCGCTTCCGCCAGTTTACGGTCGAGCAGCGACTGCGTGCGGAAGATGTCGTGGGCGCGGCAGCTCACCGAGTAGGAAGGCCCGCCGAAGCGGTGCATCACCCAGGCGACGGTGGCGGGATGGCCCGCAAACTCGGCGTGGACGTGGTCGGCGCCCACGCGGCCTGCGCGCCGGGCCATGGCAAGCGCCTTGGGCACGAGAGCGAGGGACTTCAGGCACAATTTCGGCTCGCGACGGCATGCAAGGAGAATTTCGCAAACGATGCGCGCCAGCCGCAGCGGATGACGCAGGACGGCGCGGGCCAATGCGCCCATGGCCGCGAGCCCCACGAAAGGCGTGTACCGCGCCCAGGCGCGGGTCGGCGCGGCAAAGGCATGGAGGCGGGTCCCGCTGCGGAATGGCGCGAGGTGGTGGAGCTCGATCTCGGCGCCCATCTCGGCGAACTTCAGAAGGTCGCGGTAGATGAAGGTTTCGGTCGCCTTCGGATATTCGGTGACGATGACGATCAGCTTCATGCCGCCGCCCTCCCCTGCGCCGCCAGGCGGCCGCACTGGATCGACGCGCCGACGAGCAGCCACAGGTAGCGAAGGTCCTTGTTCGGCATGAAGAAGCTCGCGACCAGCAGCGCGACCCACGCCGCCGTGATCGCCATCCCCGCGGAGCTCAGCGCGGTGCGGCTCCTCCAGGCCCGCAGCGTCCCCGCGACCGAGCGGGCGATTACGGATGCGAAGAGGACGAAACCGATCAGCCCCGTCTCCACCGCCACGTCGAGATAGGTGTTGTGGAGCTCGCGGGGGACCGGCGGGCGCCCAGGCAGGAAGCGATATTCATCGCCCACGAAATAGAGCGGGAAGT
Source organism: Allosphingosinicella sp. (assembly GCA_036386335.1). Lineage (GTDB taxonomy): Bacteria > Pseudomonadota > Alphaproteobacteria > Sphingomonadales > Sphingomonadaceae > Allosphingosinicella. Next base: position 29,749 of record DASVVY010000043.1, on the reverse strand, counting down.
TGCCCGGTCCCACGCCCCACATCGGCGACTGGTGGAGGAGGTCGGCGCCGACCACCAGATAGGCCGCGCGTCGGTAGAGCGTCGGGTCCTGCGACCAGTTGGCGAGCGCCATGAGCCGCTCGAGCGTGGAGGGCGCCAGGAGCAGTGCCCCCGCCCCGGCGGCCACGGTGAGGCCGACCAGCAAGGGAAAGGCGCGGTGGCCGCGGAAGGTTGCGAGGATGAGGAGCATCGCTGCGGCAAATCCGATCAGCGCGCTCCGCGCTCCCATCAGCGCCAGCGCGCCGGTGCAGACGAGCGCGGCGGCGAGGAGGATAAAGCGGAACCGAGTCCCCGCGGCGGCCAGGCCCAGGAGGAGCACCGTGCTGACCAGCAGCATGTGCGCCGCGGTGGTCGGGTTCTCGTCGCTGCCGCCGGCCGAGCGGGCGACCCCGCCGAACTCCGCCGTCACCGCGGCGACCGAGGTCGAGACGAGGCGGCTGCCGGTGGCGACGTCCCCGTAGACGATCAGCGCCGACACCAGCCCGGCGGCGATCGTCGCCCCGAGCAGCGCGTAGAGCCGCTCGCGCGTGTCGGCGAGCATCATCACCAGCACGAGGAGGCCCATCGATTTGGCGAGACCAAGCAGGTAGCTCCACCCCGCGTCCTGGTGCTTGGACAAGAGCCAGGTCACGCACGCCCAGAGCAAGAACGCGCCGGCGAACCGCGCGCCCTGCGCTGGCACCGCCGACAGCCGGGTGCCCCGGTCCCCGGCATAAGCGAGCACCGCCAGGAAGGCGGTGACGGCATAGACCGCCGTATAGAAGGGGAAGGGCAGGAGCCGGGACAGCTGGTTGCCGACCGCGTCGAGCTGCGCGAACATCGCCAGCACGAGGAGGCCCGCGAATGCCAGGTCCGAAAAGGAGAGGCCGGACCAGGCGGTCCGCGGACCGGAGGCGGGAGGAACGGTCGGGAGGGACGCCACGGGCTGCCCCTCAGCGGTCGAGGTGGATCAGATAGGGTTCGTTCCACCCGGATTCGGCGAGTCGCGCATGGAGGTCCTCAAGTTCGGCGGCGCTGGTCCGCCGCGGCACGACCAGGACGAGGTCCTCCTCGCCCCCGGTCGGCGGCGGGATCTCGCCCGATTCATCCAGCCCGCCGCAATAGATGAGGCCGCGCGAGCGGGTCCGGACCAACTGGTCCCCTTCCGCTGCCTCGCTCTCCGCATTCACCGCCTCGCCGCGCGCGGTGAGGAAGGCTGCGAGCAGATTGTACACCGCGACCGCCTCGGCGTCGCGGCCCGTCGCGAGGACGTAGAAGGTCCCGCCCGCGCTGGAGAGCGGCCCCGCCAGCCAGTCGCTGAGGCGGCGGCGGATGTCGGCGCTTTCCGCCGGCGTGAAGTTGCAGCCGGCTGCGGGCGGCTTGAGACGGCCCGGATAGATGCGGCCGTCGAACCCGCCGAAGCGGCGCGGGCGGGGCGCGACAATGGCGGTGCTCGTCGTACCGGCTGGCAGGACCAGCAGGAAGAGCGCGGCGAGCGCGCAGCCGCCGGCGAAGCCGAACACGGTGTTGGTGAGCACGCGCGGGCTGTCGCGCACCAGCGGCGGCCGCGCCGCTTCGACCACTCGCACCGGCGGCCCTTCGGCAAGCGTGTCGAGGGCGACGTTGTTGGTTCGTTCGGTGAGGGCAGTGACGGTCGCCTGCAGCCCTTCGATCTCACGGTCGAGCACGCCGAGCCGGGTCTCCGACTGGGTCAGCCGCGCAAGCTGCCCCTGTAGCTGTCCGACGCGCGCCGCCCGCTGGCCCGCCGAGCGCTGCAGCCCCGCGAGCCGCGGCCGCTCGAGTGCGAGCGCCTGGTCGACCGCGGCCGTGGCGGAGGACAGCGGCCCGTTCGCCTGCCGCTCGAGCACGCCGACTTGCGTCGAGCTGGCCGCCATCTGCGCCCGCTCGTCGGTGAGCTTGCCCTCCTCGGCGAGCCGCTCCTCGATCAGGCTCTGCTTCTGCTTCTGGATGTCGGCGACGCCGAGCGAGGCGCGGGTCTGCGCCGCCTCGATCTGCCGCGCGTTGAGCAGCGCGCGGGCCTCGGCGAGCTTGGCGTCGAGCGTCTGGTGGAGCTGGTCGGTCGGCCCGTTCGCCCGCGTCCCCGCCTGGTCGATGAGGCGCTTGGCGAACTTGTTGGCGAACCAAGCCGCGGTCACGGGATTGTCCCAACTCACCGAGATGCGGAGCAGGTGCGTCCCCTCGACGGTGTTGATGTCGACCGCCTTCTGGAGGTTGTCGATGAACAGCAGGCGCGGGTCGCGCACCGCCGGCCCACCCTGGTCGAGGATGCGGATCGTGCGCCGAATGCCGAGGCCCTGCGGCGCCGCATTGAGCGCGTCTGGATGGAGATCGAGATATTCGGCGGCGATCGCCTCGACCACCGGCCGCGACCGGCCATATTCGGCATAGGTCTGCGTGAGAAGCGCTGCGCTCTGCAGCGCCGAGCCGCGTGCGAGGGCGTTGCCATAGTCCATCTCCGCGCGGCTCGGCGAGATGTCGAGCGTCGCGGCGGCCCTGAACACCGGCTCCCGCATCAGCACGAAGTGGCTGTAGAAAAAGGCAATCGCGGTCACGATGACGACGATCGCCCCGACCAGCCGCCACCGCTCCCGCGCGAGCAGCACGAGCCGCACCGGCCCGGCCTGCGGCACCGGCGGAACCGCCGGCTCTGCCGCGGGATCGGAGGAGCGGGCCAGCATGGTCAGAAGGCGTCCGTCAGCGGCAGGCCGAGGTGCAGGCCGGAGAAGCCGATGATGCTGCGGATCTGCTGCGAGCGCTCCGCGCTGAGCGCCAGATTCGTCGGTGGCACGATCACCACCGCGCCTGGGCTGAGCACCGGCACGATCCGGTCGCCGGTGACGCCGCGGCCGGTCAGCAGCGACTCGTAATTGACCATCCGCGCGGCGAGCCGGTCGCCCGCGGGCTCGACGACGACGACCTTGCGCAGGTTCGCGTTGCGGCTCGTTCCACCCGCCCGCGCCAGCGCCTCCATCAGGGTCAGGCCTTCGCGATATTCCTTGGGCCCGGGGGTGACGACCTCGCCGAGGACGAAGAATTCCGGCGGCGTCGGCTTGCGATTGTATTCGACCAGCGCGACGGCGACGAGCGGACGGCGCAGCTTGCCCTTGTACGCCTGTTGGAGCTGCTGCTGGAGCGAGGCCGCGGTGAGGCCGCGAGTCTGCACCGGCGCCAGCAGGGGCGGGCTGATGAAGCCCGATGGCTGCACCCTCTGCTCGGTGTCGAGCGTCGGCATGTAGGGGAAGGATATGCGGACGAGGTCGCCGGCCTGGAAGTCACCGTTGGCGCCCATCGTCTCGGCGATGCGGTGGCTCGCCAGCTGCGCAGCCTGCTGGCTCGGACGGTCGATCTCGAAGCTCGCGGGAAGGTCGTAATCGAGGCGCGCGCAGGCCGCCACCAGCGGGAGGAGCAACGCCAACAGGAACAGTCTAAGCTTCGGCACGGTCTTTTCACCTTCCTGTCGCCGCGGACCGGCCAGGGTGCCGCGGCGGCAGACAGTCCAATCAATTCCTGACGATGATAGTGGGATAAGCCGCCGAAACCACTTACGTGGATGGTTAATTCGGCCGGTGTCCCGCTTCGGGATGGTTGGCGCGCCGCGGGTTACTTGCGAGGCGGTCAGCAAGCGCCTCGAACCGCCGCGTGGCCGGCCCGATGGCGAAGTGCCGGGCGGCCGCATATCCGGCCTCCACGACAGAGTTACGCCGCGCTTCGCCGGCGAGGAGTCCGGCCATGGCCTCGGAGAGAGCAGCGGGGTCTTCCGGCGCCACCAGGAAACCGCTCACCCCGTCCTCGATCAGGCTCTCAGGCCCGCTGCAGCGGGTGGCGAGGGTGGGAAGGCCGGCGGCCATGGCTTCAACGAGGACGTTGCCGAAACCCTCGCGGCGCGAGGCGAGGACGAACAGATCGGCGTCCGCGAAGGCGCGGGAAAGATCCGATTCGTAGCCGGCGAGCGTCACCCTCTCCTGAAGCCCAAGCGAGGCGACCTTCTCGCGCAGCGCCGGCTCGAGCGGACCTTCGCCATGGATGCGCAGGGCAAAATCCAGCCCGCGGCCGGCGAGAAACGCCGCCGCGTCGATCAGGACATCGAACCCCTTGGCTTCGACCAGCCGCCCCGCCGACACAATTATCGGGCGGCCGGTGCGCCTCTTCCCACCAGCGCGTTGGATCCCTTCCACGGCGGGGTTCGGCAAGGTCACCACCGGCAAGAGGCTGCGGCCGAGCACCCGCTTCAGCTCCACCCCGATCGCGTCGGTCGGCACGGCGATCGCATCGGCGCTCGGATAGAGGAGGCGCATCAGCAGGCGCCGCACGAACGGATGCTTCGATTCGCGCAGGTGGTCGGCCGGCGTGGTGTGCTCCGACACGATCCTCCGCGTCCGCCGCCCGCCCCACCAGCAGCTGGCGAGCAGCACGACGTTCATCGCCGGCGTCGCGGAGTAAGCAACGTCGATCCGTCGCTCGTCGAGCAGCTGCGCGATCCGTCGCGGCAGCGTCCGGGCGCGGCGGCCGCCGAGGCCGACCACCTCCACATCCTCCGGCACCAGCTCGAGGAACGCGCCGTCGGCAGATCCGAGGAAGAGGTGCGGCTCGAACCGCTCCCGGTCGAGCGCGCGCAGCAGATTGACGACCACACGCTCCGCCCCGCCGGGGCGCAGGTGCGGCAGCAGGAAGGCGATCCGGAGCCGCCCGCTCATCGCGCGGCGTGGCTCGCTGCCCGGGCGCGGAGACGCGCGCCCGCCGCGCGGTAGAGCTGTCGCGATCCGAAGAAGATCGCATGGCGCACCGGCCGCAGTGCGCAGACCTGCGCCGGCAGCAGATCCTCCCGCTCCGGCGCGAAGCCGTTCTTGAACTGGTCCCGCCCTGACTGGTTGTCCGGTGCCAGCCCCGCCACGTCGTAGCTGGCAAGGCCGAGCGCCTTCGCGCGGCACAGGCCCTCCCATACGAGCAGGTAGGAGCGCGGCGCCTGGGGGTCGTCGTCGGTCACCATCGCCAGCCAGATCGCATCCCGCCCCTGGCGGACGAAGCTGTGATAGCCGACCAGCCGCCCCTCCTGCTCCGCCACCAGAAACGCTCCGCCCTCCGCCGCAACCAGCTTCGCCTGCGCCTCGAGAGAGGCTTGGCCGGAAGCGTCATAACCGGGCCGGCGTGCGTGGAATGCGTGGAGGAGAGCCTCGCAGGCGGCCATGTCGGTGTCGGCAGCATCGCGGACGGTGATGCCGCTCGAAACTAGCTTGCGGATCCATCGCCGGCTGCGCTGCTTGAACCCGCCGAGGATCTGCTCCTCGCTCCCGTCCAGCGCGATCTTGCCGGTGACGATGTGCAACGGCTGGCGGTGCGCCGGCAGCGGCCGGAATCCGCAGCGGGCGAGGTCGTCCACCGCGACGGCTCGTTCCTCGCCGGTGATCCTCGGGCCCACCACGAGGGTGGTGAACCCGTCCTTCTTCAGCGCCTGCTTGAGGGCCTGAACCACCTCCTCCAGCCGCGCCGGATCGGCGACCACCGGTCCCCGCTGCACGGTTGCCAGCGCCGCCGCCGGGCCGAGCCGGGTGCGCCGCACCACCGCCGTACCGATGACGTCGTTGCCGTCGAGGCAGAGGAAGCAGAGATAATCGTGGCGCCGGCTGCGTGGCGCGTTCTCGGCCCAGGCGCGGCTCTGCTGGTAGGCGGCATAGGGGCTCGCGCGCACGAAGGCGTCGAACGCCTCCGCATCGTCTTTACCCAGCCGCGCCGCCAGCACCGTTTTGGGACGCTCGCGCATCGCCTCTCCCGCCTGTCTTGCCACGCTGTAGCAGACGCTATCCTTACGGAGCGTGAAAGGTCGCGAAGGAGGCGGCTTGACGATGACCGGCCCCGGCGAGCGCCCCCCGTTTCCGAAGCGCCGCGACGACCGCAACCGCCGCGTCCGCCGCTGGGCGACGAGGGTGGCGGCGGGCGGCGGTGTGGGCTTCCTCCTTGCTTTCCTCCTCGGGGGCGCGGCCGGCGTCCTCTGTGCGGCGGCCGGCCTCGCCATCGGCCTCGCCGCCGGCCATCCCTTCATGATCGCGCCGCCTGGCGTGCCGATCCTGACCTACCACTCGGTCAGCCCCGATTCGTCGTGGCTCCCCTGGGCCGACGAGATCGCCGTCCACCCGGATACTCTGCGCGCCCACCTCGACACGATCCGCAAGATGGGGTGCACAATCGTCTCCACCGCGGCTCTGGTGGAGGCCCGCCGGGAAGGCCGGCCGCTGCCGGACGGCGCGATCGCCCTCCATTTCGACGACGGCTATGCCGACAATTGGCTGTTCGCCGCCCCGATCCTGAGGGAGGCGGGAGCGCCGGCGACCTTCTTCGCCTCGCTCGATTTCGTCGCGCCCGGCGGGGAACCCCGGGAAGCGACCGCAACAGCCGATTACCGCGGCTACATGAACTGGGCGGAGCTTCGCGCGCTCGATCAAGAGCCCCTGTTCGACGTCGAGCCGCACGGCATCGACCACGGGCGCGTCGCCGTCTCGGCCCGCGCGGTGAACCGGCTGACTCGGGACAATTGGCGCAGCCTCGCCTGGATGCAGTGGGCGAAGGTGCCGGGCGACAAGCACGATTGGTATCTCTGGACCGCGCCGCCGGCCGTGCCGCTCGGCTCGGCGGTTCCGGAGAGTGAGGGCGCCCTCGCCGCCGCAGCCTATGAAGATGGCAAGCGGGAAACGGGCGAGGGGTACCGCGGGCGCGTGACATCGCATCTCGGCCGATGCGCCTCCGCCTGGCGCGAGCGACTCGGCAGAGACCCTTCCATCTTCTGCTGGCCGGAGAACCGGGTGAGCGCCGCCGCCCGCGAGGTGGCCGCCGAGCTCGGATATTCCGCCACCACCGCCGGTAGCGGACGGAACACCAGGGCCGAGCCGGCCTGTATCCTGTCGCGAATCCATGCCGGCGACCGCGCGCTCGGCTTCCGATTCGGCCCCGCCGAGCGGCTGCGCATCCGCGCGGCGATTCGCCTCTTCCAGGGCAACCATTATTGGTGGCTGATTTCTGCGCCGATGGACCTCGTGCGGCGCATCGCGATGCGGACGCGTCGCGGTCCATCGAAATAATGCCACAAGGATCGGTGTCTCACTTTGATACACCGACAGAAGTTTATAGTTAATGATCTGTAAACCTCTACAGGACCTCAATAAAGCAGATCCCCTCTACTCCCGCAGCACTTGCGGACAGGAGGCCGATCATGGATTCAGACGGGTCTCACGAACCCCTCGCGCAACCGGTCCTGAGCGAGAGCAGGTTTCTCGAAGAGACATCGAACGTCATTGAATTCAGGGTGGCCGGCGGCGCGGGCGGCGCCGTCGGCGCCGCAGCCGTGCCGGTCCCGGTCGAGCGCCGCCGCGACTATGACGAGCGGGTCCGCTACCAATGCCGCATGGCCGGCGTGCCGCTGCGGCGCTGCGAGAACGGCGACATCTACTTCCTCATCGTCAAGCCGATCCTCGACGTGACCTTCGCATCGATCATGCTGGTGCTTCTCTCGCCGCTGTTTCTCATCGTCGCCTTGCTCATCAAGATGCAGGACGGTGGGCCGGTCTTCTTCGTGCAGAACCGCACAGGCTATCTCGGTCGCCGCTTCCCGCTGCTCAAGTTCCGCACGATGATCCCTGGCGCGGAGGCCGCAAAGTCGAAGCTGACCCACCTCAATCTCCACCAGGACGGCTCGCCCGATTTCAAGGTGGCGAACGATCCGCGGATCACGCCGGTCGGCCGCTGGCTCAGGGCGTGGAGCCTCGACGAGCTGCCGAACCTGGTTAACGTGGTCCGCTGCGAACTGTCGCTGGTCGGGCCGCGGCCGACCTCGTTCGACGTCAGCACCTACGCGTCACACCACCTCACCCGCCTCGCGGTTCGGCCCGGCATCACCGGCTTGTGGCAGGTCTCCGGGCGGGCGCTGGTCGGCTTCGACCGCCGCTGTGAGCTGGACGAGGAATATATCCGCACCGCGAGCCTTCGCGGCGACCTCAAGCTGCTCGCCCAGACCGCCGGCGCCGTCCTGAAACGCCACGGCGCGCTCTGATCAGCGGGCGATCGCCACCGTCACATTGTCGAAATAGGCGACCGCCGGCCCCGGGTTGGAGCTGGCGGTGATCCCGATCTGCACCCGATCCGCGCGCACGCCGTCGGCGCCTTGCGCCGCGGTTCGGCCGCGGGCGCTGAGCGCCACGGCGCCGTCGAGACGAACGGTGGCGCCGCCCACGCCGTCGCGACCGACCACGAAGGCGGCGTCGATGCGTTGCCAGCGGCCGTGGCGCAGCTGCGGCGCGGCCTCGTTCGTCCAGGCGTGGCGCTCGCCGATCTTGGAGCGGTCGATGCGCAGGCGGCCGCCCCGCAGATAGAGGCGAATGCCGGGATTGTGGCCCTCGCCGCAGGTTGCGCACTCGATGTCGACGAGGTGGAGCGAGTTTAGCGGCGCCCCTTGCGGCACCATCAGGTCGAACGAGACCCGGATCGTTCCGCCCGCCCCGACCGGCGCGGGGCGGGCGATGAGGGCGGCCTTGGGGACCCGCGACCCGCGCGCGGCGGTGCGCGCGCGAAGGGCCTTGCCGCCATCGACCGCGACGACGTCGAGGCGGCCGTCGATCTGCTGCGAATCGGGCCAGTTCCAGCCCCGGCAGGCGCCGAGGCAGAGGCCGCGGTCGAAGCGGTCGGCGAGCGTCTCTGCGGCCGCGGGCGCGGCGATAGCCGCGGCGAGCAGGAGCAGGGAGCGCCGCTTCACGGCTTCTGCGGTGCCCACTGCGTATAGCGCCGGCCGGCGAGGAACAGCAGGGTCCCGGCCGCAAGGCCGAAGAGGTGCACGGCCACGTAAAGCGGGAGCCTCACCCATTTCGGCAGCGGCAGGGGGAGGACCAGGAGCAGCAGCCCGCTCAGCGTAGCGCCCAGGAACAACGCGGCGGCGGTCACGCCGCCCGCGTCGAGCGCGAGCCAGAGGAGCGCGGCCCAGAGAGGCAGGAGCAGCAGCGGGGCGAGCCTCCGCAGCAGCTTGTGGAAGAGGAGGGCCACCCCATAGGCCCCGGTCCGCAGCGGGTTGAGCAGCTGCCGCCGTCGCCACAGGCCGGTGAGGCCACGCACCGTGATCCGGATGCGACGGCGCAGGTGCTGGCGCACGCCGGGCGGGCTCACCTCGTACACCGCCGCGTCGGGCCGGAAGGCGATGCGGTAACCGCGGACCACGGCGGCGGTGCTGAGGTAGAAATCGTCGGTGACGTCCGGGGGCACCGGCTCGGCGAGCGCGGCGCGAAGGGCAAAGAGGCCCCCGTCGGCGCTGACGCAGCCGAACAGCCTGTCCTCGGCCGCACGGATCGCGCTCTCATAGGCGCGGAACAGCGCGTCCCCCGCCCGCCAGCGCGAGGCGGCGGAGGCGCGCAGGCTGCGCACCTCGCCCGCCACCGCGCCCACGCCCGGATCGGCGAAGGGGGCGAGCAGCGCGTCGAGCGTCCCGGCCTCCCACAGCGGGTCGGCGTCGCTGAAGACGAGTATCTCCCCGCTTGCGACCGCGATCGCCTGCCGCAGCGCCGCCGCCTTCCCGCCGCGCGGCAGGCGCATCAGGCGGAGCGGAACGGTCTGCGCCAGCTCGGCCACGATTTGCGCCGTCGCGTCGGTCGATCCGTCGTCGACGACCAGGATCTCGGCGTCGGCACGCCCCGCCACGGCGGCGCCGACCGACCGCAGCTTGGCGCCGATCGAGGCCGCTTCGTTATGCGCGCAGACGATGATCGACACGGACGCCGGAGGCGCACCTTCGGCCGGCGGGGGTGGAACCCGCCTTCCCGCGGCGAGGGCGAGGATCAGCAGCGGATAGCCCAGATAGACCGCCGCCAGGCACGCCAGGATGAGGAGGACGATGGTCCCGGCCATGGCGGCGGTGGTGCACTCCCTCCCCTCAAGGTTCAATTAACATTGAGGGGCGTCGCGCCTCCTGTCCCCTTATGGGACAGATCGTTGATTTACCGAGCTTTTCTCCCCCGCGTTTATCCTCTGTGCTGGAAGTCGGCGCCGCTTTGGTGTTCAGTCTTCCGCGCGAGCCGCGTTCGACGAGGAAGCAAAGACACCATGGCCGAGCTCCAGCAGCCGAAAAGCCTCGGCATTAGAATCTGGAGGCAGCTTTCCCCGCGCAAGAAGCGGGCCTTCTTCCAGGTCCTCGCACTGATGGTTCTTGCAGGCGTCTTCGAGGTCTTCTCACTCGGCGCCGTCATCCCCTTCCTCGCCCTCCTCGCCGATCCCGACCGGATGCTCGAATATCCGGTCGCCGCCCGCTTCCTCGCCCGCGTCGGCCTCACCGATACCGGCGAGATGCTGCTCGCCGCCACCCTCCTCTTCGGCATCCTCGCCCTCGCCTCGGGTGGCCTGCGACTTCTGCTCAACTGGTACAGCAACCGCTACGCCTACCTCGTCGGCAACGAGCTCGGCGTCGCCTATTTCGACCGCATCCTCCGGCGGCCCTACGCCTACCACGCCCTCCACAACAGCAGCGAGACGGTGGCGGCGATCAAGAAGGTGCAGACCGTCGCGCACCAGATGCTGCTCCCCGCCATGCTGTCGATCAGCTCCGTCATCGGGGCGGTGTTCATCGTCGGCGCCCTGCTCGCCGTCGACGCGCGCACGACCATGATCGCCTTTGCCGGCTTTGCGCTCATCTACCTCGTCGCCTCTCGGCTGACGCGCCCCCGGCTGCGGCGTAACTCCAAGGCCCTCTCCGCCCTCCACGCCCGGCGCATCCAGTCGATCCAGGAGGGCCTGGGCGGCATCCGCGATTTGATCATCGACCGTGCCCAGGAGGAATTCGTCCGCCGCTTCCGCGCGCTCGACGCCGACTTCCAGAATGCGGAGGCCAGCACCAGCTTCATCAGCGGCGCGCCGCGGATGGTGATCGAGGCGGTCGGCATGGTGCTGATCGCGTTCATCGCCTATTTCGCGCTGGTCCGGAGCGGCGACCTCGCCGAGGTGCTGCCGGTGCTCGGGGTGCTCGCGCTTGGTGCGCAGCGGCTGCTGCCGCTGATGCAGACGCTTTACAAGGGCTGGGCGACGATCTCGGGCAATTACGATCTCGCCGTCGACATCCTGCGCGTGCTCGAAGCACCCGATCCGGTGGCGCCGGCAGGCTCGCAGCCGATCCCCGGCTTCCGTCGCGAGATCCGCTTCCGCAACGTCTCCTTCCAGTATCTCGCCGGCACCCGCCCGGCCGTGCGCGGCCTCGACTTCTCGATTCCCAAGGGTGCCAAGGTGGGGCTGATCGGCCGCTCGGGGAGCGGCAAGAGCACAACGATGGACCTGCTCATGGGCCTGCTCGAGCCGACCGCCGGTGCGATCGAGATCGACGGCCGCGTTCTCGACCGCTCCAATTGCGGCGAGTGGCAGCGCGAGATCGCGCACGTCCCGCAGCACCTGTTCCTGGCGGATGCCAGCATACGCGAGAATATCGCCTTCGGCGCCGATCCCGCCGGGATCGACGACGCTCGCGTCCGGGCGGCCGCCGAAGCGGCGGACATTGCCGGATTCATCGAGGGGCTCCCCGACGGCTACGACACTCTGGTCGGCGAGCGGGGAACGCGGCTCTCGGGCGGCCAGCGCCAGCGGCTCGGCATCGCCCGCGCGCTCTACAAGCGCGCCAGCGTCATCTTCTTCGACGAAGCGACCAGCGCGCTCGACAGTGAGACCGAAGCGGCCGTCATGGCCGCGATCGAGCGGCTCGACCGCGGCCTCACCGTCATCCTCGTCGCCCACCGCACCTCGACCCTCGCATTCTGCGACCAAATCATCCGGATGGAGGACGGCCGCATCGCCGACGCCGGCAGCTTCACCACCGTCGTCCGCAAGGCCGGCTGAGGTGGAGCGCGTCCCTCAGTTCCACCTGTCCGACGGCTGGTGGCAGAGCTTCGCCGCCGCCTATTCCGACCGCCCGGTGCTCGCCACCGATCTCCCCTGCGGCCGCATCCGCACGGTCGAGGCGAGAGACGCGATCGGGCCGTTCCGCTTCCGCTCCCTGCAGAGCGCGACCAATCTCCAGACCTGCTATTTCGACATCGAGGAGGACCGCGGCACCGCCGGCGCGCTCGCCTCGCTTCCCGAGCGCCTCCTCGCCGACAGCCGCGCCGCCCAGCTCCGCTTCGACTGGCTCCGCGAGGGGTCGCGGCTGCTCAAGGCGGCGGAGGGCTGGGTCGGCCGCTATCCGGTCCTGGTCGAGCAGCACGCGCTCTCGCCGGTGGTCGATTGCACGACGAGCTTCGAGGACTATCTCGCGCGGTGCGGCAAGTCGGTGCGCAAATATTGGCGCACCTGCCGCCGCGAGGTGCTCGACCGCGGCAGCCTCGCGGTCGAGTTCGTCGGCGGCGGGCCGGAGGTCGGCGAGATTCTCCAGGAGATGCTGGAGCTGGAAGCCGCCGGCTGGAAGGGCCGCAACGGCACCGCCATCCTCAACAGTCCGTCCGACACCCAATTCTACACCCGCCTCGCCTTCGCCGCCGCGGAGGCGGGAGCGCTGCGGCTGGCGCTGCTGCGTGAGGGCGCGCGGCTGGTGGCGTTCGAATTTTGCATCGTCAGCGAAGGCGTCGTCATGGCGATGAAGGTCGGCTACGACGAGACGCGGTCGCGGCTGCAACTCGGCCACCTCATCGCTTTGCTCAACATTCGCGACGCCTGCGGGCGGGCGGAGCTTCGCTATTACGACATGCTCAGCAACAGCCTGCGCATCGCCGACTACAAGAAGCGCTTCGCCACGCATTGCTGGCCGGTCTACCGCGTGCGCCTCTTCGCGCCGACGCTGATGGGTAAGTTGCTGCACGCCGCCTTCCGCGGCCGCCTGCAGCTCAAGGCTCTACGCAAGCGGCTGAGAGGCGTTCGCGAGGTGCGCGCCTGAGCCCCTCCGCACCGTGGCACGACGCCAGGCTCGCCCCAGGCTCGCCGCGACTGCGAGGAGCGAGGGCAGAGGGTCCGACCAGGAGAATACGTAGGCGCGGGTCCGCGGATCGATGAAGCCCCACAGGTAGCGCGCAAGGTCGCGCCATGGCGTCGGCCGAAAAAATGGATCAGCGATCCGCGCCCGCGCCAGGAAAAGCCGGCCGATGCGCAGCGTCTCCTTCGTCGTGTCGCGGGCAGACAGCCCATCCAGCGGGAGCGCGGCCGGCGCCCTCTCGCCCAGCACCCGGCGCCGGTAGGCTTCCCACGCGAACTCGGCGCCGCACGCGCTCGAGAGCGCGAGGCTGCCCCACAAATGACCGTTTACCTCCATCATCGCATAAAGGCCGGTTGCCGGGTCGAAACGATATTCGACCATTGCGAAACCTTCCCAGCCGAGGGCGGCCAGCAGCTCCTCGGAGCGCTCCAACTGCTCCGCATGGCGGCTGAGCGGCACCGCGCGGCAGAGCGAGGAGACGCCCCCCTCCGGCGGCCATTCGTGCACCCGCTCGTGCTGGAAGCGCAGCGTCGCCTTGCCGCCTTCCATGTAGAAGGTCTGGCCGAGGCCGCGGCCGGGGCAATAGCTCTGCACCAGCGGGAAGCGGCCGATCCTCGCATAGCGCCGGAGCGCATCACGGAGGCTGGCCTCGTCGCGGCAATATTCGGTCTTGAGATCCGGCAGCCCCGCCGCCTGGAGCGCGGCCATGGCGCTGAGCGGCTCGGCCCATTTTAGGACGACCGGCCAGCCGAGATCGGGCACCGGCTCGTCGGCGCTGGTCGGCTGCCAGCTGCCCGGCACCTCGATACCGCAGGCGGCGGCGGCCGCGAGGGTCCGCGCCTTGTCGAGGACCAGCGACAGCGGACCGGCCGGCGGCGCCAGGTTGCGGCACCCTTCGATCTCCCCGAGCCGCGCGAGGTTGAGGATCTCGCCGTCCTTGATCGGCAGCACCGCGCCGGCGCCGCGGCTCCGCACCAGCTCCGGCAGCCAGGCTTCGAGGGGACCTACCGGCCGGACCATGAACTCGCGCAGAGAGCGCGAGCCGCGGCCCACCGACCGGTCATGATAGCCGATGCCGATCACCGGAACGCCGTGGCGGCCGAGCTCGCGCACGGCGACCAGCCCCACTGCGGTGTCGAGCCCCAGCACGATCGCCGGCGGCAGCCTGCTCACCGCGCGCCGCTCCGGCGGAGGCGCAGGATCATGCCGCGCCCGCCCTTGAGATCGGTCTGGACCGAGAGGTAGATGTTCCCCGCCGGGTCGGTGGTGACGCCCTGCACCTTCACATAGTCGCCCGCGAAGACGGCGAGCGCCTTGAGCCCGTCCTCGGGCGTGTAGCGGAACAGCTTCCCGTCCGTGCTGTCGGTGATGTAGAGCGATCCGCCCGCATAACGGATGCTTTCGGGCGAGAAGCCCTCCCTCCCAGCGATGGTCCGGTGGAGCCGTCCGTCCCGGCCAATCATGTAGAGAACCCCTGCTCGATTGTCGGCGATGTAGAGGTTCCCCGCCTGGTCGAACGCCATGCTCTCCGGCTTGTCGATGGCGACCGGCAGCGGCGTCGCAGTGCCGTCGGGATCGAGCCTCACCACCCGGCTCTTCTCGCCGTCGCCCATGAGGATCGCGCCGGACGGGCTCGCCGCCAGCCCTTCGGTGCTCGGCAGCCCGTTCTGCGCGGTGAGCGGCTGCGAGACGCTTCCGTCCGCGGCCAGCCGCCAGAGGCCGCCGGTATCGTCGTCGGTCCAGTAGAGGCTGCCGTCGGCGCCGCGCACGACGTCCTCGGGCGAGCGCAGGCCCTCCTTGCGGGAGGCGAGCGTCGTCACACCCTTGCCGGGAGCCCAGAGGCGGAGCGCCGATCCGCCCTCGTCGGCGATGATCAGGTGCCCGTCCTCCCACAGCAACCCGTCCGGCGAGGTAATGCCGTCTTTCTCGGTCAGCAGGAGCTCGGGCGAATAAGCGCGGTCGAGGACGAGGACCATCCCGTCCTGGTCGAGGCCGCATCCGCCCACGGCGGAGGCGATCAGCAGGGCGCAGCAGGCGCGGAGAAGGGAGACTGCGCGCATCAGCCCCCCACGAAATTTTCGACGATGTGGCGAGCGGTACGGGCGAGGTCCCGCAGATTGTCGAGCGAGTTGCCGACTTCGAACATCATCAGGAAGACGAGCGCCGCCGACAGCGCCGGGTAAAGCAGCGTCCAGCCGGCGATTCGATCGAGCAGCCCGCGCAGCCAACGCCCGGCGACGAATTGCGCCGCGAGCAGGATCGTGCCGCCGATCGCGATTCCGCCGGCGATATCGAGCGGCGTATGGGTGCCGGTGATCATCCGGCTGCCGGCGATCGCCACCAGCACCCAGGCGATCGCAAACGCGCCCGCCCGGCGGGACGCGAGGAAGATTCCGAGCGCGAGCGCGAAGAAGAAGGCCGCGTGGTCACTCGGGAAGGAGGCGAGGTCGTTCTCCTCGATCTCCCCCGCCCCCAGCCGCTCGAACCGTCCCTGCGGCGAGCCGGCGAGCGGCGTGCGGTAGGCGAGCGGCACCGTCTGCACGAGCTTGCCGCCCTCGACGTGATAGACCCGCTCCGACTGGATGAAGGGCCGCGGCAGGAAGATGTGGTCGCCCATCGTCTTGCTCGCCGCCAGGACGACGAACAGCGACCCGACGGTCACCATCAGCACCCGCCGCCGCCGCCGCACAGCCGCCTCGTCTCCCACGGCATACCAGACGAAGAGAAAGGCGGCGCAGAGCGGCGCGGCCTTCACCAGATTGTTGTCGATGGCGAGGGTGACGAGCGTGTCGAACAGCCAGGAACGGCCGGCGAGGCCGTTCAGCAGCAAGTAGAGGCTGTCGCTGATTCCGACGATGCTGCCAAGGAGCGAACCCAAGTCTTTCCCGCTCCGAACGCTAGAGCCACAATCCGACCGGGCCCAGGGAGAGACCTGGAAGCCCGGCCGGCGGCGGCAGGAGTTTTCACTACCCCGCGCAATCTGGATAATCCGAAGGCGGAGAGCCGCCTAGCGCCCGATTCCGGCTGTCCCTGAGCGGCACAGGATGGGTGAGGCGCCCTAACGCTTCCGCTTGCGCAGCAGCGACCGCACCTCTCCTGCGATCTCGGCGAGGAACGGCTTCGGATCGCGCCAGGCGAAGACGAAATAGCGCGTGCGCGGGTCGAGGAAGCCACCGACATAGCGGGCAAGGTCGCGCAGCGGCGTCCGCCGATACGCGGGGTCCTTGATCGCGCCGGGCCGGAAGACACGTCCGAGCCGCCGGGTCTCGCGCACCATCTGCCGCGCGCGGATGCCCGAGCGCGGCGGCGGCGGCGGATCGGCCTCGCCGAGGATCCGGCGGCGGTAGAGCTCCCAGGCGAAATGAGCGCCGCAGGCGGTGGCGAGCGGCTGGCTGCCCCAGAAGCGCCCGTTCACCTCCATCAGCAAATATCGCCCGGTCGCCCGATCGTAGCGATATTCGACCATGGCCGGCCCCTCCCAGCCGAGCGCGGCGAGCAAGGCCTCCGACCGCTCCATCTGCCCCGCGTGCTCCGACAGCGGGAGCGCGCGACACAGTGTGGAGACGCCTCCTTCCGGCGGCCATTCGTGCAGCCGCTCATGCTGAAAGCGCAGGCCCGCGCGCCCGCCGTCCATGTAAAGCATGTGGCCGAGCCCGTGCCCGCGGCAATATTCCTGGACGAGCGGATATTCGCCCACGGCCTCGTAACGCGCCAGCGCACCGCACAACGAAGCCGCATCGGTGCAATATTCCGCCTTCAGCATCCGCAGGCCCGCGCTCGCGAGCCGGTCCGCGATCGACACGCGGTCCGCCCACTTCAGCACCACGGGCCAGCCGAGATCCGGCGCCGCTTCGTCAAACGCGCCGGGTTGCCAGCTGCGCGGCGTTTCGATGCCGACAACCGACGCGGCGGCGAGGGTTCGCGCCTTGTCCAGCACCCGCGCCAGCGGCTCCGCCCGCGGCGTCAGCACCCGCGCGCCCTCGATCCATTCGTCGAGCTCCGCCAGCGCCTTGAGGTCCCCCTCCGCCATCGCCAGGACCGCACCCGCGCCATGCTCGCGCACCAGTTCCGGAAGCCACTCGCGGACGGCGCCGACGGGCCGCTCGACGAAGCGCGTGAGATAACGCGACGACACCGCCAGAGCGTCCCGCCGCCCGACGCCGATCACGCCAACGCCATGCATGCCGAGCTCGCGGACGATGGTGAGGCCGATCATCCGGTCGAGGCCGAGCACGATCGCGGGGGGCATCCTCCCCCTTCCCGTTTTGGGACTCGCGCGCCCCGTCTCCCCCGCGTCCATCGTCGTCACCATGCGTCTAATGCGTTACAGCAGCGCAAGGGTCACGAGCTAAGTTGAACATGCACGGCACCACGCTCAGGATCGAGACCATCGAAGGCGGCGATCGGCTTCGCGCCATCGCCGACGAGTGGCGCGCCCTCGCCCGCGCCGCGAGCGAGCCCAACATCTTCTTCGAGCCGATGGCGATCCTCCCTGCCCTAGACTACCCCGGCGCCGGGCGAGTCTTCGCGGTCGTCGCCTGGGGCGCGGACGCGGCGGGGAAGCGGCAGCTCAACGGCATGCTGCTGCTCGACCGGTGGAACCGCGGCCCCTTTCTGCCCACCGGCCTGGAGACCTGGGATTACCGGCTGCGCGCCTTTGGCGGACCGCTGATCCGCGCCGGCCAGGAGCGCAGCTTCTGGACCGCCCTCCTCCCCCACCTCGACGATATCGGCGGCGCCTCGTTCCTGCGGCTCGCCCAGCTCCACACCGACAGCCCCTCGACTCGCGCGCTGATCGAGGTCGCGCGGGACCTCAAGCGTCCGCTCTACGTCACCCGCACCCTGGAGCGGGCGCTGCTGCGCGGCGGCGTCTCGAGGGAAGACTATCTCAGACGCATCCCGCGAAAGCTGCTGAGCGAGCAGAAGAGGCGGCGCAAGCGCCTCGAGGAGCTGGGCCCGATCACGTTCGCGAAGCTCCGGCCTGAGGAGGATCCGGCGCAGTGGATCGACGAGTTCATCGCCCTCGAGGAATCGGGATGGAAGGGCCGCAAGGGCGTCGCGGCCGCGTCGGAAACCCATGTCGAGGCCTTCACCCGCCACCTCCTCGCCGAGGCCCACGCCCAGGGGCGGCTCGACATGCGCCGCCTGTGCCTCGGCGAGAGGACCATCAGCATGCTCGCCCACATCGAGACCGGCCGCACCGCGATCTCCTTCAAGATCGCCTATGACGAGGAATTTTCACGCTACTCCCCCGGCGTGCTGCTGCAGATGGAGTATCTGGAGCATGGGCTGACGCTCGACTGGGTCGACAGCTGCTCGACTCCGGGCCACCCGATGTTCGAGCGAATCTGGCTGGACCGGCGGCCGATCCTCTCGCTGATGATACCGCTCGACCGCCCCGCCGCCCGCATGGCCTGCGCCGTCGAGAATGCCGGCCGCTCCCTCTTCGCGCGGATCAGGGCGGCAGCCCGCACCAGGGCACCCGCCGCCGAAGGCCTCCGCGCCAACGCCTAGGCGCCGAGCGCCGCCGCGGCTTCTGACGTAATCAGGCCCTCCCCAGCCAGCTCCCGCCACAGCGCCGCCGGCGGCGGGTCAGTGAACGTGGCGACGTTCCTCTCCACCTCGGCGCGGGTCTGGCTCCCGGGAATGACGGACACGATCGCCGGGTGGGACAGCGGGAAGTGGAGCGCCGCGCGCGCCAGCGGCACGTCGTGGCGCTCGCACACCTCCTGCAGGCGCCGGGCTCGCGCGAGGATCGGTTCGGGCGCCGCTTCGTAATCGTACCAGGCGCCGGGGACGGGGCCCGTCGCCAGGATGCCGCTGTTATACGGTCCGCCGAGCACTACGGCGACGCCGCGTTCGACGCAGGCGGGGAGCAGCCGCACGGCTGCGCTCTGATCGAGCAAGGTGTAGCGGCCGGCGAGAAGGAAGATGTCGGGGTCCGCCAGTTCAAGCAGCCGCTCGCAGGCGCGGACCGTGTTCACGCCAGCGCCGATGGCCGCCACCGCGCCCGTTGAGCGCAGCTCGTCGAGGGCACGCCAGCCACCCGTGTCGAGCAACTCGCCGATCCGCGCGTCGGCGGCCTCGTCGTTCCCGTGGGTCAGCGCGTCGACGTCGTGGACGTAGAGGATGTCGATCCGGCCAAGGCCGAGACGCGACAGGCTCTCCTCGAAGGAGCGCATCACTGCGTCGTAGGAATAGGCGAACCGGACGCGGACCTGCGGCGTCTCCTTGTAGATCCCCGCCTCCTCCTCGCCGGGCGCGCAGGGTTCGAGCAGCCGGCCCACCTTCGTGGAAACGACGAACTCGTCCCGCGGCTTCTCGCGCAACGCGGCGCCCACCCGACGTTCGGAGAGGCCGTGGCCGTAGAGCGGCGCCGTGTCGAAATAGCGCATTCCCGCCGCCCAGGCGCTCTCCACCGTCGCTGCCGCCTCCTCCTCCTCGAGGCGCCGGTGCATGTTGCCGATCGGCGCCGCCCCGAAGCCGAGGGTGGAGAAGGAGAGCGCCGCGCCGCTGCGCAGCCTGAAGTCCCGCCGGGCTATGCTCATCGTATCTCCTCGCTGCGCGACAGTTGCTCCTCGACGGCGCGAGCGACGGCGGCGAGGTGGGCCCGCATCGCGGCGCCCGCAAATTCGGGATCGCCCGACATTACCGCCTCGACGATCGCGCGATGCTCCGAAAGGGTCGCCTGCGGCCGCTGCCCCGTCGGCAGCGTCAGGCGGCGCATGCGGTCGAGCGGCGCGCGGGCCGCTTCGAGATAGCGCCGCACCCGCGCCTGTCCCACCGCCCGGAAGATCGTCTCGTGAAGCGCCTCGTCCAGCTCGTAGAAGCGCTGGAGGTCGCCGTCGGCCAGCGCCGCCTCCTGCCCGCTTATATTCTCCGCCAGCTGCGCGCAGAGCCCCGGATCGCGCAGCGCCGCCGCACGCCGCGCGGCCTCCACTTCCAGGGCGGTGCGGATGAACAGTCCCTCGCGGACGTCTTCGGCGCGGATGCGGGCTACGAAGCTGCCGTGCTGCGGGAACACCTCCGCCAAGCCTTCCTCGGCGAGCCGGGCGATCGCTTCGCTGACCGGCGCGCGCGAGACTCCGAACTCGAGCGCGATCTCCTCCTTGCGCAGCGGCGCGCCGGGGGGGAGGTCGAGGTCACGGATCCGGCGGCGCAGCACCGCATGGACCCGGTCCGCCTTGGGCAAGTCGCGTTGCGCGAGCGCGCTCATGCGCCGAGAAGTAGCTGGAATATCAGCGCCGCGCAATCGCGCGGCCGACACCCTCCTCGGGGGGCGAGCGGCGCCTGTTGGCATGTTTGCGCCATTTGGTTTAGCGTCGCGCCATGCTCAAGGGAATCGACCCGATCCTCGGACCGGAGCTGCTCGCCGCGCTGCGGGCGATGGGCCACGGCGACGACATCGCCATCGTCGACGCCAACTTCCCCGCCGCCGCCAACGCGCGCCGGCTGATGCGTGTCGACGGCGTCGACGCGGTGCGCGTCACGGCCGCGGTGGCGGCGCTGATGCCGCTCGACGACTTCGTCCCCGCCGCGGCGTGGCGGATGGCGGTGGTGGACGCTCCCGACGAGGTGCCGCCGGTCACCGCCCTCTTCGAAGAGGCGCTGCGGGCGAACGGCTATTCCGGCCCGATCGAGGCGGTGGAGCGGCATGCCTTTTACGAGCGGGCGCGCGGCGCCTTCGCCGTGGTCGCCACGGGCGAGGCGCGGCTCTACGGCAATTTGCTGCTGCGCAAGGGCGTGATCCGCCCGGGAGAATAAGGGATGCGGGTCGACGCCCACCAGCATTTCTGGCGCCTCGACCGCGGCGACTATGGCTGGCTGACCCCCGCCCTGGGGCGGATCCACCGCGACTTCCTGCCCCACGACCTGGCGCCGCTGCTGGCCCAGGCCGGGATCGACCGGACGATTCTCGTCCAGGCCGCGCCGACCGAGGCGGAGACCGACTTCCTGCTCGAGCTGGCGGCGGCGACGCCGTTCGTAGCGGGCGCGGTCGGCTGGATCGACTTCGATGCGCCCGATGCCGCGGGCCGGGTGGAGCAGGCGGCGGCGCGGCCCGGCCTCGTCGGCCTGAGGCCGATGATCCAGGATCTGCCGGACGAGGCATGGGTGGCGCGGCCGGACCTCGATCCGGTGTTCGACGCCATCGCCGCGGCGGGGCTGCGCTTCGACGCGCTCGTCAAGCCGCGCCACCTCCCCCACCTGCGCGCCCGCCTCAACCGGCATCCGGAGCTGCTCGTGGTGATCGACCACGGCGCCAAGCCCGACATCGCCGGTGGCGCGCTGCAGCCCTGGGCGGACGGGATGCGCCGGATCGCGGCGGAGACGAACGCCTGCTGCAAGCTCTCCGGCCTCGCCACCGAGGCGCGTCCCGGCTGGTCGCTCGAGGATGTGAAGCCGTTCGCGGAAGTGCTCCTCGACGCCTTCGGCCCACGTCGGCTGATGTGGGGGAGCGACTGGCCGGTGCTGAACCTCAACGGCGACTATCGGTTGTGGCTTGAGGCCGTGGATCGGCTGATCGAGCACCTGCCCGCGGAGGAGAAGGAGTGGGTGATGGGCCGCACCGCAGCGAGCTTCTACGGCATCGGCTGACATGCTGCAGCGCGGCAATGGTGGCAAAGATTGCGCGCATTGACACTATCACGGTTTAAGTAGCATGTTAGCGGCGCTCCAGGAGGATGTTTTGGCGGCCCGATTACAGCCTGAGGCCCAATGTTGAGCGCGGCGGCGGCCGAGGCTGCGGCGGCGCCCCGGGCGGCGGCGCTGCTCGAGGCCGAGGGCGTCTGGAAGGCGTTCGGCGCGGCGCCGGTGCTGAAGGGCGTCTCCCTCTCGATCCGGCCGGGCGAGGTGCTGGCGCTGATGGGCGCCAACGGCGCGGGCAAGAGCACGCTGATGAACATCCTCGCGGGCGTCCTGCAGCCGGACCGCGGAACGATCCGGTGGGAGTGCGAGTCGCTCGTCCTCGCCGGCCCCGCCGACGCCCACCGCGCCGGCATTTCGATGGTCCACCAGGAGCTGCACCTCGCGCCGGAAATGACGGTGGCCGAGAACATCTTCCTCGGCAGCGAACCGCTCACTCGCTGGGGCACGATCGACCGGGCGAAAATGAACGCGACCGCGGAGGTCCTGCTGCGCCGTCTCTCCTGCGCGCGCCCACCTACTGCGAAGGTGGGCGAGCTGCGCGTCGCCGAGCAGCAGCTGGTCGAGATCGCCAAGGCGCTGTCGCACCAGGCGCGGCTGCTGATCCTCGACGAGCCGACCGCGGCCTTGTCGGAGCGCGAGGTGGCGGACCTGCTCGAAGTCGTGCGGGGGCTGCAGCGCGAGGGCGTGGCAATCATCTACACCTCGCACCGGATGGAGGAGGTGTTCGGCATCGCCAGCCACGTCCTCGTCATGCGCGACGGGGAGACGGTGCGCTGGACCTCGGTCCAGGAGACGAGCAGGGAGGCGCTGATCCGCGACATGGTCGGCCGCGACGTCGCCGAATTCGACCGCCAAGCCCGCACGCACGGGGATGTCGTGCTCGCAGCCCGGGCGCTCCGTCGCCGGCGCCCGGACGGAGCCACGGTGCTCGACGGCGTCACGCTGGAGGCGCGGGCGGGCGAGGTGCTCGGCATCGGCGGCCTGATGGGCGCGGGCCGGACCGAGCTGCTCGAGCTGCTGGCGGGCGCCTCGGACGATCCCTGGACCGGCGAGATCGCGCTCGAAGGCACGCCGTACCGGCCGAAATCCCCCGCCGACGCGATCCGCCGCGGCGTCGCCTTCGTCACCGAGGACCGCAAGGGGAGCGGCCTCATTCTCCACGAATCGATCCGCTTCAACATGGCACTCGCCTCCCTCCCCGAGCTGTCCTCGCTCGGCTGCCTCCGCAAAAGCGGCGAGCGCAGCCTGGTCGACGGGTTCATGCGCAGTCTCGCGATCAAGGCCACCGGACCGGACCAGCCGGCGGGCAGCCTGTCGGGCGGCAACCAGCAGAAGGTGGTGATCGGCAAATGGCTGGCCACGCGTCCGCGGCTGCTGCTCCTGGACGAGCCGACCCGCGGCGTCGACGTCGGCGCCAAGGCCGCCTTCTACGAGCTGATCGACCAGCTGACCGCCGAAGGGCTCGCTGTGATCCTGGTAAGCTCGGACTGGATGGAGCTGATGCAGCTCTCGGACCGAATCCTCGTCCTGCAGGCCGGGCGCCCCGCGGCTCTGCTGGAGCCGGACCGCTTCAGCCAGGAAAAGCTGCTCGACCATGCCATGCCGGGTGGGCCCATCGAACCGAGGTTCCAGAACGAAGGGGAAAGAGGGGAATGAGCCGCTTCGGCCGGATCGCGAGCGCGACCAAGCTTTACTGGGGCCTCCTTGCGGTGATCGCGGCCGGCGCCTTCCTCTCGCCCGTGTCGTTCGACGGGACCAACGTCTTCCTCAGCGCGTCCAACCTTACCGACGTGCTGCGGCAGGTGTCGATCACCGGCATCATCGCGGTGGGGATGACGCTGGTCATCCTCACCGGCGGCATCGATCTCTCCGTCGGATCGGTGATGGCGCTCGGGGCGACTTTGGTGGCGATGCTGCTCACACAGCAGGGCTGGCACAATGCCGCCGTGGCGGGCGTGCCGGCGACGATGCTGGTGCTGGGCGGCCTCGCCTGGGCCGGAGTCTCGGCGCTGCTGAAAAGGCGCGGCGTCGCTCCCTTTCCCGCCCTCGCCGCCGGCGCCGCGGCCGGCGCCGTTCTGGCCGCGGGGGCTTACCTCTGGCTGACCCCGCAGCTCGGTGAGGGCGTGGGCCTGCTCGGCGTCATCATCGCGGCGCTGGCGGTGGGGCTGGTGATCGGCGGCTTGAACGGCCTCGCCGTCGCAAAGGGCGGGCTGCAGCCGTTCATCGCCACCCTCGCCGCGATGGTCGCAGTGCTCGGCCTCGCCCGGCTGATGGCCGGCCAGGACCAGTCGGTCTACCCGATCTACTCCGGAACCGAGGCGGCAGAGACCTTCGGCATCCTGCGCTCCTCCGTCTTCGGCATCCCGGTGCCGGGCCTGCTGTTCGTCGCGGTGGTGGTCGGCTTCGCTTTGCTCCTCTCCCGCTTCCGCTTCGGGCGCGAAATCTACGCGATCGGCGGCAACGAGAAGGCGGCGCACCTCGCCGGCGTCAACGTCGCGCGGGTGAAGATCACCGTCTACGCCCTCTCGGGGATGCTCGCCGCTTTCGCCGGCGTGCTCTACGCGGCCCAGTACCGGCAGGGAAAGCCGGATGCGGGGGTCGGGCTAGAGCTCGACGCGATCGCGGCGGTGGTGATCGGCGGCGCCAGCCTGATGGGCGGGCGCGGCACCGTCCAGGGAACCTTGGTCGGCGTCCTCATCTTCGGCCTCCTCACCAACGTCTTCCAGCTCAGCAACGTCGATTCCAACACGCAGCTCGTCCTCAAGGGCCTGATCATCATCGCCGCGGTGCTGGTGCAGGAGGGCAAGGGGCTGAGCTTCGCACGATTCAGGAGGAAATCCGGATGAGAGCCGTCAATTCATTCTTCGCGCTCGCCGCGCTGTTGCTGGCGACCCTGTTCGCCACAGCCTGCTCCGACGGTGGCCAGAGCGGCGACCAAGGCGCCCGCAAGTTCCGCATCGGCTTCAGCCAGGTCACCACCGCCGAGCCGTGGCGGGTCCTGTTCAACCGCCAGATGCGCGACGAAGCCGCCAGGCATCCCGAGATCCAGCTCACCATCGCCGACGGGCAGGACCGGACGGAGAAGCAGGTGTCCGACGTCGAGGCGTTCATCCAGCAGCGCGTCGACCTGATCATGATCTCGCCCAAGGAAAGCGCGGGCCTGACCGGCGTCGTTGAGCGGGCGATGGAGGCCGGCATCCCGGTGATCGTCCTCGACCGCGGCGTCTCCACCGACAAATTCACCCAGTTCATCGGCTCCGACAACCTGAAGATCGGAACCATGGCCGGACAATATGCGGTCCAGAAGCTCGGCGGAAAGGGCAAGGCGCAGGGCAACCTGGTCGAGATCTGGGGCGGCATGGCTTCCACCCCCGCGCAGGAGCGGCACAAAGGTTTCGCCGAGCAGATCGACGCGGAACCCGGCATCAAGCGGCTGGTCGACCGGCAGGACGCCGACTGGAAGCAGGACCGCGCCTACAACATCATGGCCGCCGCGCTGAAGGCGCACCCGAAGATCGACATGGTCTACGCCCACAACGACCCGATGGCCTACGGCGCCTGGCTCGCCGCCAAGGACGCCGGGCGCGAGAAGCAGATCATGTTCCTCGGCATCGACGCCATTCCCGAGGAGGGGGCGAAGTGGGTGAAGCAGGGCGCGCTCACCGCCACCTTCGTCTACGCGCCGCCGGGCGCCGAGGCGGTCCGGCAGGCGATGAAGATCATGCGCAAGGAGCCGGTCGAAAAGCGGATCGAACTGCCGACCGAGGCCATCGACGCGGCCACCGTCGATACCTATCTGCAGCGCCATGGCGGATAGCGGAAGACCGATAGGCGGCGCGCGGCCCTGGCTGCGCCTCCACGACGCGGACAATGTCGCCCTCGCTCTGGCGGCGCTGGAGCCGGGCGACCGGGTGGGCGACGTGACGGTGCGCGAGCCGATCCCCGCCGGACACAAGGTGGCGCTGAGCGCCATCGCTCCCGGCCAGGCGGTGGTCAAATATGCCAATTTGATCGCAGTGGCGAAGGCCAGGATCGAACCCGGGACGCACGTCCACGTCCACAATGCCGGCATGCCCGGCGCCGACCAGGGCCGGGGCCATGCCAGGGCCGCCGCGCTGGCGCAGGCGGAGGCGGGCGCGCGCACCTTCGACGGCATCCGCCGTGCGGACGGGCGGGTGGCGACCCGCAACTATCTCGGCATCCTTACCACGGTGAACTGCTCGGCGACGGTGGCGCGGGCGATCGCCGCCCGTTTCCAGGGGCCGCTGGCGGAGCGCTGGCCCGGCGTCGACGGCGTCGTCGCGCTGACCCACGCCCACGGCTGCGCGATGAACCGCGAGAGCGAAGGCATCCGCGTCCTCCGCCGCACCCTCGCCGGCTATGCCCGCCACCCGAATTTCGCCGGCGTGCTGGCGATCGGCCTCGGCTGCGAGAGCAACGAGCTGAGCGCGCTACTCGACGAGGCGGGCGGGGCCAGCGAGCGCATCCGCGCTTTCGACATCCAATCCACCGGCGGCACCTCGGCCACCATCGCCGAGGGTGTGCGGCAGGTGGAGGCGCTGCTCGAGATGGCCGCCGGAGCGGTGCGCGAGCCGCTCCCGGTCTCCCACCTCAGCCTCGGCCTGCAATGCGGCGGCTCGGACGCCTTTTCGGGCCTCACCGCCAATCCAGCGCTCGGCGCCGCCTCCGACCTGCTCGTCGCCCATGGCGGCACCGCCATCCTCAGCGAGACGCCCGAGATCTACGGCGCCGAGCACCTCCTCCTCGCCCGCGCCAAGGACGAGGGCGTCGCGCGCGACCTCCAGGCACGGGTCGACTGGTGGCGCGAGCATGTCCGCGTCCACGGCGGCACGCTCAACGACAACCCGTCGGCCGGCAACATCGCCGGCGGCATCACCACCATCCTCGAGAAATCGCTCGGCGCGGTCGCCAAGGCCGGGGCCGCCCCGCTCGCGGCCGTCTACGATTACGCCGACCCGATCGAGGCGAAGGGCCTCGTCTTCATGGACTCGCCCGGCTTCGATCCGATGTCGGTGACCGGCCAGATCGCCTCGGGCGCGAACCTGATCGCCTTCACCACCGGCCGCGGCTCGACCTTCGGCGCCAAGCCGGTGCCCTCGCTCAAGCTCGCCACCAATTCCGACCTCTACCGCCGCATGAGCGAGGACATGGACGTCAATTGCGGCGACATCGTCGATGGGACGGCCAGCGTCGCCGAGAAAGGCCGCGAAATCTTCGAAGCCCTGATCCGCCTCGCGAGCGGCGAGCCGAGCGCGAGCGAGCGGCTCGGCTTCGGCGACGCGGAGTTCGCGCCGTGGGTGCCCGGCGCAGTTACCTGAACGGTTCGTCCGCGACGACCCGCTGGCGCTGCACGCCGAGGCCCTCGATCCCGAGCTCCATGACGTCCCCGGCCTTGAGGTAGAGGGGCGGCTTCTGACCCATGCCGACGCCGGGCGGCGTGCCCGTCGAGATCACGTCGCCCGGCTGGAGGCTCATGAAGCGGCTGATGTAGGAGACGAGGAAGGCTGGCTTGTAGACCATCGTGGCGGTCGAGCCGTCCTGGAAGCGGCGGCCGTTCACCTCCAGCCACATCGGCAGCGCTGCCGGGTCGGCCACCTCGTCGGGCGTCACCAGCCAGGGTCCGATCGGACCGAACGTGTCGCAGCCCTTGCCCTTGTCCCAGGTGCCGTGCCGCTCGAGCTGGTATTCGCGCTCCGAGATGTCGTTGACGATGCAATAGCCGGCGATATGGGCGGGCGCCTCCTCCTCGGAGACAAATTTGGCCGCGGTGCCGATGACGATTCCGAGCTCGACCTCCCAGTCGGTCTTGGTCGAGCCGCGGGGGAGGAGCACGTCGTCGTTCGGGCCGATGATGGCACTGGTCGCCTTGGTGAACAGGACCGGCTCGGGCGGCACCGTCGCGCCGGTCTCCGCGGCATGGTCGGAATAGTTGAGGCCGATGCAGAGGAACTTGCTGACCGCGCCCACGCAGGGGCCGAGACGCGGGTCGCCGTCCACGAGCGGGAGACTCTCCGGGTCGATCCCGGCCAGCCGCGCCAGGCTCTCCGGCGCCAGCACGCCGCCCGCAATGTCCGCAACATGCCCGGAGAGGTCGCGGATGCGGCCGTCGCCGTCGATCAGGCCCGGTCTCTCGGCGCCGCGGGGGCCGTAGCGCAGCAGCTTCACGTCTCTCTCCTCAGTTGATCCAGCCCCCGTCGACGATGCTGATCGTGCCGGTGGTGAAGGCGGATTCGTCGCTCGCCAGATACAAAGCGAGCGCCGCCACCTCCTCCGGCCGCCCCAGCCGTCCCATCGGCTGGCGGGCGCTGAACGCCTCGCGGGCCGCCTCGTAATCGCCGGTGTCGCGCAGCCGCTGGCGCAGCGACGGCGTGTCGACCGTTCCGGGGCAGATGGCGTTGCAGCGTATGCCGCGCTGGACGAAGTCCGCCGCCACCGCCTTGGTGAGGCCGATCACCGCCGCCTTGGTCGTGCCGTAGGCGAATCGGTTGGGGATCCCCTTCACCGAGCTCGCGATCGACGACATGTTGACGATCGACCCGCCGCTCCTCTCCAGCATCGGGGGGAGGAAAGCGCGGATCGTCCGGTACATGGCGGTGACGTTGAGCGCGTTCGAAAAGGTCCATGCCTCCTCGTCGCAGTCGAGGATGTTGCCGTTGTGGACGTAGCCCGCGCAGTTGAAGAGCACGTCCACCGGCCCCACCGCCTCCGGCAGCGCCGCGATGGCCGCTGCGTCGGTGAGGTCGCACACGTGCGGCGTCACCCCTTCCACCTCCGCCAACGCCGCCGCGTCCCGGTCGAGCGCGTGCACGGTCGCGCCTTCGCGGGCGAACAGCTCCGCCGAGGCGCGACCGATCCCGTTCGCCGCCGCCGTCACCAGGGCGGTCTTGCCGGCAAGCCTCACGCCGCCCGCCGGGCCGCGGCGGGGAGGCAGGCGGGGCCGATCGGGTCGAACGCCTTGTAGGTGAGGATGAATTCCTGGTGCCCGAGCTCTTCCGAGACGGTGCGCGCGCCCGCCGCAACGGCGACAACGCGGTCGTATATCTCGGCCCCGACCTCCTCCAGCGTCGCCTCCCCTTCGAGGATGCGGCCCGCATTGACGTCCATGTCGGCGGCGAGGTGGCGGGCGGTCTCCGGGTTGGCGCAGATCTTCACCACCGGCGCGATCGCCGAGCCCACCACCGAGCCCCGCCCGGTGGTGAACAACGTCAGATGCGCCCCGCAGGCGATCAGCTCGACGATCTCGGCATTGTCGGAGATGTTGGGGAAGCCGAAGCGCGGCTCCCCGTCCGGCACCACGTCGAGCAGGTAGAGGCCGCCGGTGGGCGGCACGTCGCCCGGCTTGACGATGCCGCTGATCGGCGAGGAGCCGGACTTGGAATAAGCCCCCATCGATTTCTCTTCCTGCGTCGTCAGCCCGCCCTCGGCATTGCCGGGCGCGAAGCTGCCGAAGCCCATGATGGTGTAGTAGCGCTCGGCCCTTTCGACGGAGGCCTCGAGCTCGCGGCCGAGCTCCGGAGTCAACGCCCGCTCGGCCATGATCGCCTCGCAGCCGACCAGCTCGCCCGTCTCCTCGAAGATACAGGTGGCGCCGTCCGCGACCAGCCGGTCGAAGGCGCGGCCGACCGCCGGATTGGCGGTGATCCCGCTCGTGCCGTCGGAGCCGCCGCAGATCGTGCCGACCACCAGCTCGTCGACCCGCATCGGAGTGCGCGGCGCCGCGGCGGCGGCGGCCTTCACCCGCTCGATCGCCTCCAGCCCCGCGGCGATGGTCGCCGCCGTCCCGCCCGCCTGCTGGATGACGAGCAGCTCGACCGGCCGGCCGCTCGCCGCCACCGCCTCGCGCAGCTCCTCGCGGTCGAAGCTCTCGCAGCCCAGCGAGACGATCACCATCCCGCCAACATTCGGGTGCGTCGCGATCGCGCGCATGATCTTCGCCGCATAGGCATTGGGGTAGCAGCCCGGAAAGCCGATCAGCTGAACGTCCGGGTCGTCCACTTTGTCGACGATCCGCCGCGCCACATGGTGCGCGCATTCGACGAGGTAGGCGACCGCCACCACGTTTCTGATGCCCTTGCGGCCGTCGGAGCGGAGCCAGGCGTCGAACATTGCTTACATTCCTTCGGAGATCGTCTT
>DASVVY010000042.1:0-37044 GCA_036386335.1 Allosphingosinicella sp. | reverse complement strand
GGCCTACGGCCTGCGCTCCGGCCTCTGGGTCGACCCGAAGAGCGGCACCGGCATCGCCTATTTCGCCACCGGCCTCGGCGACGACCCGCCCCGCGGCCGCAGCGCCTATCGCGCCATCGAGGAATGGCTGGCGGCGAAGGCGCGGTGAAGCAGGGGA
Organism: Allosphingosinicella sp.; assembly: GCA_036386335.1. Classification (GTDB taxonomy): domain Bacteria; phylum Pseudomonadota; class Alphaproteobacteria; order Sphingomonadales; family Sphingomonadaceae; genus Allosphingosinicella. The sequence continues at coordinate 36,887 of DASVVY010000042.1, read as the reverse complement.
GCAAATATCTGGCGCTGATCCTGCGCCACAAGCCGCAGGCCGGCGGGCTGACGCTCGACCGCGAGGGTTGGGCGCCAGTCTCCGACGTGCTCGCCGCGATTCGCCGGCGCTTCGGCGACTTCGGGCGCGAGCAGCTCGACGAGCTCGTCCGCACCAACGACAAGCAGCGCTACGCCTTCGACGAGAGCGGGGAGCGCATCCGCGCCAGCCAGGGCCACAGCGTCGAGGTCGAGCTCGGCCTCGAACCTGCCGAGCCGCCACCCCTCCTCTATCACGGCACCAGCGAGGCCTTTCTCCCCTCGATCCTCGCGCAGGGACTGGTGAAGGGCAACCGCCACCACGTCCACCTCAGCGCCGATATCGATACGGCGCGGCGCGTGGGCGCAAGGCGCAGGGGCGTAGTCGCCATCCTAGAAATCGCCAGCGGCAGCATGGCGGCGGCAGGCCATTCCTTCTTCCGCAGCGCCAACGGCGTCTGGCTCACCGACGCCGTCCCGCCCCGCTATCTTCGGGTGTTGCCCCTCTAGTCCGTCCCCTTCGCCACCGCCGGCTGTCCGAGCAGATTCTGCTGCCAGAAGAGCAGGCTCGACCAGAAGGAATAGTCCTGGTTCTCCTTCTTGGCGAAGCCGTGGCCCTCGTTCTGCGCGAGCAGGTGCCAGGCGGTTCCGCCGTTCCTGCGCACCGCCTTGACGATCTGCTCCGCCTCGGACGCGGGGACCCTGGGATCGTTGCCGCCGGTCTGGACCATCAGCGGCAGCCGCAGCTCCTTGACGCGCGTCAGGGGCGAAATCTCCAGCAGCCGCTTGCGCTGCGCCGGATCGCGCTCGTCGCCATATTCGACCCGCCTCAGGTCGCGGCGATAGCTCTGGGTGTTCTCGAGGAAGGTGACGAAGTTCGAGATGGCGACGATGCAGTTGGCAGCCTTGAAGCGGTCGCCGTAGCGGATCGCGCTGGCATAGCACATGTAGCCGCCGTAGCTGCCACCGGTCTCCGCGAATCGGGCCGCGTCGAGCGCCGGGTCGCGCGCCAGCACATCGAGGAAGGCGCCGATGTCCTTCACCGAATTCTCCCGCAGCTCGGGCCCGTTGTCGAGCGCGACGAACCGCTTGCCGAAGCCGGTCGAGCCGCGGACGTTCGGGTAGAAGATGGCGATGCCGAGCTCGTTCAGCAGATAGTTGTTGCGGCCGAGGAAGCCGGGGCGCGACTGGCCTTCCGGGCCGCCGTGGATATTGACGATCAGCGGCCGGCGGCCGGGGAATTTCACCGGATCGGGCCGGTAGAGGAAGCCGGAGACGCGCTCGCCGTCGAAGCTGGTCGTTTCGACCAGCACCGGCTCCACATTCCGCTTCGGGTCGAGGCCGCCCGTCTCGCTCTCGGTCCACCGGGTGACGGCAAGGGTGCGCGGATTGACGACGTAGACGTCCGACGGCGAGGTCGCCGCGGACAGGGAGACGGCGACGTCACCCCACGGCGCCACCTCGATCCCGCCGGCGGTGCCGGTCGGCAGCCGAGTCACGGTCCGGGCCTTGCGCGTGCGGGTGTCGAGCAGCTTCAGCCGACTCGCCCCCGCTTCGTTGACGAGGTAGGCGATGAACCGCCCGTCGTCAGAGACGTCGAAGCTCTCCACGTCCCACCGCGGCTCCGGTGCCGCCGCGGTGAAGCGGCCGGTCGCCGGATCGAGGGTGCCGAGCCGCTGGAAGTCCGATCCTTCGTCCGAGGTGACCCACAGCGTCCCGTTCGGCGCGAACTGGGCGCCGCCATAAGCGATCTGCTGCTTGTGGTCGCCGATCGCGGTCATCCGCCCGCTCGCGACGTCGAGCCGGTAGAGGTCGGTCTTCGTGACCGAGATGGAGTTGCCGACGATCGCCGTCCGGCCGTCCGGCGCGAAGTCGAGCAGCGACCAGCCGCCGCCCGTCACCTGCGCCAGCATCCGGTTCGACGAGGGGTTGCGCGGATCGATGATCCAGATGTCGCTGTCGGTGCCGTTGCGGCGTGTGGAGGTGTAGGCGAGCCAGCGGCCGTCGTGGCTCCAGGCGTTGATCGAGTTGCGGCTCTTGCCGTCGGTCAGCAGCTGCAGCCGCCCCTCGTCGAGCCGGTAGAGCTGCCAGAATTCGCTGCCGCCGATATCCTTCTGGACGACCAGCACGTCGCCCGTGCCGCGCGCATAGCTGGCGCCGGCGACCGGCTCGGCCTCGAAGGTGATCTGCCGCCGCATGCCGAGCGGCCGCGCCACTTCGTGCAGCTGGGCGGTGTTGCCGAAGCGGGTGGCGATGCCGAGCGCGCGGCTGCGCGGATTCCAGCCGATCAGGCCGGCGGTGCGGTATTCCATGTAGGGCCGGGTCTTCTCGGCGAGCTCATCGGGGATGGCCGGGATGCCGTCGGCTACGATCGCGGCGGGCTTCTCGATCGCGGCGAGGGCGGGGGCGGACAGGGCGGCGGCAAGCAGGAATAGGGCTTTGCGCATGGACACCTCAGTTTGGGACGGCGAACGCTAAGCCGAAGCGCCCAGTCCAGCAACTCCCTCCCCCGGCGGGGGAGGGCAGGGTGGGGGTTCACGGCGCTCGAGGCCAGCCGCTGAGGCCCGAGCCCCTCACCCCTACCCCTCTCCCTGAGGGAGAGGGGAAGTCAGCAGGCGACGACGTTGACCGCCAGCCCGCCCTGCGCGGTCTCCTTGTAGCGCTCGTTCATGTCGAGGCCGGTCTTGCGCATCGTCTCGATCACCTGATCCAGGCTGACGCGGTGCTCGCCGGTGCCGACCATGGCGAGGCGGCTCGCCTCGATCGCCTTGATCGCGCCAACCGCGTTGCGCTCGATGCACGGCACCTGGACGAGCCCGCCGACCGGATCGCAGGTGAGGCCGAGATTATGCTCCATGCCGATCTCCGCGGCATTTTCGACCTGCCCAGGCGTGCCGCCGAGCGCCGCCGTCAGCCCTGCCGCGGCCATCGAGCAGGCGACGCCCACCTCTCCCTGGCACCCGACCTCGGCGCCCGAGATCGAGGCATTCTCCTTGAACAGCGAGCCGACCGCCGCCGCGGTGAGCAGGAAGGTGCGCACTCCCGCGTCGCTCGCGCGGGGCGTGAAGCGCTCGTAATAGCGCAGGATCGCCGGAACGATGCCGGCGGCGCCGTTGGTGGGAGCCGTGACGACGCGGCCGCCCGCCGCATTCTCCTCGTTCACCGCCAGCGCCCACAGGTTCACCCAGTCGATCACCGTCAGCGGGTCCTGCAGCGTCCGCTCCGCCCTCTCGAGCAGCAGCCGGTAGAGATCCGGCGCGCGCCTTTTCACATTGAGGCCGCCGGGAAGGATGCCGCCGCGGCCGATGCCGCGGTCGATGCAGGCGGACATCGCCTCCGCGATCGCGGCGAGGCGGCGGTCGATCTCCTCGCCGGCGAGCCCCGCCCGCTCGTTCGCCCGAGCGACGTCTGCGATGGTCAGCCCCTCCCGCTCCGCGATGGCGAGCAGCTCGTCCGCCGAGCGGTAATTGTAGGGGACGTCCCACGCGCCCTCCGGCGGCGCGTTGCGGGCGATCGCCGCCTCGTCGACCACCGCGCCGCCGCCGGTCGAATAATAGATCGCGCTCTCCAGCGCCTCGCCCGCCGCGTCGCGCGCGGTGAAGCGCATGCCGTTCGAATGGTGCGGCAGCCGCTCGCGCTGCAGGAAGCGCAGGTCCCGCGCCTCGTCGAAGCCGATCTCCCGGCGGCCGCCGAGGCAGAGCCGCCCCGTCTCCCGCACCCGGGCGACCACGACGTCCGCCTCGTCCGGGTCGAGCGTGTCGGGCCGCTTTCCCGAGAGGCCGAGCAGCACCGCGCGATCGGTGGCGTGGCCCTTGCCGGTGAGGGCGAGCGAGCCGAAAAGCTCGACCTCCACCCGCTCCGGCGCCATCTGCTTCTTCGCCAGCGTCTCGACAAAGCGGCAGGCGGCCGTCATCGGGCCCATCGTGTGCGAGCTCGACGGACCGACGCCGATCTTGAAGAGGTCGAAAACGCTGGTGACCACGAAGGACTCTCCTGACCCGCGAGATGGACCCGCTCAGCCGCTCTGGCAAGGCGAGGCGCCCTTCGTGCTGCTCGACGATATCGCCGGGGGCCGGGCTCGCCTTTTTCGGGACCCCGCGGAAATCGTGACCGCGCGCGGGCCGGAGGAGGTAGCGCCGGCGCTACAGCGCCTGCGGGCCCTTGGCGGGGAGGCGGCGGGTCTCTTAGCCTACGAGGCCGGGCACGCGCTCGAACGCAAGCTCGCGCCGCTCGCCGCACCGGCCGCGGAAGGCGCGCCCCCGCTCCTGTGGTTCGGCCTGTTCGGCGGAAGCGAAGAGGTCGATGCCTCCGCTTTGCTGCCGGACCCGGCGGGAGGCTGGGCCGGGCCGCCGACGCCGCTGATCGACCGGGAGCGCTACGAAGCCGCCGTCGGCGAGGTCCGCGAGCATATCCTTGCCGGCGACGTCTACCAGGCGAACCTCACCTTCCAGGCCGAGGTCGCGACGGCAGGGCACCCGCTGGCCGTCTACGCCGCCATCCGCGCCCGGGCGCAGGCGTCCTGGGCGGCGGTGGTGTTCACCGGCGAGCATTGGCTTCTCTCCTTCTCGCCCGAGCTCTTCTTCACGCTCGAAGCCGGCCGGATCACCGCCCGGCCGATGAAGGGAACCGCTCCCCGCGGCAGCGACCCGGAGGCGCTGCGCAGCGACCCCAAGCAGCGCGCCGAGAATCTGATGATCGTCGACCTGCTGCGCAACGACCTGTCGAAGGTCGCGAAGCCCGGCACCGTCGCCGTACCGGAGCTGTTCGCCGTCGAACATTACCCGACCGTGCTCCAGATGACGTCCACGGTCACTGCCGAGATCGAAGAGGGTCTCGGTCCGGTAGACCTCATCGAAGCCGCCTTCCCTTGCGGCTCCGTCACCGGCGCGCCCAAGATCCGGGCGATGGAGGTGATCGCCGCGCTCGAGGGCGCGCCGCGCGGCGTCTACACCGGCTCGATCGGCAGGCTTGCGCCGGACGGCGAAGCCGCGTTCAATGTCGCGATCCGGACCCTGGTGCTGCGCAAGGGCGAAAGCCTGGCGCGGATCGGCCTCGGCTCGGGGATCGTTGCCGACAGCGCCGCGGCGGACGAATGGGCCGAGTGCCTGGCGAAGGGAGCCTTTGTGGAGACGGACCGGCGCTTCGACCTGATCGAGACGATGCGCTTCGATCCGGACGAAGGCATGCCGGACCTCGAGCGCCACCTCGCCCGCCTCAAGCGCAGCGCCGAGGCGCTGGGCTTCGCCTTCGACCGCCACCACGCCCGCAACGAGCTCCAGGCCGCGACCTTCTTCCTGCGGCGCCCCGCCAGGGTGCGGCTCGTCCTCTCCCGCACCGGCGCGATGGCGATCGAGTCGCGCGCCCTTCCGGAGGCGCCCGCCTGGCCGGTTGAAGTGGCGCTGGCGCCGCTGCCCGTCGACACTGCCGACTTCCGCCTCCGCCACAAGACCAGCGACCGCGCCTTTTACGACGACGCGCGCGCCGGCGCCGGCACGTTCGAGACGGTCTTCGTCGATCCGGATGGGTTCGTCACCGAGGGCAGCTTCACCACCCTCTTCGTCGAGCGCGGCGGCACCCTCCTGACGCCGCCGCTCTCCCGCGGGCTCCTCCCGGGCATCCTGCGCGAGCGGCTGCTGGCCGGAGGGCAGGCCAGCGAGGCGGATCTGCGCGAGGAGGATCTCCGCGCCGGCTTCTTCGTCGGCAATGCGCTCCGGGGCCTGATCCCGGCGCGGCTCGCCTAGGCGGCGATCGGGAAGCGCAGCAGCCGGTCCGTCAGCGGCACCAGCGCCTCGGCGCGGGGACCCACGGCGCGGACGATCTCGGGGTGCGCCGCGTCGAGGCCGCCGGTGAGGGAGCCGAAGGCCGGCAGGATCAGCTTGCGCTCGGTGGCGACGAAGCAGCGGCGCGAGACCTGCTTGCCGCGGTGATTGACTCGCAGCTTCGGGTGGAAGTGCCCGGAAAGCTCCGGCCGCGCCTCGGCGGGATCCGCCTCGTGGCGCAGGACCAGCCCGTCCACCTCCACTTCCTGCGCGATCGCACCGCCGCAGCGGTCGACGAAGCCCGGATCGTGGTTGCCGGTGATCCAGGTCCAGCGCGTGGCGGCGGTGAGTTCGGTCAGCATCTCGCGCGCCCGGACCGGCAGCCGCTCGCAGCCCTCGACGTCGTGGAAGCTGTCGCCGAGGCACCAGACCTCCTCGGCTGCCGTCGACACGGCGAGGGCGGTAAGGTCCGCGAGCGTGGCGATCGAATCGTAGGGCGGCAGCATCTGCCCCAGCCGCGCGAACCAGCTTGCTTTCTCGAGATGCAGGTCGGCGACGATCAGCGCCCGCCGCGCGGGCCAGAACAGCGCGCCCTGCGGCAGCGCCATCAATGCCTGACCAGCGAACGAAAAGCGAACCATGCCCCGCTATAGCCGGGCGGCGGCGCGGTTCAAGCGCTCAGCGGACCTGCGCGCTCGCCGTCGGCTGCGGGCGCAGCTCGACGACGTCCGGGTGGGTCGCGGCGAACAGCAGCGCGCCGGCGAGAAAGCCCTCGATGACGAGCAGGACCGGGTTGTTGAGCCTCTTCAGCCACTTCATGATTGCACCGCAGATCTGGTTGTTGCTCCGGCCGCGCCCTTTCGGAACGACGGCGGACGCGGGTGCGCCATTACGCCGGCGAAAGGACAATTGCACCGCGAACTTGGTGTCAGTTGTGTGTCAGTCGGGCCGATAGCCGAACCGTCCTGAATTGCAACTGAACTACTCCGCCTCGTCGCCGATTTTCTCCGACGGCAGGAAGCGCTCGAACAGCTTGAGGCCGGTGAGCAGGAGGAGGGCGAGGCCGCCGCCGATCAGGACGAGGGCATATTGGCCGCATCCGCAGGCGATCCCCACCGCCGCCGCGATCCAGATGTTCGCCGCCGTGGTCATGTTGCGCACCGCCCCGCCGCGCACGAAGATCAGGCCCGCGGCGATGAAGCCGATCGACTGGGCGAGCCCCTGCACCGCGCGCAGCGGATCGGGCGCGTCGGCGCCGTTGCCCTTCAGCTCCGTGTAGAGGAGCAGCGACGTCACCATGATCATCGCCGACGACAGCGCGACGAGCGAGTGGGTGCGGATGCCGGCGTCGTGGCCGCGCATCTCCCGGTCGAGGCCGAGGAGCAGGCCGATCAGCGCGGCCAAACCCAGGCGGAGCGCCAGGTCCCAGGCGGACGTGACGTTGAGCGGATCGTCGTGCAGCAGCATCGGCCTTCCTGTCGTCGCGGCGGCGGCGGTGGGGCCGCCGTCCCGCCGCTAACGGTCGGAAAGCTCAGGCGGTTTCGCGCTCGTCCAGCCGCTCGGGCTCGCCATGGCTCTCCACCGTCCGGCCGGCGCCGGTTCGGATGTCCACCTTGCGCGGCTTCATCGCGTCCGGGATCTCGCGCACCAGCTCGATCGAGAGCAGCCCGTCCTTCATGTCGGCGCTGTCGACGCGCACGAAATCGGCGAGCTCGAAGCGCCGCTCGAAGGCGCGGGTGGCGATGCCGACGTGGAGGAAGTTGCCGTCGCGGTTGCGGTTCTCGGCCTTGCGGCCCTGGACCACGAGCAGGTTCTGCCGCGCCGTGATGTCGATGTCGCCCGCGCCGAAGCCGGCGACCGCGAGCGTGATCCGGTAGCGATCGTCGCTGAGGCGCTCGATGTCGAAAGGCGGGTAATTGTCCGGCTGCTCGGAACGGCTGGCGTTTTCGAGGAAGTCGAACAGGCGGTCGAAGCCGACCGTGGACCGGCGATAGGGTGCGAAGTCGAAGCTTCTCATCTTGTCCTCCCACTGAGCAACAGCGCGAGGAGCGGGCGCAAAGAGCCGCCACGCTCCCTCGCTCATGCAAATGTGGGAGGAGAACCCGGATGGTTCAAGAGGGCGGGGCGGCGTGCTCCGCCACCGCGCGCGCGAGATCGTCGATCGTGAACGGCTTGCGCAGCACCGGCGCGCCGGCGCCGAGCGCGTCCTGGAGCTGCTCGGTGTCGGCATAGCCGGTGACGAAGACGATCGGCAGGCCCGGCATCGCCTCGCGTGCGGCGCGGGCGACGTCGGCGCCGTGCATTCCGGGCATCGCATAATCGACGAGGGCGAGGTCGGGCCGCGCCTCGTCGAGCCGGTCGAGCGCCTCCTGGCCCGAGGCGACGCAAATGACTTTGTGGCCGAGGCTCTCCAGAGTTTCGGCAAGGAAGGAGCGGACGTCCGCATCGTCGTCCACCACCAACACCCGTGCGGGCTGCGTGCTCGTCTGAGCAGCCTCCTCGGCCCGGCTCGAGTCGTCCGGTGTCCCGGCCGCCGGCGCCTCGGCGTACGGGAGGTAAACGTGGACTCGCGTCCCCCGCCCAACCTCGCTCTCGAGCCGCACCGTCCCGCCCGACTGCTGGGCAATGCCGTAAACCTGGGCAAGGCCGAGCCCGGTCCCCTTGCCCATCGGCTTCGTCGAGTAGAAGGGCTCGGTGGCGCGGGCGAGCACCTCGGGCTCCATGCCATGGCCGGTGTCGGCGACGGTGATCCGCACGAAGTCGCCCGCGGCGTGGTCCGCCTCCGCCTCCAGCTGCGCCGGCGCCGTCGAGATGGTGAGCGTGCCGCCCTCGGGCATGGCGTCGCGCGCGTTGATGGCCAGGTTGAGGATCGCATTCTCGAGCTGGTTGGCATCGCACAAGGCGTGGCCGACGGACGGGTCGAGCCGCGTCTCGATGGCGACGCCGCCTCCGATCGTGTGGTGGAGCAGGCGCTGCATCGCCCCGATCACCTCGTTCACCGCCACCGGCGCCATGCTGATCCGCTGGATGCGCGAGAAAGCGAGCAGCTGGCCGGTGAGCTTCGCGCCGCGGCGGCTCGATTCGAGCGCACTCTCCGCCATCCGCTTCAGCCGCGGATCCTCGATGCGCGCGGCGATCAGCTCGAGCCCGCCCATGATCGGGGTGAGGAGATTGTTGAAGTCGTGGGCGATGCCGCCGGTGAGCTGGCCGACCGCCTCCATCTTCTGCGCCTGCCGCAGCGCCTCCTCCGCCTTCAGGCGCTCGCCCACTTCGGCCTGCAGCCGGTCGAGCGCGGCGGTGAGGTCGGCCGTTCGCTCCGCCACCCGCCGCTCCAGCGTCTCGTTCACCTCCCTCAGCGCCGCCTCGGCGAGCTTGAGCTCCGTGATGTCGTGGGCGACGCCGATGAAGCCGACATGCTCCCCCTGCGGCCCCCACCGCGGCTGCGAGACCGAGCGGATCCAGCGCCAGCCGCCATCCCCCTTGCGATAGCGGCCCTCGAGCGTGAAGCGCTGGAGCGACGCCTCCCCGGCGATGGACTCGGCGAGGATTCGCGGCGCGTCCTCCGGGTGGATCACCGTGCGCCAGTCGAAGTCGATCGCCTCCTCGTAGCTGATGCCCAGGAATTCGACATACGCGCGGTTCACGAAGCTGCGCTTGCGGTCGAGCCTCGTCACCCACATCGGCACCGGGGCCGAGTCGGCGATGAGCCGGAACCGCTCCTCGCTCTCTCGCAGCGTCTCGGCCGCCAGATGGCGCTCCGTGACGTCATAGCCTTCGACGAAGATGCCGGTGACGGAGCCGGTCTCGTCGGTGATGGGGGCGAAGACGAAGTCGAGGAACCTCTCCTCCGCGGCAGCGCCGGGCTCGCGCTGGAGCTGGATCCGCATGCCGCGTCCGGCGAACGGCCTGCCGCTGCGATAGACTTCGTCGAGCAGCTCGAAGAAGCCTTGGCCCTCCACCTCCGGCAGCGCCTCCCGCACCGTCCTGCCGACCAGGTCCCGGTGACCGATCAGCTGCTGGTAGGAGGCGTTCATCATCTCGAAGCGATGCTCGGGCCCCCGCACCGCCGCCATGAAGCCGGGCGCTTCGTGGAAGAGCTGGCGCAGCCGCTGCGCCTCGTCGATTCTCCGCCGCTCCGCGAGGACCAGCGCCGTCGTCTCGGTGCAGACGCAGAACATCCCGCCGATGGCGCCGGACGCTTCCCGCAGCGGGCTGTAGGAGAAGGTGAACCAGGTCTGCTCCGGATATCCCTTCCGGGTCATGAGGAGGGGCAGATTCTCGTTGTAGGTCGGCTCGCCGGCCATCGCGCGGTCGACCAGCGGCTTCACGTCCTCCCAGAGCTCGGCCCAGATGTCCTCGAAGGCGTGGCCGAGCGCGGCCGGATGCTTGCCGCCGAGGATCTCGGCGTAACCGTCATTGTAGAGGAAGCGCAGCTCCGGCCCCCAGGCGACGAACATCGGGAAGCGGGAGCTGAGCGCGATGCCGGCGGCGGTCTTCAGAGCCTGCGGCCAGTCCGCGGGCTCGCCGAGCGGCGAGCAGCTCCAGTCGAAGTCGCGGATCCGCGCCCCCATTTCCCCGCCCTCGGACAGGAACGAGAGGGAATCGGGCTCGGCCCGGCCGTTCGGGACGTCATCGGCGGACATCGGCGCCTTCGAATACTCCACACGCGGCCCCACCCGGGCGGGTAACTAGACGCCGCGCCTTCGGCGGGGAAGACCTCTACTGCGCCTTCGCGGCCCGCCGCTGCACCTCGCGCAGCACCCGCAGCAGGTTTCCGCCCATGATTCTCGCGATGTCCGCCTCGCTTATCCCTTCCTTCCTGAGGCGTGCGCCGATCTTCGGCAGCGTGGAAACGTCCTCCATGCCGACGCCGCCGCCGCCGCCGTCCCAGTCGGCGCCGAGGCCGACATGGTCGGCGCCCATCACCCGGATCGAATGGAGCAGGCTCTTCATGAACAGCTCGAAGTCCGCCGTCGTGTAGGGCCGCTTCGCGTCGAGCGCCGCCTTGTCGGCAACCAGGCGCCGCCGCTCGGCCGGGCTCAGCGTCGCCCACTTCTCCTGCCGCGCGACGATCGCGTCCCGCTCCTCGCTATTGTCGTGCTGGACGAGGAAGACGCTGTTGACGAACATCACCCCGCCAGCCTTTGCGAGCCTCCGCATCCTTTCGTCATCGATGTTGCGCGGGTGGTTGAAGATCGCCTTGGGGCCGGAATGCGAGAGGATGATCGGCGCCTTGGACAGCGCCAGCATCTGGTCGAAGGCCGCGTCCGAGGCATGGCTGCCGTCGATGATCATGCCCAGCCGGTTCATCTCCGCGACCCATTGCCTGCCGAGCGGGCTGAGCCCTTTCCAGCGCAGCTCGCCCACCGCGCTGTCGCCGAACTGGTTCCCCCTGTTGTGCACCGGCCCCGCCAGCCGGACGCCCAGGTCATAGTAGAATTTGAGCAAAGAGAGGTCGTTCCCGAGGGGATAGCTGTTCTCGATGCTCTGAAAGACGGCCCTCTTGCCTTCCTTGTGCAGCCGTTCGGCATCGTCGGCGGTCGTCGCGAAGCCGAGCTTGTCGCCATGCGCGGCGACAACGCGCTGGATCGCGATCGCCCGCATCAGTGCGGCGTCGCGAGCCTTCGTCATCGCCGCCGGGTCGAGCCCGCCTTGCTCGGTGAAGATGACGAAGAAGCCGCCGTCGAGCCCGCCCGCCTCCATCCGCGGAATGTCCACCTGGCTATTGTCCCAGGCGTAATGGTGCCAGTCGCCGATGTCCCACCCCGGCCGCTCGAACACCACGGGCGTGTCGAGGTGGGTGTCGAGCACCAGCATCTGGTCGTGCGCGAGTCGGTCGGCGGCGGTGACGTCCTGCGCCGGGGCGGGCGCGGCGGCGAAGGCCAGGGCGAGAAGCGGAACGAGGCGCATCGTAAGTCTCCTGTCGCCGGGCAGCATGGAGCCTCCCGCAAGGGGCTGCAACACCTCTTGAAGCGAACCAGAAGGGTTCCCATCTTTGCGCCGCCGGACGCCGTTCGGGTCCGGCGATGATGTTGCTCAAAGGAGGACATTGAGATGAGGACCAACTTCGACTTCACGCCTTATCGGCGTTCCACCGTCGGCTTCGACCGGCTGTTCGACCTGCTCGAGAACGGCGCCGGCTGGGGCGCGGCGGAGAATTACCCGCCCTTCGACCTTGAGCGTCGGGGCGAGGACAGCTACCGGATCACCCTCGCCGTCGCCGGCTTCGGTCCCGAGGACATCGAGATCACGGCGCAGCAGAACCTGCTGATCGTCTCGGGCCGTAAGAACGGCGAGAATGAGGGTCAGTACATCCATCGCGGCATCGCCACCCGCGCCTTCGAGCGCCGGTTCGGCCTCGCCGACTTCGTCCAGGTCCGCGGCGCCGAGCTGAAGGACGGCATCCTGTCGATCGACCTCGTCCGCGAGATCCCGGAAGCCATGCGGCCTCGCAGGATCGAGATCGGCGGCGCCGAGGGCCAGGGCCGTATCGGCGACCAGCGGCCGGAGAACGACAACATCGGCCGCGACGAGAGCCGCGCGGCGTAAGCGCCCGCTTCGCAGCCTCTCCCGCGCTCCGGGCGCGGGGAGGCTTTTCTTGTCGGTGCGCCGGAACCGCGCGGGCGGGCCTGCGGTTCTCGGGGCCATGGCAATCAATCCCGTCGAGTGGCCGGCGCTTTCCGACTGGCGGCAGGTGCTGGTGCGTACCTGGAAGGAATCCTCCGACGACAATGTCGGGCTGCTCGCGGCGGGCGTCGCCTTTTACGGCTTCCTCGCCTTCGTGCCGCTGCTCGCATCGGTGGTGCTGACCTACGGCCTGATGGCCGATCCGCAGACGGTCGCCGAGCACATCCGCACGCTCGCCCAGACGCTGCCCAAGGACGCGGCGGCGATCATCGCCGACCAGCTCGCCGCGATCACCGGCAGCAAGGCGAGCGCCAAGGGCATTGGCCTGCTGATCGCCATCGGCGTCGCCCTCTACGGGGCCAGCAAGGGCGCCGGCGCGGTCGTGACGGCGCTCAACATCGCCTATGAGGTGAAGGAGACGCGCGGGTTCATCGTCCGCACACTCCTCGCTCTGCTGATGACGGCGGGACTGGCCGTGGCCGTGCTGGCCGGGGCGCTCGCCGTCTCCGGGATCGCGCTGATCGAGGAGTTCCTCCCCTTCTCCTCACCCGTCGTGCACGTGCTTCTGCAGATCCTGTTCGTGGTCATGGCGGGCGGCGTGATCAGCGGCGGCATCGCCCTCCTCTATCGCTACGGGCCCAACCGCCCCGATGCCCCCTGGCGCTGGATCACCCCCGGCTCGGCGGTCGCGACCATGCTGTGGTTGGTCGCGAGCTTCGGATTCGGCCTCTACGTCTCCAGCTTCGGCAATTACAACGCGACCTACGGCTCGCTTGGCGGGGTGATCGTCTTTCTCACCTGGCTCTACCTCTCCTCCTACATCCTGCTGATGGGTGGCGAGCTCAACTCGGAGCTCGAGCGCCAGCAGGCGGAGGCGGCCGCTCCGGCTCCGGCTCCCGCTCCCGCCGCCGCTCCCACGCCCGCCGCGGCACCGGCGCGCGTTGCCGCACAGTCCCAGGCGGGTACCGGCAAGCGTGGCATCGCGCTGCTGATCGGGGGCGGCGCCGCGATCGCGCTGCGCTTCTGGCGCCGCCGGCGTCTCACGGCTGCCGACACACTTTACCCGCCCCGGCAGCGCGGGGGCAGGGTGAGGCTCAGCATGGCGGCGGAAGACTAGCGGACCCTCACTCCCGCATCGCGATCTCCGCCAGGCTCTCCGCCTCGATGAGGAGCTGGTCGTCGGCGGTGCCGGTCGCGGTCGCCTCGCGGCCGACGATGACCAGCACCGGCACCGCCATCGGCGAGACGCGGTCGAGGTCGACATGGACCATCGTCCCCTGCGCACGGTCGAGGAGGCGGGCGAGGCGGCCGACCTCGGTCAGCCGCGCCTTGGCGTCGTCCCAGGCGGCGCGCAGCAGGAGGTGGTCGGGCTCGTACCGGCGCAGCACGTCGTAGATGAGGTCGGTCGAGAAGGTGACCTGCCGGCCGGACTTGCGCTTCCCCGGATGGTGGCGCTCGACCAGCCCGCCGATCACTGCCACCTCCCGGAAGGCGCGCTTCAGCAGGTTCGAGCCCTGGACCCACTCGACGAACTCGTCCTCGAGGATGTCGGGCGAGAGGAGCGATGCCGGATCGGCGATCGGCTCCAGCGCGTAGCAGGCGAGGGCATAATCGTTGGAGACGAAGCCGAGCGGCTTCAGCCCCGCGCTCTCCATCCGCCGGGTGATCAGCATGCCGAGCGACTGGTGCGCGTTCCAGCCCTCGAAGCTGTAGATGACCATGTAGTGGCGGTGCTCGTGCGGGAAGGTCTCGACCAGCAGCTGGTCCGGCCGCGGCAGCAGCGAGCGCCGGTCCTGCACCTCGAGCCATTCGCGCACGTCGTCGGGGAAGCGCGGCCATTGCTCGCGCTCGTGGAGGAAGTGCCTGACCCGCTCGGCGAGGTTGGTCGACATCGCCATGCGCTGGCCGAGATAGGTCGGGATCCGCGCGCCTTTCTTGGTGGCGTGAACGATGAGGTCGGTGCCGTCGATCTTCTCCACCTCCAGCACCAGGCCGGAGAAGAAGAAGGTGTCGCCGGGCGAAAGGGTGGCGCCGAACTGCTCCTCCACCGTCCCGAGCTTGCGGCCGCCGCGGAAGCGGACGTCGAGCAAAGGCGCGTCGACGATGATGCCGGCGTTCATCCGGTGCTGCTGGATGAAGCGGGGATGCGAGACGCGCCAGGTGCCGTCGGCCTCCCGCGTCAGCCGGCGGAAGCGGTCATAGGCTTTGAGCGAATAGCCGCCGCTCTCGATGAAGCCGAGGACGCGGCGGAACAGCTCCTCGCTGAGCCCCGCATAAGGCGCGGCGCTGCGCACCTCGTCGAGCATCTCCGTCTCGGCGAAGGGCGCGGCGCAGGCCACCGCCATGACGTGCTGGGCGAGGACGTCGAGCGCCCCCTGGCGGAACACCTCCGGATCGAGCTCATCCTCCTCGATCGCGTCGAGGGCGGCGCGGGCCTCCAGATATTCGAAGCGGTTGCCGGGGACGAGGATCGCCTCGGAGGGCTCCTCGAGCCGGTGGTTGGCGCGGCCGATCCGCTGCAGCAGGCGCGAGCTGCCCTTGGGTGCCCCCATCTGGATGACGAGGTCCACATCGCCCCAGTCGACGCCGAGATCGAGGCTGGCGGTGCAGACGAGGCCCCTGAGGCGCCCCGACGCGATCGCCGCCTCCACCTTCCGCCGCGCCTCGATGGCGAGGGAGCCGTGGTGGATGCCGATCGGCAAATGCTCCTCGTTCACTGCCCACAGATCCTGGAAGATCAGCTCCGCAAGGCTCCTCGTGTTGCAGAAGATGAGCGTCGTCTTGTGCCGCTCGATCTCGCGCATCACGTTCTCGGCCGCCCAGCGCCCGGAATGGCCGGACCAGGGGATGCGCTCGTCCTCCGGCAGCATGATGTCGATCCGCGGATCGGCGCCGGGATCGCCGCGGACCACGTCGACCAGCTCGGCGTCCCCGTGCGGCGCGAGCCACCCCTGATAGGCCTCCGCGTCTGCCACCGTCGCGGAGAGGGCGACCCGCCGCATCCCCGGCGCCAGGCGCTGGAGGCGCGCGAGCGCCAGCGACAGCAGGTCGCCGCGCTTCCCGCTCGCGAAGGCGTGCACCTCGTCCACCACCACCGTGCTCAATCCCTCGAACAGCAGGGCGCTGTCCTCGTGGCTGAGCAGCAGGCTCAGTGATTCGGGCGTGGTGAGGAGGATATGCGGCGGCCGCACCCGCTGCCGCGCCTTGCGGTCCGCGGGCGTGTCGCCGGTGCGGGTCTCCACCCGGATCGGCAGCGCCATGTCGCCGATCGGGTTCAGCAGGTTGCGCTGCACGTCCACGGCGAGCGCCTTGAGCGGGGAGACGTAGAGCGTGTTGAGCCGGTCCGAGGGGTTCGCGGCGAGCTCGGCGATGCTGGGGAGGAAGCCGGCGAGGGTCTTCCCGGCGCCCGTTGGGGCGACCAGCAGAGCGTGGCGGCCGGCGCGGGCTGCCGCGAGCATTTCGATCTGGTGGCGGCGCGGTTCCCAGCCTTTGGCCGCGAACCAGCCGGCGACGACGTCCGGCAGCGCGGCGGGCGCCGGCGTCGGCATCGGCTGCGGCGGGTTACTCGCGCCCGTCCCGGCGCCGCGCGGCTTCCTCGCGGTCGTAGGCATCGCGGGTCGCGTCCTCGGTCCGGTCGGCGCTGCCGCGGGCCTTGCGGTTGCGCATCAGCGCCCAGGCGATGACGATGAGGATGAGCAGCGGCCCCACGATGTTGAGGATCGCCCAGTTCGCTCCGCCCAGATCCATGGTCCTTGCGCTCCTTCCTAGCCGTTCGCCCGCCCCACCGGTGGCGGAGGGGAGCGATATCGAGCATATAGCTCCCAATGGCCCGTCTCGGTTCCTGGATCGAGCCTTTTCCCGAAGGCATTTACGTCCGCCCCGCCGACGCCTGGGTCGATCCCGGACAGCCCAAGCCCCGCGCGCTCGTCACCCACGGCCATGCCGACCACGCCCGCGGCGGTCACGGCGAGGTCCTCGCCACCCCCGAGACGCTCGCCATCATGGAGTGCCGCTACGGCCCGCAGCCGGGCGGCCGGGCCGTCGCCTACGGCGAGGTGGTGCGGATCGGGGAGGTGGACGTCAGCTTCGTCCCCGCCGGCCACGTCCTCGGCTCGGCGCAGGTCGTCCTCGAGCATGGCGGCGAGCGGGTGGTGGTCTCCGGCGACTACAAGCGCCGGCCCGACCCGACCTGCGCGCCGTTCGAGCCGGTCCCGTGCGACATCTTCATCACCGAGGCCACCTTCGGCCTCCCCGTCTTCCGCCACCCGGAGACAGCGTCGGAGGTGGACCGCCTGCTCCTCCGCCTCCACGAGAACCCCGAGCGCTGCGTTCTCGTCGGCGCCTATGCGCTCGGCAAGGCGCAGCGGCTGATCGCCGAACTGCGCTGCCGCGGCCATTCCGAGCCGATCTACATCCACGGCGCCCTCCAGCGGCTCTGCGACCTCTATGGCGAGCACGGAGTCGACCTCGGCGACCTCCGCCCGGCGACCGGCGCCGCCAAGGCGGAGCTCAAGGGGCGGATCGTCATGGCCCCGCCCGGCTGCCTCAACGACCGCTGGTCGCGCCGCCTGCCCGATCCGATCACCGCCATGGCGTCGGGGTGGATGCGCATCCGCCAGCGTGCTCGCCAGCGGAACGTCGAGCTGCCGCTGATCGTCTCCGACCATGCCGACTGGAACGAGCTCACGACCACGATCGAGGAACTCAAGCCGCGCGAGGTCTGGATCACCCACGGCCGCGAGGACGCGCTGATGCATTGGTGCATGAACCGTCAGATCAAGGCCCGCGAGCTCAACCTGGTCGGGCGCGAGGACGAGGACGATTGAGGGCGACTGCAGCGCATGGTATCTGACCAATGAGTTGGTCAGGAGTGAGCCATGGCTACCGTGGGGGACGCGCTACACCTCGCCATCGCCTCGGCGGCGGACGCAACGCTCGTAACTCTCGACAAGAAGCAGGCACGTGCCGGGGAGCTGCTTCAGCTGCGCGCCGTGCTGCTTTGATCAGCCGCCGAAACGGGCGAGCGAAAGGGTGATCAAGGCCGCGACGGCGAGGATGCCCCACCGCACCCCCCGCTCGAGCGCGAAATTGCTGGTCCGCGACAGAATGACGGCGCTTGCCGGCATCACGACCAGGAACAGGCCGATCGACAGCGCCACGCCGGCTTTCCAGCCGAGCCAGCTCCATCCAGCCACCGCGAGGGCGGCCCAGAGGACGCAGAAAGAGAGCGCCTCCGGGTAGAGCTTCGGCACCTCAGTGGGCGACCTGCGGCCCGCGTTCGAGGCCGGAGAGAGCGAGCTGCTCGTCAATCTGGGCGACGAGGCGGTCGAGCCCCTCCTCGGTCTTCGCCTCCGCCCGCGCGACCAGCACGTCCTGGGTGTTGGAGGCGCGCAGCAGCCACCAGCCGTCTTCGGTGTTGACCCGGGCGCCGTCGGTCGGATCGACGTTGGCGCCGGATTCCTTCAGCCGCGCGAGCACCTCGTCCACCACCGCGAACTTGCGGCTCTCGTCGACCTGGAAGCGCATCTCGGGCGTGTTGATCATCGCCGGCATCGCGTCGCGCAGCGCGGTCAGCGAGCCGCCGAGGCGGCTGACGGCGCGGATCAGGCGCACCGCCGAGTAGATGCCGTCGTCGAACCCGTACCATTGGTGGCCGAAGAAGATGTGGCCGCTCATCTCCCCCGCGAGCGGCGCGCCGACCTCCTTCATCTTCGCCTTGATGTGGCTGTGCCCGGTCTTCCACATCAGCGGCTTCCCGCCGAGCTCGGAGATGCGGTCGAACAGAGCCTGGCTCGCCTTGACGTCGGCGATGATCGTGGAGCCGGGAAGCTCCTTCAGCACCGGCTCGGCGAGGACGGTGAGGAGCTGGTCGCCCCAGATCACCCGCCCCTCGCCGTCGACCGCGCCGATCCGGTCGGCGTCGCCGTCGAGCGCCACGCCGAAATCGAGCCCCTTCTCGCGCACCAGCCGCTTCAGGTCCTCGAGGTTCTTCTCGACGGTCGGATCGGGATGGTGGTTGGGGAAGGTGCCGTCGACGTCGGTGTAGAGGGTGAAATGCTCCCCGGGCAGCCTCTCCACGAGCCGCTCGACGACCGGCCCGCCGGAGCCGTTGCCCGCGTCCCAGCCAATGCGGAAGGCGTCTCCGTCGAAATCCTGGACGAGGCGGTCGACGTAGCGGTCCATCACTTCGACGTCGGAGACGCTGCCCGCGCCCTCGTCCCAATCCCCGGCCTCGGCCATGCGGCCGACGTCCTGGATGCGCTGGCCGAAGAAGGCGCTGCCCTGCATCACCATCTTGAAGCCGTTGTAATTGGGTGGGTTGTGGCTGCCGGTGATCTGGATGCCGCCGTCCACGTCGAGCTCGGCCTCGGCGAAATAGAGCATCGGCGTCGGGCCGATCCCGACCCGGACAGCGTTGATCCCACTGGCGGTTAGGCCGCGGATCAGCGCCTCCTCGAGGCCCGGCGAACTCTCGCGGCCGTCGCGGCCCACGGCGACGCTGCGCCCGCCGGCGCGCCTCAGGATGGTCCCGAAGGTTCGCCCCAGCGCTTCCGCATCCTCCGTTCCCAGCGTCTCCCCGACGATGCCCCTGATGTCGTATTCACGCAGCGAGGTGGGGTGGAAACGGTAACCCATTCGGCAACTCCCCTGTCTGTATGCTGTGCCCTCAAGACGCGCGAGGCGGCTTCCGGTTCATTTGCGCGACGAGCGTGTCCCGGGCCGCGTTGACCCGGTGAGCGAGCTCGTCCGAGCCGCCCGCATCGGGGTGCACGCGGGAGATCAGGCGCCGGTGCGCGGCGCGGATTTCCTCGAGGCTCGCATCCTCCGGCACGCCGAGCAGCCGGCGCGCATCCTCAGCGGAGATCGGCGTCCGCGGCCCGCGCCCCCGGCGGTAGGCCGCCCAGAGGATGGCGCCGGCCATCAGCGCGGCGCCGGGAAGCAGGCTGCCCTTGGTCAGCAGGCGCAGGCCGAGCAGGAAGACGACGGCGGCGATGGCGTCGTCGTGCGTGAAGCCCTTGAGCCGCCCGCTCCACCAGGCCCAGAGCAGGCCCCCGGCGGCGAGCAGGAAGAGCGCGCCCGGCATCGGCTCAGCCCGCCGCGACGGCGCGGGCCGGAGCCGCCGCGCCTTCCTGCGGGAGCGCCAGGCCGGCGATCATCTCGCGCAGCTCCTGCCGGGCGGCGATGTGGGCGATGGCGACTTCGCCGAGGTGCGGCAGATCGAGCAGGGTCAGGCCCTTGGGGAAGAGCTCGCGGTAGATGACGCGCTCGCCGAGGCCGGGAATGACGCGGAAGCCGACGCGGCGGGAGAGCTCGCCCAGCGCCTCGCCGACCCGGCGCATGTTGCGGGCCTCGATATGCTGCATCCGGTTCCTCAGCACCACCCAGTCGACGCTGGCGCCATGGGTCTTCGCCCGCTGCGTGCGGCTGTTCCAGACCAGCTCCGCGTAAAAGCTCGGCCGGCGCACGCGGTAGGTCTCCGCGTCGACCTGGCCGATCAGGTCGAGGTCGACGAAGCTGTCGTTGATCGGCGTCACCAGGGTGTCGGCGCGGATCATCGCCTTGCGCGCGTCGGGGTCGTCTCGCCCCGGCGTATCGACAACGACCACGTCCACCCCTTGCGCGACGCGCTCGATCTGCGGCTCGAGCGCCTCCCTGGCCGGATCGAAGGTTTCGTAGACAGGCATCGGCAGGTCGACGCCCAGCCGGCGCATCGTCTCGGCGCGGTTGTCGAGGTAGCGGCCGAGCGTGCGCTGGCGGGTGTCGAGGTCGAGTGCCGCCACCCGCCGGCCGGCGGCGGCGAGCGCGACGGCGCTGTGCACGGCCGTCGTCGACTTGCCGGTGCCGCCCTTCTCATTGGCGAAGACGATGAAATGGGGCGCGGCCATGTCCCTGCCGGTTCCTCTTGATTATGCCTGTGCCCGCCCGCAAGGGGCTGGCGCGAAGCTCTACCGGAGGCCTTGGGGCGGTGCAAACGGTCCGTGACGTCGAAACGCTGAGGACTGCCGTCGCCGAGCTCAGGGCCGACGGCGGCAAGATCGCGCTCGTCCCGTCCATGGGCGCGCTCCACGCTGGCCACATGGCGCTGGTCGCCGAAGCGCGGCGGCGGGCGCGGCACGTCGTCGCCTCGATCTTCGTCAACCCGAGGCAATTCGGGCCGAACGAGGACCTTGCCCTCTACCCGCGCCGCGAGGCGAGCGACGCGCGGATGCTGGAGGAGGAGGGCACGGCCATCCTCTGGGCCCCTGACGCGGCGGCGATGTACCCGGAGGGGTTCGCCACCAATGTCAGCGTGGCCGGCATCAGCGAGGGCCTCTGCGGCGCGTCCCGCCCTGGGCATTTCGACGGGGTCGCGACGGTGGTGCTGAAGCTGCTCAACCAGGTCCAGCCCGAACTCGCCCTCTTCGGAGAGAAGGATTATCAGCAGCTGGCCGTCATCCGCCGCATGGCGCGCGACCTCGACCTCGCCGTCGAGATCGCCTCCGTCCCCACCCAGCGCGACGCGGACGGCCTCGCCCTCTCCTCGCGCAACGCTTATTTGACCGACGAGGAGCGGGAGGCGGCGCGGGCGCTGCCCCGCGCGCTCGGCGAGGCGGCCAGCGCGATCCAGCGCGGCAGCAGCGTCGTCGAGGCGCTCTCAGCTGCCCGCGAGCGGCTCGCCCGCGCTGGGTTCGACCCGATCGATTATGTCGAGCTGCGCGACGCGGAGACGCTGGAGCCGCGCGACGCCCTCTCCGCCCCGGCCCGCCTGCTCGCCGCCGCGCGCATCGGCAAGACCCGTCTCATCGACAACCTGCCGCTCGCCCCGCCCTGAAAAATGATGGTGACCGCGGCGTTAACCATTTGTTGGGGATCGCGGGCGCAACCATGCTTCAGACAAGCAAGAACAGGGGCATGTCATCATGGGTAATAGCCTGAAATCCGCGACCTTCCTGATCGAGAGCCGCCTCGCCGAGGCGGCGGCGGGCGATCCCGAGGCGCTTTACGAGCTCGGCGTCGCTTACTCGACCGGGACGCACGGCCTCGACGTCGATCTGATCGAGGCGCACAAATGGTTCAACCTCGCGGCCCTCAACGGCAGCCGCCGCGGCCAGGAATGCCGCGCCGAGATCGCCGAGGAGATGACCGCCCGCGAGATCGCCGAAGCCCAGCGTCAGGCTCGCGCCTGGCTCTCCGAAACGGGCATGCGGCGGGCGGCGTAACAACTCCCCTCTCCCCAGGAAGAGGGGATTAGGCTGCGGCTCCAGCCCTCGCCCTCAGGCGCCGGTCCTACTGCGCTTGCGCCCCCGCCGCCGGAGCGCCGTTCTTGTAGCGGTCGAACCAGGCGAGGATGGCGGCGGCCTTGGCCCCGGCTTGGGAGGGCCGCGCGGCGATGCCGCCATGGCTGGCCCCCGGAACCTTGACCAGGGCGGTCGGAACGCCCTGGAGCTGCAGCGCCGTATAATATTGCTCCGCCTCGCTGACCGGCGTGCGGTAATCCTCGCTCCCGACCACGACCAGAGTCGGCGTCTTCACGTTGCCGACCAGCGACAGCGGCGAGCGCGCCCAATAGCCGGTTGGATCTTCCCACGGCATTTTGCCGAACCAGTAGCGGGCGAAGAAGAAGGGCGCGTCGGCGGTGAGCGCGAAGCTCGCCCAGTCGATCACCGGCTTCTGCGCCGCCGCCGCCTTGAAGCGGTCGGTCTTGCCGACGATCCAGGTGGTGAGCACGCCGCCCCCCGAGCCGCCGGTGACGAACAGCCGGCTCGGATCGGCAAAGCCGCCCGCGACCGCCGCGTCCACCGCCGCCATCAGGTCGTCATAGTCGCTGCCCGGATAAGCGTGGTGGATCAGGTTCGCGAACTCCTCGCCATAGGAGGTGGAGCCGCGCGGGTTGACCGACAGCACCGCATAGCCGGCCGCTGCGTAGAGCTGGTTGTCGGTCGAGAAATGCGGGCCGTAGGCTGCGAAGGGGCCGCCGTGGATTTCCAGGATCAGCGGCACCCGCTGGCCCTCGCTCCAGGTCGGCGGCAGGGTCAGCCAGCCGTCGACCTGCCGGTTGTCGAATGAGGTGGCGGTGATCTTGCGCACCTCGCCCAGGCGCTTCGCGCCGAGCAGGTCGGCATTGAGGCTGGTGAGCCGCCGCGCCGCGCCCCCGCGGACCAGCGCCACGTCCGGCGGGCGAACCGCGCTGCCGCTCATGATCGCGAGGCTGCCGTCGCGGGCCAGGCTGTAGCTGCCGCCAGTGTAGGGCCGGTCGAGGCCGGCGCCGCTCAGCCCTTCCGCGGCGGTGCGGATCGATCCGTCGAGGCCGACCCGCGCCACCTTGCGCGTGCCTCGGTCCTCGTAGGCGACGTAGACGGAGCGGCCGTCGGCGGCCCAGCGCGGCGAATCGACGCTCCGGTCGAGCGACTGGGTGAGGGTGCGGCGGTTCCCGCCGTCCCGGTCCATCAGGTAGAGGAGGGTGTTCTGGTAGCCGAGCGCCTTGTCGTCGAAGCCGGTATAGGCGACCAGCCGCCCGTCGGGCGACACCACGGGGTCCGTGTCCGGGCCGCGGCGGTCCGTAAGCGCGCGGATCGCCCCGCTGGCGACGTCGAGCGCATAGACTTCACTCTCCAGCGGCGGCTGGCGCTCCCATTCTGGCGAGCGGTTGCTGCTGAAGAGGATCGCGCGCCCGTCGGCGGTCCAGCTCAGCGGCCCGTTGTCGTGAACCGAGCCGAAGCTGAGTTGGCGCGGCGCTCCGCCTTCCGACGAGACGGTGAAGATGTGGCTGAAGCCGGGCTTCAAATAGCCTTCCTCGTCCGTGCGGTAAGTGACGTTGCTGATGACCTCGAGCGGCGGCGCCCACTGGGCGCCCTCGGGCTTGGCCGGGAGCGCCCCCAGCTTCAGCGGCTCGCCGGGCACGAACATCGTATAGGCGATCTGCCGCCCGTCCGGCGACCAGGCAACGCTGGACGGCGCGTCGGGAAGACCGGTGATGCGCACGGCCTCGCCGCTCGCCATCCAGCGCACGAAGAGCTGTGCGGCGCCGCCTTCCGCGGTCGAGATGTAGGCGATCCGCTTGCCGTCGGGCGACCAGCGGGGCTGGCTGTGCGCGCCCGGCCCGGCGGCGAGCGGGGTCTGCTCGCCGGTGCGCGTGTCGATGAGCCAGATGGCCGGCCGGACCTTGTCGGTCATGATGTCGCCTGAGCGCCGGACATAGGCGATGCGGCTGCCGTCGGGGCTGATCTGCGGATCGGCCGCGGCTTCCAGTGAGAAGAGATCGCGCGCTTCGAAGGTGCGGGAGGGCCCTTCGACCGGCGCGGCGGCGGCCACCCCGGCGCCCGCGAGCAGCAGCATCGCGCAAATGTGCCTCAACATCGAGCTTTCTCCCCTGTCCTAGCGGCCGTGCTTATGCGGCAGCTCAGCCCTTGCGGAAAGGCGTCATCTCGTCGAGCTCGGCGATCTCCGCCGCGACTGCGGCGCGCTCGCGCTCGAGGAAGTCGGCGACGGCGGACCGGAAGCCGCGATTGGGGATGAAATGGGCGGACCAGGTCGGCGCCGGCCGGTAGCCGCGGCTGAGCTTGTGTGCCCCCTGTGCCCCCGCCTCGACCCGCTTCAGGCCGCGGGCGATCGCCGCCTCGATGGCCTGGTAGTAGCAGATCTCGAAATGGAGGTGCGGCACCTCGGCGAGCGTGCCCCAGTAGCGGCCGTAGAGCGTGTCGGAGCCGATCAGGTTCAACGCGCCGGCAATGGACTCTCCCCTGTGGCGCGCCAGGATGAGCAGGATGCGGTCGGCCATGCGCTCGCCGAGGAGGGAGAAGAAGGCGCGGGTCAAATAGGGCCGGCCCCATTTGCGGGAGCCCGTGTCCTGATAGAAATGCCAGAATGCGTCCCAATGCGCCTCGGTGAGCGCGGCGCCGGTGACGTGCTCGACCTCGATTCCCTCCAGCGCGGCGGCGCGTTCCTTGCGGATTGCCTTGCGCTTGCGCGAGGAGAGCGAGGCGAGGAAATCGTCGAAGCTTCGATAGCCGTCATTGTGCCAGTGGAACTGGCTGTCGACGCGGATCAGCCAGCCGGCGCGCTCGAACAGCGCCACCTCCTCCTCCGCGATGAAGGTCGCGTGGGCGGAGGAGAGGCCGTTCTGCCGCACCAGCGCCTCGGCCGCGCCGATCAAAGCCGGGGCGAGCGCCGGGTCCCGGACGAGGAGACGTCGGCCCGGCACAGGGGTGAACGGCACCGCGATCTGGAGCTTCGGATAATAGTCGCCGCCGGCCTGCTCCCACGCCGCCGCCCAGCTGTGATCGAAGACATATTCGCCCTGGCTATGGCTCTTGACGTAGGCGGGCGCGAGAGCGGCGGGCCGGCCGTCCGCATCGTCGATCGCGATCGGCACCGGCTGCCAGCCGGCGCGCGCGGTCGCGCTCCCCGATTCCTCGAGCGCGGAGAGGAAGGCATGGGTGAGGAACGGATTGTCCGTGCCGGCGCAGGCGTCCCACTCGGCGGCGTCGAAGCTGGCGACGCCGGGGGCGATCCGGGCGACGACCTCGCTCATCCGCCCGCCGATTTTTCGTAGATGATCTGGTCCGCATGGGCCGCGGCGCGGAGCCGGTCCTCCTCGCTGCGCACCGTCCAGGTGAGGACCGGCACGCCGCGCGCACGGATCGGCGCGGCGAACCGCGAGGGCAGGTCGCGCACGTCGTAGGCGAGGAAGTCCGGCCGCGCCCACAGTAAGGCCGCCACGCGCTCGGCCGGGCCGCGCCAGCCGCTTTTCCCCTGCTCGGTCACCACCAGCCCGCGCAGCACGGAAGGCGCCTCGCCCGCAAACCAGGTGCCGACCCTCGGGTTGAACGACATCGCGCCCACTGGCCCGGCATAGCCCTCGAGATCCCGCCGCACCGAGTCGCACAGCCGCCGGAGCCGCGGCGCCGGTTGGCTCTTCACCTCGATGAGCAGAGGCACCCGCCCGGCAACCAGCTCGAGCGTCTCCGCCAGGGTCGGGATCGTCTCGTCGGTGCCGCGGAGGCGGATCACCCGCAGCTCCTCATCCGGGCGATCGGCCACCGCTCCCGTGGCGTCGGTGAGCCTGTCGAGCCGGTCGTCATGAAAGACGAAGGCGGTGCCCTCGGTGCTCGCCTGGACGTCGAGCTCGATGCCGTGGGCGGCCTCAATCGCGGCGGCGAAGGCGGCGCGGCTGTTCTCCAAGATGCCCGACCCGTGGAGGCCGCGATGCGCGAAGGGGTGCGCCGTCAGCCGGCGGAGCCGCTCACTCCGACCGGACGGCGACGACGGCATCGATCTCGACCGCGGCCCCGAGCGGCAGCACCGGCACGCCCACCGCGCTGCGCGCGTGCCGCCCGGCCTCCCCGAACACCTGCTCCATCAGCTCCGAGGCTCCGTTCGCCACCTTCGGCTGGTCGGTGAAGCTGCCGGCGCTGTTGACGAACGCGCCGAGCTTCACGATCCGCTCGACCCGCTCCAGACCCACCGCCTTTTGAATCTGCGCGAGCAGCATCAGCCCGCAGGCCCGCGCTGAGCGGACTCCGAAGTCGAGGTCGCGGTCCTCGCCCAGCCGACCGGTGAGGAGGGCGCCGTTCTCGAACGAGACTTGTCCGGAAATGTGGAGCAGGTTCCCGACGAGCACGGTGGGCACATAGGCGGCGACGGGCGCGGCGGGCTCGGGGAGGCTGATGCCGAGCTCGGCGAGGCGGGAGGCGATGTCGGTCATGGCGCCCGCGTAAGCACCGCCCCCGCGCAGCGGTCAAGCGGCCTCATGCAATTGCGCCGGAGTCCTGCCGAGCACGCGGCGGAACGAGCGGATCATGTGGCTCTGGTCGCAAAAGCCCGCGGCAATGGCGACCTGGGCCTGGCTCTCACCCGCTTCGCAGACGAGCGCCAGCGCCCGCTCCACCCGGTGCCTGCGCACCGTCTCCTGCACGCCCTCCCCGGTGGCGGCGCAATAGGCCTGGGCGAGCCAGCCGGGGTGGAGCCCCAGCCGCCGCGCCAGGTCAATCGTCGATGGCGGGGATTCGTCGGCAAGCGCCCGCGAAACCTGCGCCACCCACGCCGGCCGGCGGACCGGCACGGCCCCGAGCGCCAGGCGAAGAAAGGCCGCCGTCGCGGATCTCAGCTCCACTTCGGCGCGGTCGCGGCGCCACCACTCCGCCGCCAGCGCGCGCGCCGCTCGGGCGACCGGCCCCTCGTTCCAGCAACGCACATGCTCGATGCGCGCCGCTATGCCTTTCCGCCCCAGCCACGCCGGATCGAACTCGATGTCGATCTGCTCCACGCCAACGTCGCCGATGACATTGGCGTGACGGGCGCCAGCGGCGTGCAGAACCGCCGCGGGCCCGGAAAGCCGGTCCTCACCCAATTCGTGGACCTTGCTGTGCGTGCCGACGAGGTAGAGCGAGAGGATCGGCCAATCGTGCGAGTGGTCCGGTATCGCCGAGCGGCGCGGATCGGCGATCCGCACCGCGCGTGCGCCCGGGAGCGTCCGCAGCTCCGCTTCTATGCCGTGGAGCCGTTGCGGGCCGAGCGGAGCTTTCACCGTGACCGCCACCGTTCCTCCGAGCCCATGTCGGCGAGCCTAGGCTCCGCGCTGTGGCTGGCAAGCCGGATTCGGCCTTGGAATCGTCCAATCGGCAGGGGCCGGGACGGTATAGTCTCCTCCGTCCGACCTGCAACAGCCCGGAGCCGATATGGCCGCCAAAGCGATTCTGTGCCTCCTGCTGGGCGTCCTCATCGGGGCATCCCCCGCCGCTTCGGCGGAGCCTGCGCCGCAGGCGGACGTGAGGCCGGCGGCGGACCACCATATCCACCTCCTCAGCCCGATGGCCGCCGCGCTCGCCACACCGCCGCTCCAGCCGCGCATCGATCTGCCGACGCCGCTGGCGCGGGTCGCCGCCGCCCGGGAGAAATTCGCGAACGATCAGGCGGAGCTGGCGAAGCTCTACGCGGCCGACGCACTCTACCACCGCGGCGGCACCGCGCCGTGGGCGCGCGGCGGGAGCGCTGCAGCGGGTTACGTCAAATGGAGGATCTCCGACACCCCCTACCACGTGAAGCCGGTTGCGCTGAGCATGAGCGGCAGCTCTGCGGACGTGGCGGGGTATTTCGTGGAGGCCGACGGGAGCGACCGCCATTTCGCCTCCTTCCTGCTCTCGCTCGCGAAGGGACGCGACGGCGTCTGGCGGATCTCCGCGGAGATGTACCAGTATTTCGGAGCGCCCGAATTCCAGGTGCCGTATACCGCCGATCAGCTGGTCGCCAAGCTGGACGAGGCGGGGATCGCGCGCGGAGTCGTCCTTTCGAACGCTTATTATTACGACGCGGTGCGGCCCGAGCCGGTCCCGGACGAGTATGACAAGGTTCGCGCCGAGAACGACTGGGTGGGGCAGCAGGTCGCCCGCTATCCCCGGAGGCTGGTCGCCTTCTGCAGCTTCAACCTGCTCCGGAACTATGCCCTGGCGGAGCTGAACCGCTGCGCCGACAGCGGACGTTTCACGGGCCTCAAGCTTCACTTCAACGCGGCCCAGCTCAATTTCCGCGATCCCGGGCAGGTCGCCCAGGCCCGGCGCGTTTTCGAGGCGGCCAACCGGCGTCGCCTGCCGCTGATCGTCCACGTCCGCCCGGGGAACGTCTACGGCCGCGAGGAGGCGCAGGCCTTCCTGCGCGAGCTCGTAGCGGCGGCGCCCGACGTCCCGATCCAGATCGCGCATTTGTGGGGCGGCGAAAGCTATGCCGGGGAGGCGCTCGCCGTCTATGCGGACGCGGTGGCGCGGCGAGACCCGGTCACCCGGAACCTCTATTTCGACCTCTCAGGCATTCCGAACTGGGCCCGGGCGGAGAATATGGAGGAGATCGCCTCGCTCATCCGCCGCATCGGGACCAAGCGCGTGTTCTTCGGCTCCGACGCGCCGCTGCCGGAGGCCTGGCCGGCGATGCGCAAGGCGCTGCCGCTCACCGAAGCGGAATTCCGCGCGATCGCCGGCAACGTCGCTCCTTATCTGCTCGCCCCCTGAGAGCCCGCGAAGCGTGCCCCGATCCACGCGGCCGCTTCGCCCCAGTCGTCGATCCGCGCATGGGCGTGCGGCGCCGGCGGCGTGTGGGCGGCGAGGCGGGGCTCGGCGACCATGTGGAGCCGCCAGACCTCGGGCGCGTGCTGCGCCACCGACTCATGATGCACGGCGAGATCGTCGATGAAGACGGTGACGCTCGGCCGCATCTCGGCGATCAGCTCCGCCAGCGGAGCGCCTTTGCCGCCGCGGTTGCACAGGACACGGTGGCGCAGGTCGAACCGTTCGAGCTGCTCGACCCGGTTCGCCTGATATTCGTGCCCGATATTGGTGAGGATAACGATGTCGGCCTGCCGCGACAGCGCCGCCAGCGCCTCCGCGGCGCCGGGTACGATGTTCTGCCGGTGCATCTCGCTTTCGAAGAAGCCGTCGAGGAGCGGCCACACTCGCTCTTCCCCGACCGGGCGGCCGTCGCCGTCGCGTAACGCGCCGCGAAAGCCGGGGGCGGTCAGGTCGAACCTGAGGCCGTGCGCTTCCTCCAGCCACTCCGCGAAGTGGCCGACCATGTGGAGCAGCACTTCGTCGCAGTCGGTGACCAGCAGCGGGCGGCTCATCGTTCGAGCTCCCGCCGCGCCGCGACCAGGGCCGACGGGTCGGTTCTGAGCGCCTCGGCGCAGGCGAGAAGGTCCGGCTCATGCGCCTCCAGGAACTGGAGGACTGCGGCGAGCAGGCTGCGGTCGCCGAGCCGGCCCCGCAGCTCTTCGGGGCTGAGGCCGGTGAGGGCGAGCAGCCGCTGGGCGCGCGAATCGTCGCTCAGAGTCCAGCCGAGCGCCGCCAGCGCCAGCGCGTCGGGATCGTTTGTCTCCACCATGTTCATCGCCTAACGTGCGCGGGTGGGACAGAAAATCCTGGTTGTCGAGGACAACGAGCTCAACCTGAAGCTGTTTTGCGACCTGCTGCGCGCGCACGGCTACGGCACCGAGCCGGTGCGCGACGGGCGCGAGGCGGTGGAGCGCGCCCGCGCCTTCGCGCCCGACCTGGTCGTGATGGACATCCAGATGCCGCACGTCAGCGGGCTGGAGCTGATCGAGCGGATGAAGGGCGACGCGGAGCTGAGGCGGACGCCGATCATGGCGGTTACCGCTTATGCCGCCAAAGGCGACGAGGAGCGGATCCGCGACGCCGGTGCGGAAGGCTATGTGTCGAAGCCGATCTCGGTCCCCCGCTTCGTCGAGGCGGTGCGGGCGCTGCTCGATGCGGCGCGGGAGCGGGCGGAAGCGGAGGAAGCCTCAGCCCTGACCCCGGAACCGGATTCGGAGGAGGCCCCAGCCGTCGGGGCGGAGTCGGATCCGGGGAAGGAAGAGAAGGACTCTTCGCTTGGCGTGGAGCAGGATGCGGAGGAGGAGCGTCATCCCCGCGAAAGCGGGGATCCAGACGGGCCTCCACACGAGGAACCGCAGCCCGGGGAACGCGAAGAGGGGCAAAAAGGTGAATTCCCGTTTTCGCGGGAATGACGGAAGCAAGGACCCCGCGCGAGGCGGGCGTCGCTTATTTGATCTTCGCTTCCTTAAACTCGACGTGCTTGCGCGCGACGGGGTCGTATTTGCGGAAGGTCATCTTCTCCGTGATGTTCCGCGGATTCTTCTTCGTGACGTAGAAGAAGCCGGTGTCGGCGGTGCTGACGAGCTTGATCTTGACCGTAGTCGGCTTGGCCATGACAGCCTCTCAAAAAGGTGGGTTTCGCGAAAAAATAAAGCGGCGCTGCCGCCGCTCATATGCGCGGCCGCCTCTGCCGCCAAGCGCCGCTTCTGTCAAGCCTGCGGCTCTTAACGAAGCGGTAACCATAAGAGCGCATCGTCTTTTTCGGAACGCATGGGAGTGCGGAGGATGAGACCGGAAGACGATGCGATGATGGTGGTACGGGCCGAGCTTTGCGATCGCCTCGCGACGCTCCGGGCCATGGCGGCGCGGGGGCCCGGCCGCAACTTCGCCGAGAACGTGGACGGCATCCGCCGCCTCGCCGCCGCCTACGGGCTCGAGCCGGTCGCGCGGCTCGCCGAAGCACTGGAACGCGCGATCGGCGAGAGCGTCCGCTCCGACCCCCGCTGCTGCCCGACCGCGCTCTACCTCAGCCGCCTCGAGGACGCGATCGGCTGCCAGCACCTCGACGAGGAGGCGAGTCAGGCCATCCTCGCTTCCGTCGCAGTGCGCTTCGGCGGCTGAACGGGTGGACGCCCTCCTCACCAGCTTCATCGCGGCGGGGCTCGCCGAATGGGGCGACAAGACCCAGCTGCTCGTCATCGCGCTGGCCGCCCGTTACCGCCAGCCGGGCCCGATCCTCGCCGGCGTCGCGGTGGCGGCCCTGATCAATAGCCTGATTGCCGCGGCCGGCGGCATGCTCATCCACGGCTTCATCACGTTGCGCGCCATATCGCTGCTGCTCGCTTTGGCGCTCGTCTTTGCAGGCGTCGCCGGTCTGATCCGCGGCAAGAGCAACGACATTGCCGCCGAAGCCACGAAAGGCGCCTTCGCCACTGCGGCGGCCGGCTTCTTCTTGCTGGAGCTCGGCGACAAGACCCAGTTCGTCACCCTCGCCATCGCCGCCCAGTTCAACTCAGTATTGCTCGCGGCCTTCGGAGCGACCGCCGGCGTGCTCGCCGCCAGCGTCCCCGCCGCCCTCGCCGGCAACCGCCTCAGCGAAGTGGTGCCGCTCAAGGTGGTACGAATCGTCATCGCGATCCTGTTCCTCCTCACCGGGTTCATCGTCGCCGTACAGGCAATGAGGCTCGTCTAGGGCTCCGGCCCAAGCTCCAGCACCCAGAGGTCCGGCGGCGCGCCGATGCGCAGGGGAAGGATGCTGGTGCCGAGCCCCGCGCTGACCACGAGCGTCTTGCCACCCTCCCGCACCAGCCCGCAGGCGTAGCGCCGCCCGTAGCGCGACATGGTCGAGACCGGCCCGATGAACGGCAGCGCGATCTGCCCGCAATGGGTGTGGCCGGCGACCATCAGCGGGACGTCGGGCGGCACCTCCGGGAACGGGTCCGGGCTGTGGCTGAGGATCAGCCTCGGCCCCCGCAGCGGCGCCAGCGCTGCGAGGGTGCGGGGCAGGTCGTCGTGGTCGGTGAAATCGTCGTCCAGTCCCCCCACGGCGATAGGCCCCGCGACCATCGCGTCGTTGTCGAGTACGTGGACGCCCACGGCCGTGAGCGCCTGCCGCGCCTCGGCGGCATTGCGCCAATGATCGTGGTTGCCGAGCACGGCGATGGTGCCGAAGGTGGCGCGGAGCTCCGCCAGCGGCGCCACCGCTTCCGCCATCGAGTAAAAGCGGGTGCCGGTGCGCTTGTCGCTGATCAGGTCGCCGGCGACGAGCACGAGGTCGGGCCGGAGGGTCTTGATCCGCGCGACGATGCCCGCGAGCCTTTCCGCCGGCATATCGGGGCCACCGACGTGCAGGTCCGAGATAAGTACGGCCCGGACTGGTGGAAAGCCCTGGGGCCACCCGGGGACCGCAATCCGGGCGCTGCGCACGACCGGATCGGAGACGGCGCCCCAATAGCCCCAGCCGGCCAGGCCGAGGCCGAGGGCGATGAGGGGCAGCAGCAGACGGCCGAGGCGGCGCAGCCAGATCACGGCTTCAGCTCTTACGGCGGCGGGTGGGGGCGTGGAAGTCCGGGTCCTTGCCCTCGACCCAGGCAATGAATTTCGCGATCTCCGGGTGGCTGCGCAGCGCCGCCGCGCTCGCATAGCCGCGCTCCAGCTCCTTGTTGGTGAGCGCCGCGTGGATCGCGCGGTGGCAGATCGGGTGGACGGGGACGGTCTCCCGGCCGCCGCGGCTCTTGGGTACCGGATGGTGCCACTGGACCCGTTTCCCAAGCGGCCGTGCGCACAGGAAGCAGGGCG
The DNA here is from genome assembly GCA_036386335.1 of Allosphingosinicella sp. Taxonomy (GTDB): domain Bacteria; phylum Pseudomonadota; class Alphaproteobacteria; order Sphingomonadales; family Sphingomonadaceae; genus Allosphingosinicella. The sequence continues at coordinate 4,610 of DASVVY010000042.1, read as the reverse complement.
CTTGCTCAGGCTCCTCAGCGGTGGGCGGCATGGCTTTCCTTGACGGGGCGGAGGCGCGGGGCCTAGCGCCGCCAACGCGCGATGGACAGGACCGGATCAGCCTCCGCGGCGCCCCAAGGCCGCTATGCCTTCGCCGCCCTCATCCTCGCCAACCTGATGCTCGCCTTCGGCCCCTGGATGGTGCGCCTCGCCGACGTCGGCCCGGTGGCCTCCGCTTTCTGGCGGCTCAGCCTCGCCGCGCCCCTGCTTCTCCTTTTCGCCCGCCGCGGATTGCTGGGACCGGGCGGCCCGTCCTTCGCGCTGCTCGCGGTGGTCGCGGCAGGGGGGCTGTTCTTCGCCGCCGATCTCGCCGCCTGGCATGTCGGCATCCGCATGACCAAGCTCGCCAACGCCACCCTGTTCGGCAATTCGTCGAGCTTCCTCCTCGTCATCTACGGCTTCGTCGTCGCGCGGCAGCTGCCGCGGCGGATGCAGGCGGTGGCGCTCGCGTGCGCGGCGGCGGGCGCGGCCCTGCTGCTGGGATCGAGCTACGAGATGTCGCCCGAGCACCTCGCCGGCGACCTGTTCGCGATGCTCGCGGGCCTCTTCTACGCCTTTTACCTGGTCGCGATCGACCGGGCGCGGCGGAGCATGGCGCCGATGCCGGTGCTCGCCGTCGCCACCGTCGCCGGCATGCTGCCGCTGCTGCTCTTCTCGGCGATGCTCGGGGAGAAGATAGTGCCCACGGACTGGACGCCGCTCATCCTCCTCTCGCTCGGCAGCCAGCTGATCGGCCAGGGCTTCCTCGTCTATGCGGTCGGGCACCTGTCGCCGGTGGTGGTAGGGCTCGGCCTCCTCACTCAGCCGGCGGCGACGGCGGTGATCGGCTGGTTCGCCTATCGGGAGAGCTTCGGCCTCGCCGACGCCTTGGGCGCGGTGCTGATCGCCGCCGCTCTGGTGCTGATCCGCCTCCCCGCCCGCGCCGGCGACGGCTGAAGCTTGCATCCAAAGCCGGACAGGATCATTTTCCAGCCATGGTCGCACCCACCGAAACGACGCTGGACGAGCTTCGCATGGCGCTGGCGCCGCTGATCCCGGCGCACGCGGTGTTCGACGGCTGGTCGGACGAGGCGCTTGCCATGGCCGCTTCGGAAATCGGCGTACCGGCGCCCCGCGCGCGGCTCGCCTTCCCGGGCGGCCCGCCTGAGATGATCGACGCGTGGTTCGACGCGATCGACCGGGCGATGGCCGCCGCCTTCCCGCTCGAGCGGATCGAGACGATGAAGATCCGCGCCCGCATCCGCGACCTCGTCATGTTCAGGATCGAGCTGATCAACCCGCACAAGGAGGCGCTGCGCCGCGCCCTCGCCATCCTCGCCCAGCCGCAGAATGTGGGCCTGGCTGCGCGGCTCGGCTGGCGGACGGCGGACCGGATGTGGCGGATCGCCGGCGACAAGGCGACCGACTTCAACCATTACAGCAAGCGCGCCATCCTGATGGGCGTCTACGGCTCGACCACCTTCGTCTACCTCGACGATTCGAGCGAGACCCTCGCCGCCACCCGCGCCTTTCTCGACAGGAGGATCGACGACGTGATGAAGTTCGAGAAAGTGAAGGCGAGCTGGCGCGGCTCCGCCGACCGCCTTCCCTCCATCAGCCGCTTCCTCGGGCGGCTTCGCTACCCGGCGCTCTGACCGATGAGCGCGCACGGATCGCACACCAAGCCCAAATGGCCGCTGCTGGTCGGGATATTCGTCTGGGCCGGGATCGTGGCGACGGTCGGCCTAGCGATCGTCGAATCCTGGTGGGGCTGAGCCCGCCGCTCAGTTGATCGTGATGACGCCGTCCACCGCCCGCCACTCGGCCGGGCGGACGAGGTGCTGGTGCGCGACCCGAACCGAATGGAGCACCGCCTCGATGTCGGTTCGCCAATGGTCGAGGAACCGATGCAGCACCGGGAAGCGCGGGGCGACGTCATATTGCTGCCAGACGAACAGTTGGATCAGCTTCGGGTGGTCCGGCATGTAATAGCTGATCTCGGCGGTCATCAGGCCGTAGCCCTGGACCTGGAGCAGGAAGTCGCGGTCGGTGCTCATGTCGCGCTCTCCACCTTGGCGGATCGTCTCCGATCATGACAGGGCTTGGTTAACGACGCGCTAACCATGAACGGCACCTCTTCGCTTCTTCTCTCCTTCCGCCGGGCAGCGGCCCGGGGCTTTAAATACGAGCGAAACCGCGGCTCGTTCCGCGGCAGGTACGAGAATCGAGGCTCAGACCGTGAAGCTCTCGCCGCAGCCGCACTGGCCCTTGGCATTGGGGTTCTCGAAGACGAAGCCGGCGGCGAAATCGTCTTCCTGCCAGTCCATGGTCGAGCCGATCAAATAGAGGATCGAGCCGCCGTCGACGTAGAAGGTGCCGCCGGGAGTCTCGATCTTCTCGTCGAAGGGCTTCTCCTCGCCGACATAGTCGACCGAATAAGCGAGGCCCGAGCAGCCGCGGCGGGGGGTGGAGAGCTTGACCCCGATGGCACCGGCGGGCGCGCGCCCCATCAGCTCCGCGATCCGCGCCTCGGCGCGCGGAGTCAGAATCAGCGCCGCGGGGCGCGGGCGGCGGGTTTTGGTGGCTACATCGGTCATCATCGTCATCCCACAATTCCCCTCTCCCTGGGGAGAGGGAACTTCTCTTCCTCGAGCGAAGTACCACTTCGCTCGAAATCCTACAGCATTCCCAGCTCCAGCTTCGCTTCGTCGCTCATCTTCTGGGGGTCCCACGGCGGGTCCCAGACGAGCTCGACTTCGGCGTGGCCGATCCCCGGCACCGACCCCACACGCAGCTCGACCTCGCCCGGCATCGATTCGGCCACCGGGCAGTGCGGCGTGGTCAGTGTCATCGTCACGTAGGCGTGGTGCTCGGGGCTGATCTCGACATCGTAGACCAAGCCGAGATCGTAGATGTTGACCGGGATCTCCGGGTCGTAAATCTCCTTCAGCGCCTCGATCACCGCTTCGTACAAATTGCCGCCCGGAGCTTCCTGCGGCTGCTCGGGCGCCTTTTGCGAGAGGAACCCTTCCAGATAGTCGCGCTTGCGCTCGAACGTCTCGGCCGGCGACGCGTCGGAGACGCGTGCCCTGGGCGGGGCGGCGGCCTCGCTCACTTCCTCGATCTCGATCTTCCGTTCCTCGTTCATCCGAAGATCCGCCTAACCCGCTCGATCCCGCGCACCAGCGCCTCCACGTCGCGCCGCCCGTTATAGACTCCGAAGCTCGCCCGCGCGGTCGCATCGACGCCCAAATGCCGCATCAGCGGCTGTGCGCAATGGTGGCCGGCGCGGATCGCCACCCGGCTCTCGTCCAATATGGTGCCGACGTCGTGCGGATGCACCCCTTCCATCGCAAAGCTGACGATGCCGGCGCTGTCCTCCGGCCCGAAGATGCGGATGCTGTTCAGCGAGGAGAGCGCGTCGCGCGCCTCCCGGACCAAAGCGTCCTCGTGAGCGCTGATCGCGTCGAGACCGATCCGCTCGACATAGCCGACCGCCGCCTCGAGCCCGAGAACGCCGACGACGTGCGGCGTCCCCGCCTCGAACCGGGCGGGGGGCGGCGCGTAGGTCGTGCCTTCGAAGCTCACCTTGTCGATCATCGCGCCGCCGCCCTGCCAAGGCGGCATCGCCTGGAGGAGCTCGGTCCGGCCCCAGAGCACGCCGATGCCGGTGGGGCCGTAGAGCTTGTGGCCGGAGAAGACGTAGAAGTCGCAGCGGAGCGCCGCCACGTCGACGGGCATGCGCGGCACCGCCTGGCAGCCGTCGAGGAGGAGGAGGGCGCCGACGCCGTGGGCGAGCGCCGCCGCCCGCTTCGCGTCGAGCACCGAGCCGAGCACGTTCGAGACGTGGGCGAGGGCGACGATCCGGTGCCGCTCGGTCAGCATGGCGGCCATGGCGTCGAGGTCGATGCGGCCGTCCCCCGTGAGCGGCGCGACGTCGATTTCGGCGCCGGCGCGCTCGGCGATCAGCTGCCAGGGGACGATGTTGGAATGGTGCTCGAGCAGCGAGAGCATGATGCGGTCGCCCGCGCGCAGATTGGCGCCGCCCCAGCTCTGCGCGACGAGGTTGATGCCCTCGGTCGCGCCGCGCACGAAGATCACCTCGTTGGGTGAGGGCGCGCCGATGAACCCCGCCACCCGCCGCCGCGCCGCCTCGAAGGCGAGGGTCATTTCCGAGGAGCGCTGGTAAACGCCGCGGTGGACGGTGGCGTAGGTCTCCGAATAGCCGCGCGTCACCGCCTCGATCACCGCCCGCGGCTTCTGCGCGGTCGCGGCGGTGTCGAGATAGGACCAGCCCTCGGGGATCGCCGGGAAGTCGGCGACATGATCGAGGGGGGATGCGCTCCCCTCTCCCTGGAGGGAGAGGGCAGGGTGAGGGTGTTCGGAGCAGGAGGATAGACTCGGACTCTGTACCCCCTCACCCCAACCCTCTCCCCTGGGAGAGGGGGTTGTCAGGCCGTCGATGGTCATGTGCTGCCTCCCCCCAGCCACGCCTCGGCATCCGCAAGGAACGCCTCCCGCACCGCTTCCTCCCCCACCCGCTCCACCGCGTCGGCGACGAAGGCGGCGGTGAGGAGGGCCTTGGCTTCGGC
>DASVVY010000041.1:0-11684 GCA_036386335.1 Allosphingosinicella sp. | reverse complement strand
CTGAATCGAAATCCTCCCCTCGATTCCGAGGGGAGGGGGACCAGGCGAAGCCTGGTGGAGGGGCCGAGCGAAGCGAGGAAACAGGTCCCGGCGCTTCGCGCCGCCCCTCCACCGCGCGCTGCGCGGTCCCCCTCCCCCGGGAATCGGGGGGAGGATTTTTCGCTGCGATCCAAGGCCCCACACGTCATCCCGGCGAAAGCCGGGACCCAGGAACACCGAGCTGGACGCACAGGAAACCGGTGCCCGGCCCGGTCCTCCAAAGCCGATGGTCCTGGGTCCCGGCTTTCGCCGGGATGACGGCTTCAGTCCCGCCCGTTCTGCACGGGGCTGACGCCGCCAGGGGGCCGGCTGGTCCCCGTCCCGCCGCGCGCGCGGACGCCGCCCATGCCGCCGGGCGAGCCTGCGTCGGTGCCGCCGAGCCCCGCGTCGCCGGCCGCGCCGCCGCCTTCGCTGCGCATCGCGCTGGCATCGCCGGTCCCGCTTCCGGTGCCGGTCATGCCCGCCCCGGTCGCGCCTTCGCCGCCGCCCAGTTCGTTGACCCGGGCCTCGTTGCCGCCGGACTGGTCGTTCGAGTCGCCGATCGTCAGCCCGCCGGTATCGTCGCCGCCGCCCGCGCCTGCGCCGACGCTGGCGCCCGCGCCGACCTCGAACCCGCCGGTGCCGCCGGTGCCGCCGCCCGACCCGCTTTGGGTCGCCGAGCTCCCCTCGCCGCCCGAAGCCTGGCCGGTCGCGCTGGCGCCGCCCTGCGCTTCGCCTTCGAGCTCATGGAGCCCGCCCGGGCGCCGCGCGCCGCCTTCGCCGTCGGTCGATTGGGCCGGCCCGCCGATATCGCTGCGCTCGTCCGCCATTACGTCTCTCCTCGCGTCTCAAGATCGAGGGGCCAACGAAGCCGGATCGGAGCGGGTTCCTGCTACTCGGCAGCCTCGGCGGTCGGCGCTTCCCCGAACAGCCCGGCGGCCCGCGGCCCGCCGCGGCCGCGCTTCGGCACGGCGACCGCGGCAACCGCGGCAACCTCGGCTCGCGCCTCGACCGAGCCGCCCGCGCCTTCGCGCCTGCGCCGGAACCGCCCCTCGACTTCGGCGCCGCGCGCGATTCCGACGCTGTCGTAGAGCACGTCGCCGGTCACCCGCGCGCTCGCCTCGAGGGTCAGCGCCCCCGCCTCGACCGCGCCGTCGACGAGGCCCGCGAGCCGCGCCTCACCGGCCTGGATGTTGCCGTGCACCGCCCCGCTCTCCGCCTGGACGAGGCGGCCGCAGCGCACGTCGCCGGTGACGGTCCCGGCGATGTGCAGCTCGCCCGGCGTGCTGACGTCGCCGGCGACGCTGACCTCCGGCCCGATGAACGAGAATTCGGCGCCCGCCGACGCCCTGCCGCGCAAGAACATGCCCTCACCCTCCCCGGAGCGGCATCATGGCACATTACGGGGCCGTATCAAGTGTGAGCGAGGGCAGATCGCCCGGCCTCGTCATTCCGGCGAATGCGGGAATCCATGCTGCGCCTTGCCCGACGCGGTGCAGGCGGAGAGTCCCGGTGGATCCCCGTCTCCGCGGGGATGACGTGACTGGCTTGCTGGAGGACGCGACCGCCCCCAAAAGAAAATGGGGGCTGGCGTCGCGGCCAACCCCCACTTGCCGTGGGTCCCGTCCAGGCCCGAAGGCCCGGGCGGTTCCCCGTGCGGGCTCGGGTGGAAGCCGAAGCTCCCTGCCCTCGCCCTTTCGGGAGCCTTGGGGCCGAAGCCCTTCCGCCTCCCCGAAACGGCCTGGTGCTTGCGCATCCGGCCGCTCCGTCGGGTCCGGGTGGAAGCCGAAGCTCCTGCCCTCGCCCTGTCGGGAGCCTTCCGGGCCGAAGCCCTTCCGCCTCCCCGAAGCTGCGTCCACGCTTGCGCGTCCCGCTGCTTCGTTCGGGTCCCTGGCCGGAGCGAGGCTCCGGCCCGGGGCCCTGTCGGTTCGAAGGGGTCGCCCCGCTTCGTGCCGGCATGTGCAGCGCCTTTGCCCGAAGGTTCGGTACGCTGCCGGTGGGGTTTCGAAGACCAGTCCGCTTTCGGCTTTCGCCTCGGCCGAACTGGGCCCCGTGCGCCTCACCCGCTTCCGGCTTTCCGGCCGCTTCCCCGAAGGGACCGCGGCCCGTCCGCCTCTGCTCGGCCTTCCCGCTTCGGCGCCGTTTCCGGTGCCGCCGTCGTTCCGGCCATGGATTGAAGCTCTCACGAAAAGTGAGTCGCGCCAAGCGGATTCGGCCTGTGGATAACGAGGATAACGGGCATAAGTCCGGGCCAGCCTCAGCTCGCCCCGGCGCGCCCCTTCTTCGCGGCCTTGCGGGGGGATGGCGGCGCCGCCGATTCGGCGTCGGCGCCCTCCTGCTCCCCATTCTTCGGCGCGCCGGTCTCGAGATGCGGCGCCCAGGGCTCCGCCTCGCGCGCACGGCGGCCGCTCTCCTCCCAGGCCTCGTAGCTGCGCCGGGCAATGTCGAGCGCGACGCCCTTCAGCACGTCGCTGAGCCGCCCCGCCTCGCGCTTCGCGTCGCGCCCGCTCTCGGCCACGGCCCCCACCGCCGCCTGGAACGTGCCCCTCGGGTCCTTGCCCTCGCGGATCGCTGCCGCCGCCGCCAGCAGGGCCGCCGCCGCCGTCTCGCTCACCGCCGGGTCCCTGGCGATCTTCAGCGCCTGGTTGCCGAGCTTCCGGACCTTCTTCGGCAGCTTGACCCCGGCGACCTTCTTCGGGATCTTGCCCTTCGCCTTCTCGCCTTTGTCCTTCTTGGCCATCGCGGGCGCCTCCCCTCTATTCGACGACGATCCGGCCGCTCATCCCGAGCAGCCGCCGCAGCAGGCTGGTGCTCGCCGCCTTGTAGCGCCCGGCCTTGGGCACGACGACGATCGTCGCGGTCGACAGCGGCGCCAGCTCGATCGTGCCGTTGCGCACCACCGCCCCGTCGCGTTTCCGCATCTGCGCGGCCTGGAAGAATTCCTTGGCCGAGAAGCTGTGCCGCTGGTTGCTGTTGTTGACGAAGCGCAGCCGCACCGGCTTGCCTGCCTTGAGGCGGATCTCCTCGGGCTGGATGTCGTGGCTGGTCAGCAGCACGTCATATTCGGGCGACATCCGCCAGTCGGGCGCCGCGGCTACCGGGGCGGCGAGGAGAGAGGCGAGGCTAACGAGCAGGACCAGGCGGCGCATCACGGCTCCAGGGAAGCGATCGAACCGGCGGGAGACTAGCACGCCGCCCGCGCCGCTAGAAGCGCAAGCTGGCCCGCGTCCCTCGCGGCGACTAAAGCGGCTCCATGACCAAGCCGCTCCACGCTCTCGCCGCCCTGTCGCTGCTCATCGCCCCCGCCGCCGCCCCGGCGAAGCTCGCCCCGCCCGAGCGCAAGATGGCGCAGACGGTCGACCGCGAAACGGAGCGCACCATCGCCCTGCTCGAGCGGATGGTGAACCAGAACAGCGGCACGCTGAACCTGGCCGGGGTCGAGGCGGTGGGCCGCATGGTTCGCGCCGAGCTCGAGCCGCTCGGCTTCGAAATGCGCTGGATCCCGATGGCGGAAACCGGCCGCGCCGGGCATCTCTTCGCAACCCATCGCGGCAACGGGCGCGGCAAGCGCCTGCTGCTGATCGGCCATCTCGACACCGTGTTCGAACCCGACTCGCCTTTCCAGCGCTTCGAACGCCAGGGCGACCGGGCCACCGGCCCCGGCATCGGCGACGACAAGGGCGGCATCGCCGTCATCGTCGCGGCGCTCCGCGCAATGCACGCCGCCGGCACCCTCAAGGAGGCCGACATCGTCGTCGCGCTGACCGGCGACGAGGAGAAGCCCGGCGCCCCGCTTGCAGCCGCCCGCCGTGACCTGATCGAGGCCGGCCGCTGGGCCGACGTCGCGCTCGAATTCGAGAATCTGGTCGTCGACGAAGGCCGCGACTTCGCGACCGTCGCCCGCCGCAGCTCCTCCTCCTGGACGGTGCGCACCAAAGGGAAGACCGGCCATTCCAGCGCCGTCTTCGGCAGCGAGCTGGGCTTCGGCGCCAATTACGAGCTCGCCCGCATCCTCGACGAATTCCGCCGCGAGCTGCGCGAGCCCAACCTCACCTACAATGTCGGCGTGATGGGCGGCGGCACCCCCGCCGAGGTCGACAAGGACGGAGTCCGCATCGCCGCCAGCGGCAAGACCAACATCGTCGCCGAGGCGGCCATCGCCCGCGGCGACTTGAGGAGCCTCACCGAAGAGCAGGACGCCCGCGCCCGCGAGCGGATGCGAGCGATCGTCGCACGCAGCCTCCCCGCCACCTCGGCGCAAATCGAATTCGAAGCCGACGGCTACCCGCCGATGGCGCCGACCGCCGGCAACCGGGCCGTTCTGGCCTCCCTCAACGCGGTCAACCGCGACCTCGGCCTCGCGCCGATGGCCGAATGGGACCCGGCGAAGCGCGGCGCCGCCGACATCAGCTTCGTCGCCAGGGATACGGACGGCCTCGCGGGCCTCGGCGCCGGCGGCGGCCTCGCCCACGCGCCGGGCGAGTTCGTCGACCTCCCCACCATCCCGCGCCAGGCCAGGCGCATGGCGATCCTGATGACGCGGCTGAGCCGCGAGCCGCGCGGCGCCGGCGAAGGCGAGCGGGGCAGCCCGACGGCGGCCGTCCGGCTCAACGAGGCCGCGCGCCTCGGCCGCCTCTCGATCACGCCGATGGTGCTGCGCGAGGACAGCCGCTGCCCGCGCGGCGTCCAGTGCATCCAGGGCGGCACCGTGCGGGTGGAGGCGAGCGTCGCAAGCGGCGGGCGCACCGAGATTGTCACCCTCGCGCTCGGCGTGCCGGTGCGCGCGCTCGGCACCGACATCCGCCTCGCCGGCGTCTGCCCCTATCCCGTCAAGGACAGCGAGATCACGGCGCTCCAGTACCGCTTCACCTTCGCCCGCGGCGACGAAGTGGTCCCGTCCTCAGGATGCGACTGACGGTCGAGCGGCCTGCGCTGAGATCCCCCTCTCCCACGGGGAGAGGGCTATTCTGGCCGCACCTGACCAGCTCACCCCGCCCCCACCATCTCCGCCAGCCTCACCGGCCGCCAGCCCCACACATCCACCCCCACGTCGATCTGCCGCGGCATCGGCTTCAGCCGCCCGTGGCTGTGGCCGTGAAGGTTCAGGGCGCCCTTGTGCTGCCCGTTCCAGCTTCGAAAGGGATAGTGGCAGAGCACCAGCCTGCGCCCCTCCACCTCCAGGTCGGCATAATCCTGAACGCTCGCCCAGCCCGCCGCCTCCGCCGTGCCAGGCGGGTCGTTGTTGCCGCGCACCAGGTGCTTGCGCCCCGGCAGCCGCTCGAGCAGCGCCGCCACGTCGGCCGCGCGGCGGGCGAAGTCGCCGAGGTGCCAGACCTCGTCCTCCGGCCCCACCGCCGCGTTCCAGCCCGCCACCAGAGCCGCGTCCATCTCCGCCACCGAGGCGAACGGCCGCTTCCAGATGTTGATCGTCCGATGATCGCCGAAATGGCTGTCGCTGGTGAAGAACAGGGCCACGCCCGCCGAACGCCGCAGCCGCCCCGCCGGTGCCCCCTCACCGCATCCGGTAATGGTCGGCGAGCCGGTCGAGCGCCATCACCAGCACGAGCTTGCCCGCCCGCGCCGGCCAGCCGAGCGCCTGCTCGGCCTCGCGCATCCCCTCGCCGGCGCAGACGACCCGCCACAGGACGTCGCGCAGCCCCGGCCCGACCGCCTTCACCGCCGCATGGAAGCGCCGCCGCGCGGCGAGCTGCGCGGTCGTCGCGTCCGGCGCCTCGGGCGCGCCGCGGCGCCCGCCGTCGAGCGGCGGCGCGTCCCAGCACATCGTCACCCGCGGCGGCAGCTGCGCCCGCTCCCAATCGATCCGCAGCTGCTCGCCCGCGGCATGCTGGCGCTCGGTCACATGCCCCCGCGCCCGCAGCCAGCCGAGCGGCGATTCGGCCAGATTGACCGTCACCGACCGCGCCGGCACCGCTGCCGCGGCCCCGCGCCGCCGCCGCTGCGCACCGTCCTGCGGCAGCGGCCGTTCCGCCAGCAGCCGCCCGTCCTTCATCTTTCCCACCCGCATCCTGAAACCCTCCACGCGAATCGTCCCCAAAATGTTCTTGCCATGAGGGATAGGGTGTAGGAAAGTGAAATAACCGCTTCGGTTCAGGAGACGCCGATGATCACCCGAATCCGAGATGTCCGCCGGGCGCGGAAGATGACGCTGCAGGACGTCGCCGACCGCTGCGAGCCGCCGACCACGCCGCAGACGATCGGCCGGCTCGAGACCGGCACCCGCACCGTTTCGGTCGGCTGGCTGAACCGCATCGCCGGCGCGCTCGGCGTCGAGGCGGGCGACCTCGTCACCCTTCCCGAGCGCGAGGACGTGCCGATCGCCGCCGTGCTCGGCCACGACGGCGCCCATGCTCCGCGCCGCCAGGGCGTGGTCGTGCCGCCGCGGCCGGAAGCGGGCGCGGTCGCGGTCACCGTCGCCTCCAGCGTCGGCGACTATCGCAACCGCGACGAAATCTGGTGCCGCCGCCTTGGCCCCGACGATTTCGGTCAGGCGATGAACCGCGACGTCCTCATTCCCCGCCCGGCCGGCCGCTTCCTCTTCGGCCGGCTGATCGGCCGCGAGGAGGGCAAGCTCCACCTCCTCCCGCTCGGCGCCGGCCACCGCCAGCTCGTCCTCGCCAACCCGCCCTGGCTCGCGGTCGCGGTCCATTTGATCCGGCCGCTTTAGCCCATGCGTCCTTCCGCGCTCTGGCGCGTTGCGGGGGGATGTTTTTCTTCTTCTCGAACCGGATGGGCTGCGGCACGTCGCTTCTGCTCACTCTCGCCGGGACGCTCATCCTGCTGTGGCTGACCGGGCTTCTTCGCTTCTGAGAAGGCCGGTGGTGGGCGCTGACGGGCTCGAACCGCCGACCCTCTCGGTGTAAACGAGATGCTCTACCAACTGAGCTAAGCGCCCGACCAGGATGGCCGCCCTGCCATCCCCGGCCGCCAAGGGCAAGCGAGCGCGGCTCAGACGATCAGCGGCGAGACGCGCTGCGCCGCGCGCAGGCAGGCATCGACCGCCTGCGCCGTCTGGTCGGACAGCTCGATGAACACCCGCCGCCCGTCTTCCGGATCGGCGACGCGCAGCAGCAGCCCCTGGTCGCACAGAGCCTTGATCCAGCGGAGCGCCGTCGTCGGCGGCACGGCCGACGCGATGCACAGGCTGGAGACCGCGACCCGCCTCTTTTCGAGCCGCGCCGCCATCAGGTCGAGCAGCATGTCCCAGGCGGGATCGGCGAACAGCTCGCGCTGGAAGAAATGGTCGCGCAGCCGCCGCGCCCGGATAATGGCGCGGATCTGCGGCGCGGTGATCGGCGCCCGTTCCCCGTCCTCCGCTTCGATCGCGGCCGCCGCGGCGACGATCGCGTCGTCCTCCGACAGAGCGGCAAGCGTCGACGCGATCCGCGCCACCTCCTCGCTCAATTGCTGCAGCCGCGCCGTCGCCTGCCCCTTGCCGACATCGTTCAGCATCAGCTTGCGCGGCGCCGTCGCCAGCGAGACGGCGAGCGCCCGCTCGACGGGGGTCGGGTCGATCAGGATGTGGATGTCCTCGTCGAGCCCGCGGGCGAACAGCCGGTCGGCCAGCGCCAGCGGCGCGACCACGACGGTGCCGTTGCGCCCCGCCCGGCTGCGCGCGTCGAGCCGGTCGAGCACCGGGTCGAGCACGTCGCCAGCATCGCCCGCCAGCTCGAGCAGGATCGCACCGGCGGCGATCTGCGCGTCGATCCGCTCCGCCGCCCCTTCCAGGCCCACGGCGCCGACGACCCTGTAGCCGGACCGCTCGAGCTCGCCCCGCGCCCGCTCGCCCGCCGCCGCGCAATCGGCGACGACCAGCAGCGACCTCTCATCGCGATAATCGACTCCGCCGAGCCCGTATTCCCCTGTGCCCCGTTCCATCGCCTTCACCACGCTTCCCCTTCGCCTCCAGATTGCCGCCGATCCGGAGGGATTGAAGGAGCCACTTGTCCGTTCCGGACCTTCTTGCGCGCCTCCACCCCACTGAAAGCACGCGAGATTTCATAAGGACGGGGCGGGCGGCGGTCCATCCCGGAACGGGGCAGGGCGCGGCCCTCCACGAGTGGCCGGCCCCACAAGAAAGACTTAGTCGCGCCGCGGTCGAAAAGCTGTCGCGCGATCGAATCCGAAGCGGATTCGAATGGCGGCCCCGCTCAGGCGGTGATCCAGTCCACCGCCGCCTTGGCGTGGAGCGCGGTCGTGTCGTAGACCGGGAGCACGCTCGCGCCCGGGTCGACCAGCATCACCAGCTCGGTGCAGCCGAGGATCGCCGCCTGCTGGCGCGCCTTGGCGAGCTCGGTGAGGCAGGTCTTGAGCCGCCGCTGGGCGCTGCGAGTCACCTGCCCCCGCGCCAGCTCCTCGAAGATGATGCGGTCGATCTCCTGCGCGGTGGCCGGATCGGGGGTCCCGACCGCGATCCCCTTCGCCTCGAGACGGGCGCGGTAGAAGCTCTCGCCCATGGTGAAGCGCGTGCCGAGCAGCCCCGCCCTCTTCACCCCGTCGGCGGCGAGCCGCGCCGCCGTCACCTCGCCGATATGGATGGCCGGCACATTCACCGCCGCCGCCATCGGCTCGTAGACCTTGTGCATCGTGTTGCTGCACAGCATCAGCCCCTCGGCCCCGGCCGCGACCAGCCGCCGCGCCGCCGCGACGACAATGTCCGCCAGCCGGTCCCACGCGCCATTTACCTGGAGCTTTGCGATCGGCGCGAAATCGAAGCTCTCGAGCAGCAGCGGCGCCGAAGCGAGCCCTCCCACCCTCTTAGCGACCCCGCGGTTGATGTGCTCGTAGTACATGGCGGTCGAAACCCAGCTCGTCCCGCCGATCAATCCCAGCTTACGCAACCTGCACCCGCCTGTTCCTGCCTTGAGCGGCCGCGCCGCCCGTCCCCGCCACGACTAGCGGGCCGGGCAGATTTGGGAAAGGGTGAGCCCGCCCGAACCGCCGCGCGGGCCGCGAATCAGGCGAAGCGCTCGCTGACGTCCTGCTCCTCGACGGTCAGCTCGCGCGCCGCGGTCGCGAGCGCGCCGCCGTAGACGGCGATGCCGATCGCCCCCGCCGCCGCGGATACGATCCAGCCGACCACCGTCATCACGCTCACGGAGCCGAACTGGCCCGTCAACTGCTCCTGGGCCGCGATCCGCATCCCTTCCGGGTTCAGGCCGTGCTTCATCAGGGCGGCGAAATAGCCGCCGCTGGTGATCAGGCCCGCAATGACGGAGATCACGATCATGATCAGGAAAACGGCAAGGAAACCGCCCAACAGGCTCCAGGACCGGCCGCGCGTCACGCGCCAGCTCTCCGCGAACACGAACCGGCCCCGCAGCAGGGTGAGCGGAAAGGCGAGCGAGAGGCGGACCATGAACCAGAGGGCCAGCACGATGACTGCGATGGTGGCCGGAATGACGATCACCGCCGCGAGTCCGGAGCCGGTGGCCACGGCAGCGACCGCCCCGACCGCAACGACGGCGAGACTCGCGACGACCACTCCGACGTAGAAGAGGATCGCCAGGAAAATGCCGAGGAGGACCATCCGCACCTCGTCCAGGCCGAGCCGTAAATAGGCGAAGCCCGACCGCTCCGGATGGAGCACGGCGCGCTGCGCAGCGGTCAGCAGCACGACGAAGACGATGAAGAACAGCAGGTTGAGGAGCAGCATCTGGCCGATCATCGCCCCCACCACAGCCGCGGCCGCGGCGGGATCGGCGAGCTGCGTCAGCTGGTCTCCGAACTGCGTGACCATCAACAAGCCCATGCCCGCGATCATGAGGAGATACACGAGGCCCCATATTGCAACTGCGCCCGGCCGATCGCGGACCAAAGCGAAACCCCCACTGATGATCGAACCTGCCGTCATTTCGTCCCCCCCGAGAATCGCTACCCCAGCGACTTCACGATTTCTTCCACCATTTTCTTCGCGTCCGCCAGCAGCATCATCGTGTTGTCGCGGTAGAAGAGCTCGTTGTCGACGCCGGCATAGCCCGCGCCGCCCATCGAGCGCTTGATGAACAGCACCGTCTTCGCCTTTTCGACGTCGAGCACCGGCATGCCGTAGATGGGCGAGGTCTTGTCGGTCTTCGCGGCGGGGTTGGTGACGTCGTTGGCGCCGATCACGAAGGCGACGTCGGTGCGCGCGAATTCGGAGTTGATGTCCTCGAGCTCGAACACCTCGTCATAGGGGACATTAGCCTCGGCGAGCAGCACGTTCATGTGCCCGGGCATGCGGCCGGCCACCGGGTGGATCGCGTACTTGACGCTCACCCCCTCCTTCTTGAGCAGGTCCCCCATCTCGCGCAGCGCATGCTGGGCCTGCGCCACCGCCATGCCGTAGCCGGGGACGATGATCACCTGCTCGGCCTGCTTCATCAGGAAGGCGGCGTCCTCGGCCGATCCGCGCTTGTACGGGCGGTCGATCGCCCCGCCGCCGGCGCCGCCGGCGACCGCGTCGCCGCCGAAGCCGCCGGCGATGACCGAGATGAAGCTGCGGTTCATCGCCCGGCACATGATGTAGGAGAGGATCGCGCCGGACGAGCCGACCAGCGCCCCGGTGATGATCATCGCGGTATTCTGCAGCGTGAACCCCATCGCCGCCGCCGCCCAGCCCGAATAGCTGTTCAGCATCGACACGACGACCGGCATGTCGGCGCCGCCGATCGGGATGATCAGCAGGAAGCCGACCAGGAAGGCGAGCCCCGTCACGGTGAAGAACACCCACGGGCTCTGGTCCGTCGTGAAATAGGCGATCAGGCCGAGGATCAGCGCGATGGTGCCGAGGTTGATCACGTGCCGCGCCGGCAGCAGGATCGGCTTGCCCGACATGTTGCCGTTGAGCTTGAGGAAGGCGATCACCGACCCCGAGAAGGTGATCGCGCCGATCGCGGCACCGAGCCCCATTTCGACCCGGCTCACCGGGTTGATGATCCCGTTCGCGGCGATGCCGAACGCATCCGGGTTGAGATAGGCGGCCGCCGCCACGAGCACGGCGGCGAGGCCGACGAGGCTGTGGAAGGCGGCGACGAGCTGCGGCATCGCGGTCATCGCGATCCGCCGCGCGGTGACGAGGCCGATCGCCGCGCCAACGACGATCGCGGCGCCGATCTCGACCAGGCTCGTCCAGTCGATCGGCTTGTGCCACTGGACCGGGAATTCCTCGGCCCGCGTCGGCATGTAGTGGATGAGCGTCGTCGCCAGCGCGATCGCCATCCCGGCGATGCCGAAGCGGTTGCCGCGACGGCTGCTCTCCGGCCCCGAAAGCCCCCTCAACGCGAGGATGAAGAACACCCCCGAGATGAGATAGGCGAGCGCGACCCAGGCGGGCAGAGCGGTCCCGTGCATCAGCGCCGCTCCTTCTTCTTGTACATCGCCAGCATCCGCGCCGTCACCGCGAAGCCGCCGAAGATGTTGACGCTGGCCAGCACCACCGCGAGCAGCCCGAGCCACTTCGCCCCCGGCACGGCCGCGGCCGCCGCCGCGATCAGTGCCCCGACGATGATCACAGAGGAGATGGCGTTGGTCACCGCCATCAGCGGCGTGTGCAGCGCCGGAGTCACGGACCACACCACGTAATAGCCGACGAAGCAGGCCAGCACGTAGATCGACAGGATCGAGATGAAGTCCATATCTACTCCAATCCTCAGGCGGCGACGCGGCGC
>DASVVY010000040.1:0-32538 GCA_036386335.1 Allosphingosinicella sp. | reverse complement strand
ACCCGCAGCGGCCGCTGCGGCGGCTCCCCGGCCGGGGGGGGAGCGAGCTCGCGCGCGGGCGTCGCCGCGCACGGCGCGAGGAGGATGCGGCCGCGCAGGTGCGGGAAGGTCTGCTCGTATTTGTCGACCAGCGCGCGGGTGATCGCGGTCGCGAACAGGAAGTTGCGGCGCTTGAACAGCATCGCCTCGAGCTGCAGCTGCGCGCGGCTCAGCGGGAAGAAATGGAGGTCGTAGGCGAAGGGCACCTTGCCGGGCACGCCGGCGAGCAGCGCCGAGGGGCTGCGGCCGTAGGCGAAATCGTAGCCGCCGGACGCCAGCCGCGAGCGCAGGTGGCGCAGGAAGATCAGCCGGTCGAGCATCGGCGGCCGCCGCACGGGATAGAGATCGAGCTCGAACTCCGCCGTCACGCCGAAATCGTCGAGGATCGGCCGCGCCGGCCCCGGTGTGCCGCGCGCGAACAGCGTCACCTTGGCTCCCGCCTCGGCGAAGGCCGCGCACATGTTGACGACATGGACGGTATTCGCCGCGCGCGAAGGGATGCGCGAGCTGGTGACGTAGGCGATCTTGCGCATGGTGGGGGCGGAAAGGCTCAGACGGCGCGGCAGATGGCGAGGACGCGGGCGCCGCGCTTCGGGTCGCTCCTCAGGAAGCCGCGCACGTAGAAGCGGTAGAAGGCGGTCAGCAGCGCCGGGTGGGTGACGGTGTAGAGCCGGTTGGTCAGCGCCATCCGCATCGCCTGGAGCGGCCGCGAATCCCCGTTGATGTAATAGCAGTCCTGGACCTCGAACGCCGGCGCGAGCGTCTCGCGCACCTTGGCGTCGGTGAAGTGCTGGTAATGCTTCTTGTTGAGCTTCACGTTGGTGCTCGGGACGGTGACGATCAGTCGCCCGCCGTCCCGCACCTGGCCGCGCATCCCGGCGACGAACTCCGGCAGGAAGCCGGGCTCGATATGTTCGAGCACGTCGATGCAGGTGGCGAGGTCGAAGCGTTCCGCGAACAGGTCCGGCCGGGTGACGTCGCCGCTGACGAAGCTCGCCGCCGGCACCAGCGCCCTGGCGAGCGCGATCGCCCGCTCCGAATAATCGAGCCCGACCACGCGCCGGTTCCCGAAGCGCTCGGAGAGGATCGCCACCAGCCTGCCGTCGCCGCAGCCGACGTCGAGCAGCGAATTCCACTCCAGCGTCTCCACCAGGTCGGCGACATGAGTCATGTAGGCGAGATATTCGTGGCCCCAGCTCAGCACCTCGTGGAAGCGGAACCGCCCCCCCTCCACCCGCGGCAGGTAGTGGTAGGGGAATTGGTACTGGGCGTCCTGGATGGCGCCGGGATCGGAGGCTGTCGCTTGGCTCATCGCGGTGTCCTGCTGAGGCGCGCCTGCGGTGTCAACCGCAAGCGGCCCGCGCGGACCGATGGCGGCCCGCTCGGCGCCCGGACATCCGTTGCCTGCCGCAGGACTAGCTGCTAGCTGGCTCCGACCGTGAGGCCGCCCGGGCGGCGCGATGTCGTGCGCCGTGCGAACTGGAGATGGAAATGGATTTCAATACCTTGTCGACCCAGTACCGGGGCGAGAATGCCCGGCGCTACAACGAGACGCGGGTCGCCGATTCCAAGTGGCAGGCGGAGCAGATCGCGCTGCAGGCGCTGCTCGACACGGTCCCGAACGGCCTGCGCACCCTCGACGTCCCCGTCGGCACCGGCCGGCTCTTCCCCTTCTACAAGGCCAAGGGGTTCGCGGGCACCGGCATGGACGTGTCCCCCGACATGCTCGAGGAGGCGCGCGCCCATGCCGGCGAGCTGGGTATCGAGGTCGACCTGCGGGTCGGCGACATCCGCAACATCTCCTTTCCCGACGCGACGTTCGACCTCGTCATGTGCATCCGCTTCCTCAACTGGGTCGATACGGCCGGTCTGGAAGTGAGCTTGCGCGAGCTCACCCGGGTCGCGCGCGACCGGCTCCTAGTCGGCATCCGTCACATGACCCCGCTCGGCGACTTCCGGCCGACGCCGACCGATCTGGTGCGGATCGTCCGCCGCTCGCTCGGCCACGCCACCGCCAGGGCGCGCAAATCGGGGCTGGTCTACCACCAGAAGGCGGACGTCTATGCGATCTTCAAGCGCCTCGGCGTGACGGTGGAGGCGATGCGGCACGTCGAGAAGCGTTCCGACGGCACCGACTATTTCATCTACGTCCTGCGCAAGGCCAAAGCCTGACGTGCGCCTGACGAGGGCTCTGGCGCCCTTTCGCAAGGACAAGGGCGCCGGCCCGGTCGAGATCGGCGGCATGAGGGTCTCCGGCCTGCGCGCGGTCAAGCCGCCGCAGGGCGGCAACGCGCTCAACAAGGCCAATCGCCTCGTCCTCGCCGGCAGCGCCGATTGCGGTTCCGTGAAGATCTACGAGGCGGCTTCGGCGGCGCATGCCCGCTTCATCGCCCACGTGAGCGGCATCGGCGGGCGGGCACCACGCCTCCCCGAGGTGCTGGCGACGAGCGGAGCCTTCGTCGTTTCGCGGTGGATCGAGGGGACGCCTCTCGCCAAGCGCCGGCTGGACGGGGACGCGCTGCGCGCGCTCGCCGGCTACCAGGCGGCGCTTCACGCCATTCCCGCCGCGGACCTGCCCGCCCCCGCGTTCGATTATTGGGAGGAGATCATCGTGCCGCGCTTCCTGCGCGCGGGCGACCTCCTCGGGCACAGCCGCATCGCCGGGTCCGCCGTCGACACGGTGCGCGCCTGGCGGGCCGCGGCCTCGCCGACGGTCAACCATCCCGACATCAGCCTCGACAACATCGTCGAGACGGCGGACGGGGAGCAGGTCGCCATCGACAATGAGCTGCTCTACGTCGGCGCCGGCGCGTTCATGGACGCGATGAACACCCTGCGCGGCCTGACCGCCGAGCACCGCCCCGCTTACCTGGAGGCGTTCCTGAATGCCTCCGGCCCGCAACGGCCGTTCCCGGAGCCGGACGTGATCCGCGCATTCTGGCTCGCACGGCAGGCGGGGGCGAGGTTCGTCGCGGGAGCCGTGGAGCCGCTGAGGCTGCTGTTCGAGGCCGCCGAGGCGGGTCAGGTCGATCTCGACGGCGTCCTCCCAGACATCGGCGCCGTCACGGCGATCGGCGGCTGATCGTGCCCCGGTGCAGCGACGGGCGCGACCTCGGCAGGGGGCGCCGGTGAGCGAGAAGGCACCCGCGGGCGAGAGCTCCGAATCCGTCATCGCGCGCCTCAGGCGCAACATGGGCGTGCTGCTGACCGGCGGCGTGGCGACGACCGGCTTCGGCGTCCTTACCCTCGCGCTCAATGCCCGCGCGCTCGATCCGGCGCTGCTGGGGTCCCTCGCGCTGATCCAGTCCTACGTGATCATCCTCGGCCGCGTCTTCTCGTTCGACACCTGGCAGGGGCTGATCCGCTTCGGCGCCGAGGCGCACGAGCGGGGCGATGCGATCGGCGTCAGGGCGATCGTCAGCTTCGCGATGCTGTTCGACGCCGGATCGGCGCTCGCCGCGGGGACGGCGGGCCTCATCCTGCTGTTCGGCTTCGGCGGCCTCCTCCACCTCGCTCCCGAACATTATCCGGCGGCGGCTTTCTACACCGCGGCGCTGTTCCTGCAGCTGCCGGGAGCGCCGATCGGGCTGATGCGCCTGCTCAACAAGTTCAACTGGCAGACCTCGATCGCCGTCGCGGAAGGTGCGGCCAAGCTCGCGGCGGCGGCCGTGCTCTACGCAATCCATGCCCCTTTCGTCGCCTACGTCTATTCCTACGGGGCGATCCTGATCGCGGGAAACCTGATCCGCATCGGGGCCGCGCTGCTGCTGTTCCGGGCCGAGACCGGTTCATTGAGGCTCGCCTCGGCGCAGGAGATGAAGCTCGTCGCCCGCCGCTTCGTCGCCTTTTCGGGCGGGTCGTGGCTGACGGGGACGCTCAACGTCACCCGGCGCGACGGCACCACTTTGGTGGTCGGCGCGCTGCTCGGCCCCGCCGGGGCCGGCTTCTATGCGGTCGCGCAGCGCATCGTGGCGCCGATCCGGGACGTGGCGGACATGCTTCGCCAGGCGCTGTTCCCGGATCTTTCCAAGCTGGTGGCGCGGGCGGAGCACGCGAAGGTGATGGCGGTCCTGCGGCGGGTGCTGCTCTACACCATCCCGGTCGCGGTCCTGACGCTCGGCGGCATCCTCGTCCTCGGCCATCTCGGCATCCGGGTCATTGCCGGTCCCGGCTACGAGCGCGCCTTCTGGCCGCTCGTCGAGCTCGGCATCGCCTGCTGCCTCTACATCTGCATGCCGGCCCTCTCCTCGCTGGTCATCCTCTATGCGGGGATGCGGGCCTATACGCTCGGCGCCTTTGCCGCCGCCGCGGTGTGGGCGGCGACCTTCACCGTCCCGATGTGGATGTGGGGGATCGAGGGCGCCGGCATCGGCGAGGTGATCTTCCTGTCGACCTGGATCGCGATCAACGTCACCCTGTTCCGGCGCGCCTTCCGCCGAAAGGCCGCGGAGGCCGCCGCCGCGGCGGCCTGACCCGTCCTCGGCTCCGCGGCCGCCTCTTGCGCCCCTTTCCCCTTCTTGTAAGGCCCGGTCCATGACAGCCGAAATCATCCTTCTCGCCAAGAAAGAGCGGTTCAGCCAGGACGCGCGCGCGATCGCGGAGGCGATCTTCGGCGATCGGCTGGCGACCTTCCTCGGCACCGTCGGCGATCCGCTTCCCGAGGAAGTGGCGAACGGCCGGCCGGCCTTCCTGCTCTCCTTCCTGTCGCCCTGGATCGTTCCCGGGCCGGTGCTCGAGCGGGCCGGGACGTCGATCAACTTCCACCCGGCCTCGATCGATTATCCGGGGATCGGCTGCTACAATTTCGCGCTCTACGACGATGCGGCGGAATTCGGCGCGGTCTGCCACCACATGCTCGCCAAGGTCGACACCGGGGCGGTGATCGAGGAGCGCCGCTTCCCGCTCTTCGCGAGCGACACGGTCGAGACGCTGAAGCTGCGCACGATGGTGACGATGGTCTCGATGTTCCACGACATCTGCTGTGGCATCGCCAGCGGGCAGAAGCTGCCGGCCTCGGCCAGCCACTGGAGCAGGCGGCCCTACACGCGCCGCGACATGAACGCGCTTCGCGAAATCCGGGCCGACATGCCCGACGAGGAGATCCGCCGGCGCGTCCGGGCGATGACCTATCCCGGCTATCCGGGGCCGTCGGTGACCCTCGCCGGCCACGTCTTCCACGCCCCCGTCCCGGACCGGCCGCCGCTCGCCTGAAGCCCCGCGATGCGGGCGGCGCGCGCAGGCGGAACCCGGCCGGGGTGCGTGCGTTTACTGCAACCTTAACAGCATCTTCATCATCTATTTTCGTGGGGGGCGGCACTTGGGGTTTGAGCACGCGGCGACCTGCCGGTCCCCTGAAGATGCATTCCGCTTCGCGTGTCCCGGCCGGATCCTCCGGCCCAAGCGTATCCAGAAAACAATCGAGAGAATGAGCGCTTGAAAGGGCGCGCACACGCCGCGTCGTATTGCGGCGACGGTGCGCCCCTGCCTGTGCCCGTTCGATGATCTAGAGGAGAATGGGGATGAGTTTGTTTGGCTATGGCCGTGCGGCCAACGGGATCTGGGGCTCCACCGCTGACGGCACCGCGATGTGGTCCGGCGCGGCCGCAGCCGACGCAGCCTTCTTCAACTTCCCGGCCGACGGCGTCGGCGAGAAGTCCGAGCTTCCTGGCCCGACGCCGACGCAGCTGGCGGCGGCGGGACTGCTCGTCGACGGCATCCCCAATGACGCATCGACCCCGGTGACGATCACCGTCGGCGGCCCGCGCTACACCTCGACGATCAACACGCCGGGCGACCAGGATTGGTTCCGGGTGGAGCTGGTCGGCGGGGTGACCTACGAGATCGGCGAGTACGGCACCCGCAACGGGCCGTCGGGGGTTCCGCTCCGCGACCCGCTCGTCGAGCTCTACGACTCGAGCGGGCACTTGCTGCGCTCGGACGACAGCGGCGGGCCCGACAACAACGTCTCCGACGACGCGCTGCTCCTCTTCACGCCGGAGACGAGCGGCACCTATTACATCAACGCGCGGGCGTGGGACACGCGCGACCCCGTCGGCCTCAGCGACCAGGACATCAATCCGGCCACGACCACCGGCGACTATGTCGGCGACTACGAGGTGTTCGCGCGCATCTCCACACGCGAGCCGGACTACTACCCCATCCGCTACGAGACGACGGACGACCCGAAGACGGAGCGCGACGAGACCGGCATGCCGACGCTCGATTCGAGCCCGCTCCACTCGATCGACTGGGGCACCCAGTTCGACGGCTCGTCGCGCAACCCGGACGGGGCCGAAGGGCCGCGCCCGACCGGCAACGAGGTCGAAAGCAAGCTCGGCGGCAAGAACGTCATCTATTATTACTTCGCCCGTGAAGGCGAGGTGTTCGTCGACGAGGCTGCAGACCCGCAGGGGCTGACCACCACGATGGTCGCGAAGGGCATGCAGGAGTGGGAGAAGAACGCCTTCGAGATGGCGCTCGACAAATATGAGCAGGTCGCCGACATCGTCTACATCGAGACGGAGGACCGCTACGCGGCGGACATCAAGGTCATCACCTACCAGGGGACGCCCGGGATCGAGACGCCGAGCCTCCTCGGCCGGATGAGCCCGCCCGATACCGCCAATGAGGGCCAGACGGAGTTCAACTCGGGCGACTATCGCTGGACCCCGGAAGGCCTCGCCCCCGGCGGTCTCTATTTCAGCACGCTGATCCACGAGCTCGGCCATGGCCACGGCATGTCCCACCCGCACGACGTGGGCGACGGCCGTTCGAGCATCATGCGCGGCGTCGAGGAGCCGGAGCCGCTCGATTACACCTATGGCGATTTCGACCTCAACCAGGGCGTCTATACGATGATGTCCTACAATTTCGGCTGGGAGAAGTCGCCCTACGGCCAGCCGGATTCAGGCGCCGGATACGGCTTCATCGGCGGCCTGATGGCCATGGATGTCGCCGTCATCCAGGATAAATACGGCGTCAACGAGGAATGGGCGACCGGCGACAACACCTATGTCATGCGCGACGACAACAGCGCCACGCAGTTCGACGCCAACGGCAACATCACCCGCGAGGCGACGTCCTACACCTCGATCTGGGACGCCGGCGGAACCGACCAGATCGTCTATGCGGGGGCCAGGGACACCGTCATTGACCTTCGCCCCGCGACGCTGAAGTACGAAAATGGCGGCGGCGGCTGGATCTCCTACGCGTGGGGCATCCACGGCGGCTTCACGGTGGCGAACGGCGTCACCATCGAGAATGCGCGCAGCGGCTCGGGCAACGACACGCTGACCGGCAACGACGCCGCCAACGTGCTGAACGGCGGCCTCGGCAACGACAAGATCGACGGCCGCGGCGGCAACGACACCGTCAGTTACGACGGCGTCACCGCCGGGCTGCGGCTCGACCTGTCGCTAGTCGCGGCGCAAGGCACGAAGGGAGCGGGGACCGACACCCTCATCTCGATCGAGAACGCGATCGGCGGCAGCGGCAACGACGTCATCAAAGGCACCGGCGGCGCGAACCTGCTCGGCGGCGCGGCCGGGGACGACTACCTGTACGGCTTCGCGGGCGACGACATCCTGATCGGCGGCCTCGGCAACGACAGGATCGAGGGCGGCATCGGCATCGACACGGCCGGCTATGCCCGCGCATCCGGCCTCGTCACCGTGAACCTGACGCTGACCTCCGCCCAGAACACCGGGGCGGCGGGGACCGACACGCTCACCGCCATCGAGAACCTCGCCGGCGGCGCCGATCGGGACATCTTCACCGGCAATGCCGCCGCCAACATGCTGTGGGGCAATGAGGGCAACGACCGCCTGACCGGCGGCGGCGGCAAGGACACGCTCGTCGGCGGCTCCGGCTACGACAAGATGTGGGGCGGCGCCGACGGCGACGTGTTCCGCTTCGAGTCGGTGCAGGACAGCGGCGGTGCCAATGCCGACGTCATCTACGACTTCGTCAAGGGTGCAGACGTCATCGACCTCAGCGCGGTCGATGCGATCAGCGGAAGCACGGCGAACGAGAAGTTCACCTTCATCGGCGCCGGCGCCTTTTCGGGCGCGGCCGGCGAGCTGCGCTACAGCGCCGGCACCGGCAGCATCTTCGTCGAAGCGGACGTCAACGGCGACAAGGTGGCCGACCTCCGCATCGAGGTGGTGGGCACGCTGACGCCGGTGGCGAGCGACTTCGTCCTCTGACGTACCGGTGCGGTGGGTCGTGCGCCCAAGGCAACGACCCACCGCATCGCCCCTCCCGCCGACGGCCGGCGGCCGTTCATGTTGCAGGAAAGTCGGCCCCGCTACAGCCGCCGGATGACCAAGCCCGATTTCTCCAGACGAACCTTCCTCGGCGCGGTCGCTGGCGCGGCGACGGCGGGGACTTTCTCCGGCTGCGCGCGCGCGGCGGCCGGCCAGACCTTCACGC
Source organism: Allosphingosinicella sp. (assembly GCA_036386335.1). Lineage (GTDB taxonomy): Bacteria > Pseudomonadota > Alphaproteobacteria > Sphingomonadales > Sphingomonadaceae > Allosphingosinicella. Next base: position 24,069 of record DASVVY010000040.1, on the reverse strand, counting down.
CGGAGCAGTTCGGCGCCAGGGGCGACGGCCGTTCCGACGATTACGACGCTTTCGCGCGGCTGGTGAAGGCGGTGAATGCCGCCGGCGGGGGCACCGTCCTCCTGGGCGCGGGACGGACCTACCGAATCGGGCGCTTCGTCGCCCCCGGCAACGGCGTCGTCGATCTCGCCTTCGACGGCTGCGACCCACTGGTGGTCGAAGGCAATGGCGCGAAGATCAGCGTCGAGGGCCGCTTCGCCCGCACCAGCCCCAAGATCCGCGGCCTTGCCGGGCTCCATATCGAGAACAGCCGCAACGTCACCGTCCGCAACCTCGAACTCGACGGCAATGTCGGCGACACGACACGCACGCCGAAGCTCGTCGAATCCGGCGTGATGTGCGGGCTCAGCCTTCGCAGCTGCTTCGATGTGCGGGTCGAGAATATCTTCGCCCACCATTTCGCCGCCGACGGCCTCGTCATCCGGGAGAGCGCGGCGCGCGACGCGGCGCGGCGGCGGCGGGTCTGCCGCAACGTCACGGTGGTAAAGTCCCGCTTCCTCTACAATGCCCGCCAGGGCACCACCATCACCTCCCTGCGCGGCGGCCTCTTCGAGGATTGCGAATTCTCCTATTCCGGCTTCGTCGACTCGAAGGGGACGATGAGCCGCTACGGTGCGCACTCGCCTGCCTCCGGAGTCGATGTGGAGCCGGACAATTCGCCGACCGAGAACGACCGGCTCGACGTGCTCACCGGCGACATCACCTTCCGCCGCTGCCGGATGGTCGGCAGCTACGGCCCGGCCTTTCTCGCCAGCAAGTTCCAGCGCGGCCATTACTGGATGGAAAACGTCCGGCTCGAAAACTGCCAGATCGAATGCCATGACGGTGAAACCGGCGGCACCGACGGCTTCATCTTCGACGTTCCGGGCGGCCAGGTGGTCGGTTGCACGCTGCAGATGCGCGACAAGACGGCGTATCTCTGCTGGAACAAGCTGGGCAATGCGAGCCCCCGCTTCGCCTCCAACACCGTCTACGGGCGCAATCCGGCGGCGCACCGCTACATCTTCGCGCTGCGCGCCAACGGCGGATCGCCCGTCGTCGAAGGCAACCGGTTCATCGCCCAGCACCGAAGCCCGAAGCCGCGGGGCGGCGGCAGCTGGCTTATCTTCCTCGACAACGCCAACGCCACCGTTAGAAGCAACGAAATGGTCCTGCCGAAAGAGGCGCATCACCGCGCCGGCGCCCTCCCCGCCGTCTACGCAAACGTCGCCCGCATGGACCGCAACACCTACCGGACCGACCTTCCCGCGGGCGGCGGCGCGCACTTCGAGGTCGTCTACGAGTCTGCGACGGCGGCGGTGGGCGAGAAGTTCAACGGCGGGGCCGCGAGCCCGACGGGTGCCGTCCGGCCGCTCTCCCGGCCGCGCAAAGGCTGAGGCGAGCGCCGGTCAGGCGCCGAGCAGCTTTCCCGGGTTCATGATGCCGGCGGGATCGAGCGCCGCCTTGATCGCCCGCTGCGCCGCCAGGCGCGTCGGGTCGAGCGTACGCTGCAGCTCGTCGAGCCGGGCCTGGCCGATGCCGTGCTCGGCGGAGATCGACCCGCCCCCCGCCGTCACCAGATCGTGGACCATCCGAGTGGCGTCCGGCCCTGTCTCGCGCAGCCACCGCGCGCCGTCCTCTCCCGGCGGCGCCTGGACGTTGAAGTGCAGGTTGCCGTCCCCGAGGTGGCCGAAGGCGATGATCGTCGTCCCCGGAAAGCGGCGCGGGAGCGCCTCGCTCGCCTCGACCACAAAGGCGGGGAGACGCGAGACCGGCACCGAGATGTCGTGCTTGACCGAGGGACCGCTGTGCCGCTCGGCCTCGGCGATCGAATCCCGCAGCCGCCACAGCGATTCCGCCTGCGCCTCGCTGGCGGCGATGAACGCGTCCTCGACCCGTCCCTGCTCGAGCTCTTCGGCGAGAAACGCCTCGAGGCCCTCCGAGGCCGGCGCGCCGCCGGGGCGGCCGGTCACCTCGATCAGCACGTTCCAGGCGTGCGGCTCCGCAAGCGGGTCGCGGGTGCCGGGGATATGCTCGAGCACCAGCCGGAGCACGTCGTCGGGCACGATCTCGAACGTCTCGACACCCTCGCCGAGCCGGTCCTCGGCGCGGCGGAGCAGCGGCAGGGCGTCGGCCGGGGAGCCGATGCCGACCCACGCCGTCGCCTTTGATCCGACGCCGGGCACCAGCCGCAGGCTGGCGGCGGTGACGATCCCGAGTGTCCCTTCCGCCCCGATCATCAGCTGCTTCAGGTCGTACCCGCGATTGTCCTTGCGCAGCGCCGAAAGCGCATCGACGCGGGAACCGTCCGGCAGCACCGCTTCCAGCCCCAGGACGAGCGAGCGCATCGGCCCGAAGCGAAGCACCTGCGTGCCCCCGGCATTGGTCGAGACCAGCCCTCCGATGGTGGCCGATCCCTTCGCGCCCAGCGACAGCGGGAACCGACGGCCGATCGCCTCCGCCGCCTCGTGAACATGGGTGAGGATGACGCCGGCCTCGGCGACCAGCGCATTCTCCTCGGCCGAGGCGGAGCGGATCGCGTTCATCCGCCGCAGCGACAGAAGGAGCGACGTGCCGTCCCGGTCCGGGGTCGCGCCGCCCACCATCGAGGTGTTGCCGCCCTGCGGGACGAGCGGGACGCCCTCGCGCGCGCAGAGCGAGACGACCGCCTGCACCTCCTCCACCGACGCCGGCGACAGCAGCGCCGCCGCGCGGCCATGATAGCGCCGCCGCCAGTCGGTCATCCACGGCTCCATCGCCGCCGCCTCGCGGGTGAAACCGCGCGGCCCGAGCCGCTGCTCCAGCGCGTCCAGCAGCGCTTGGGAAGGAGGGTTCGCCATGGCGTTTCACTGGCGCAGCGACCGGCCTGTTGCAATCGAATCCAAAAGCTGTTGCAGCGGCGCACCGCCCGCAGGGGAATCCGTCGTGGTTGCGCAGCGCAAGGTCTTCCAATGGCGTGGCTTTTTGGCGTAAGTGCCGTTCGTTTCGGGAGCGACGCCATTTGAGGAACGCCGGTAGACTACTCGCAGCGGTTGCCGGCGGCGCCCTCACGCTCGCTTCGGCGGCCAATGCTCAACAGCCGGCCGACGCAGCCGACGCAGCCGACGCGCAGACAGCCGCTCCCGCGGGCCCCGCGGCCGCGGCCGATCCGAGCGCGCCGATCGTCCCCGATGCGCAGTTCGAGCAGGCCCTGCCGGCGCTCAATCCGGACATCAACGCGCCGCTCGAGCCGCTGGAGGATTTCGAGGTGAAGCCGGCGCCTCCAACCACGCCGACCGGCGAGCTGATCCCCGACGCCACGGTGCGCGATCCCGCGCTGGCGGAGCCCCTGCCCCCGCTCGGCACCTTCGACGTCACCACCGCTCCGCCCACCGATCCCGACGCGGTGGATCCCGCCGCGCCGGAGCCGGTTCGCTATACGTTGGTGGTGGAGGGCCTCGAGCAGGTCGAGCTGGAAGACCGGTTTCGAGACCTCTCCGCGCTCGAGGACGCCGACGGCGAAGCGACGAATGGGGCGCAGGTCGCGGCGCGCGCGCGGGAGGATGAGCTCCTCGCCGTGCGTCTGCTCCGCTCCGAAGGCTATTACGACGCCACCGCGCTCTCGACGATCGAGCAGCTTCCCGACCAGCCCGGCGCGATGCGCGTCGTCCTCTCCGCAGTTCCGGGCCCGCGCTACAAACTCGGCGCGATCGCCATCGAGGGCGCCGCGCCCGAGCCGACCGCCCTCGCGCGCGAGGCGCTGCCGCTCAAGACTGGAGAGCCGATCGTCGCTCCCGAAGTCGAAGCCGCGGAAGCGAACGTGCGCCTCCGGCTCCCGCAGCAGGGCTATCCGTTCGTCGACGTCGGCGTGCGCGACATTCTCCTCGATCCGGCGACGCAGGTCGGCGATTACACGCTGCCGCTCGATTCGGGGCCGCGCTCGCGCTTCGCCGGCTTCACCACCGAGGGCGACCTCGCCTTCGATGCCAAGCATGTCGGCGTCCTCTCGCGCTTCAAGCGCGGCGAGCTCTACGACAGCCGCAAGGTCGACGACCTGCGCGAGGCGATGATCGCCACCGGCCTGTTCACGACCGTCGCCGCCGAACCGGTCCGGACCGGGGCACTGGCCGAGGACGGATCGGAATATGTCAACATCCGCGTCCGCCAGGATGCCGGCCCGGCGCGGGTGCTCGCCGGTAGCGCGGGCTATGCCACCGGGGAGGGCTTCCGCGCCGAGGGTTCCTGGGAGCACCGCAATCTGTTCCCGCCGGAAGGCTCGCTCCGCCTGAGCGCCGTCGCGGGGACGCTGGAGCAGGGGGTGCGCGCCGCCTTCCGCAAGCAGAATGCCGGCAAGCGCGACCGCACCATCCTGATCCAGGCGGAGGCCGGCCGGCGCGACGTCCTCGCGTTCCAGGGCTATACGGCGCGCCTGTTCGGCCTGATCTCCCGCGAATCGACACCGATCTGGCAGAAGCGCTGGACCTGGGCCTACGGCGCCGAGGTGATCGCGACCAACGAGGCGCAGGTCGGACGACCCAGGCTCACGCTCAGCGATACCTTCTTCCTCGCCGGCCTCACCGCCCAGCTCGGCTACGACCGCTCGAACAGCCTGCTCGATCCGACCAAGGGCTTCCGCCTCCTCGGCCGCACCAACCCCGAAACCTCGCTGCGGGAGCCCGCCCAGCCCTATATCCGCAACATCATCGAAGGCAGCGCCTACTTCCCCGCCACCGACAGCATCACCCTTGCGGGCCGGGCGCGGCTCGGCTCGATCTACGGGGCGGAGCTGAACGAGCTCGCGCCCTCGCGGCGCCTCTTCGCCGGCGGCGGCGGCTCGGTTCGCGGCTTCGGCTACCAGGAACTGGGGCCGCGCATCGAGGTGGCGAACCCGAAATTCGATCCGGAAGACCCCGACGAGAAGGACGATCCGACGATTCTGATCCCGACCGGCGGCCGCAGCCTTGCCGAATTCGCGCTGGAGGCGCGCTACCGGTTCGGCAATTACGGCGTGGTCGGCTTCGTCGACGCCGGCCAGGTCTATGAGAGCCAGACGCCGCGGATGAACGACATGCGCTTCGGCGTTGGGGTCGGCGGGCGGCTCTATACCAATTTCGGGCCGCTTCGCGCCGACATCGCGATGCCGCTCGGCCGGCGCCGGGGCGAATCGCGCTTCGCCGTCTACGTCTCGATCGGGCAGGCCTTCTGATGGCAAGCGACGCCGCCGCAGCCGGCGCGCACGTCCCGCGCGGACGTCATCGCGCGCGCACCGCCGCGAAGTGGTCAGGCATCGCCGTTCTGGCGATCGTCGTGCTGATCGGCGCCTTCTTCCTGTGGCTGAACAGCGACCTCGGCCGCCGCTACGTCGTCCAGCAGATCAACAATCTCGAGACCGCATCGGGGCTCGACATCGACGTCGGGCGGATCGAGGGCTCGCTGTTCGGCAAGCTCAAGATCCACGACCTGAAGCTCAAAGATCCGAAGGGCCTGTTCTTCGCCGCGAACGAGGCGGAGGTCGACTGGAGCCCCTTCTCCTATTTCCAGAACCACATCGACATCAAGGCGCTGACGATCCCGCAGGCGCGGCTCTACCGGCTGCCGGAGCTGAAGCCGGGCGACCCGAACGCGCCGATGCTGCCCGACATCGACATCGACATCGGGCGGCTCGAGGTCGGCCGAATCTACGTCGATCCGGTGGTCACCGGCTACCGGCACCTCCTCACCCTCAACGGCAGCGCCAAGATTGCCGACGGGCGGGCGCAGGTGGCGCTCAACGCCGGCGCGATCTCGGGGCCCGGAATTCCCGGTGGGGACAAGCTGGTCCTCCGGCTCGACGCGGTGCCGGACCAGAACAGGCTCGACCTGGGGCTCCACGTCGATGCGCCGGCGGGCGGGTTCGTCGCCGGGGCGGCCGGTCTCAAGCAGTCGCTCGTCGCCGATCTGCGCGGCGCCGGCAGCTGGCAGAAATGGGACGGCCGCGCCCGCGCCACGCTGGGCGGGCAGAATTTCGCCAACGTCGCGATCGGCGCCCGCGACGGCACCATCTCCATGTCCGGGCCCGTCAACCCAGGCCTGATGCTCGCCGAAGGGGCGGCGAAGCGGCTGCTCTCGCCCTTCGCGCAGGTCAACCTGGTGACGAAGCTCGACCAGCGGCGCGCGGACATGCGCCTGCGCCTGACGTCGCGGGCGATCTCGGTCGGCGCGGAGGGTTTGGTAGACCTCGGCGAGAACCGCTTCAACGACCTGAAGCTCGCCGTCCGCCTGATCGAGCCGGGGGCGATCGCGCCGAACCTCACCGCGCGTGACCTCCAGATCGCGGCGGTGCTCAACGGCGCCTTCACGGCGCCCGTCATCGCCTATGATGTGCGTGCCGGGGCGCTCGGGTTCAATGGCACCGTCGTCCACGGCCTGCGCAGCCGCGGCCGTGCCCGGATCGGCGAGGACCGGACCGTGGTGCCGATCTCCGCGACGGCGCGGAGCATCAGCGGCCTCGATCCGTCGATCGGCGGCCTCCTCACCAACGTGCGGCTCGACGGCACCCTCTTCTTCAGCGGCACCCGGGTGGTGTCGGACAATCTGCGGGTCCGCTCGGACCGCCTCAACGCGACCATCGTCGCGGCGGCGGACATGGCGCGCGGGCAGTACCGCGCCGGTATCCAGGGGACGGTCAACAATTACCGGCTGCAGGGCGTCGGCATTCTCGACATCAGCACCGACATGGACGTGGTCAGCGCCGCCAACGGCTTCGGCCTCAGCGGCCGCGTCGCGATCCGCACCCGGCAGATCGAGAATGCGTCCGCCCGCAACTTTCTCGGCGGCAACGCCACCGCCTCAGCCCAGGTGCGGATGAGTCCCGGCGGAGCAGTGACCCTCGCCGACATACGCCTCAATTCGCCCGGGCTCCGGATCACCTCGGGCAGCGGCACCTGGTCGCCGGACGGGCGGATCAACTTCCGCACCACCGCCGTCTCGCGGCAATACGGCGCCCTGGCGGTGATCGTCACCGGCACCGTCGACCGGCCGCAGGTGCAATTGCGCGCGGCCAGTCCCGGGTTCGGAATCGGGCTGCGCGACGTCAGCGCCACCATTCGGGCGACCGCGAACGGCTATGCGATCGTCGCGACCGGCCAGTCGAAATACGGACCCTTCTCCGCGGACCTGACCGTGCTTTCGGGCCGCGGCCCGATGACGCTCGAGATCCGCCGCCTGCTGTTCGCCGGCATGACCTTCGCCGGGCGGCTGACGCAGACGCCGGCAGGGCCTTTCGCGGGCGCGCTGACGGTCACCGGACAGGGGATCGACGGGACGATACGCCTTGCCGCCGCCGGCGCCTACCAGCGCGCCGACGTCAGCGCGCGGGCGAACGGCGCCACGATCCCGGGCGAATCGCCGATCCTGATCCAGCGCGGCATCATCGAGGCCTCGGTGATCCTCTATCCCAGCGCGCCGCAGGTGGTGGGCGACGTCCAGCTCGCGGGCGTGCGCAGCCGCGACTTCTTCCTCGCCCGGGCGCGGGCGCGGGCCAATTACCAGGGCGGCCGCGGCATGGCCCAGATCTTCGCCGAAGGGACCAGCGGCGTGCCGTTCCGCGTCGGCGCGAACGTGGCGCTGGCGCCGGACCTGATCCGCGCCGCCGCGCAGGGCGAGGTCAACGGCATCCCGTTCCGCCTCGCGCGCCCGGCCGAGGTGCGCCCGATCCCCGGCGGCGGCTGGCAGCTTTCGCCGGCGCAGCTCGTCCTGCCGCAGGGCAATGTGCTCCTCGCCGGCCGTTTCGGCGGCGCGGGGGGCACGGTCGTCCAGTCCCGCCTGCGCGATTTCGACATCTCGATCCTGAACGCCTTCTCGCCCGGCATGGGCCTTTCCGGGCGGGCGAGCGGCAGCATCGACTTCGCGCAGCCCTCCGGCACCTCCTTCCCGCAGGCGGACGCGCACCTCACCATCGCCGGGTTCAGCCGCACCGGCATCGCCACCCGCTCGCCGCCGGTGGACCTCACCGTCGAGGGCTCGCTCGCCCCGCAGGGCGGCTCGCTCAACGCCGCCATTCGCCGCGCCGGCAATCTGATCGGCCGCGCACAGCTGCGGCTGCAGCCGCTCTCGCCGGCGGCGGGAAGCTGGACGACGCGCCTGCTCGCCTCGCCGCTCGGTGGCGGCGTCCGCTACAACGGTCCGGCCGAAGTGCTGTGGTCGCTGACCGGCATCGCCAACCAGCAGCTCTCCGGGCAGGTGGGCATCGCTGCCGATTTCACCGGACGGGTGCAGTCGCCGCAGCTCACCGGCGTCATCCGCGCCAATAATCTCACCTTCGTCGATGAGACCTACGGCACCCGCATCACAAATCTTGCGCTCGCGGGCCGCTTCACCAGCTCGACGCTGGAGATCACCCAGCTCTCCGGCCGCGCCGGCGAAGGCACGATCGCCGGCCGCGGCACCGTCGGATTCGCGGCGGCGTCCGGCTACCCGATGGACATCCGCCTGACGCTCAATCACGCGCAGCTGGCGCGGAGCGACAATCTGGGCGCCACCGTGACGGGCGATGTGGCGATTACCAACAGCCGCGCCAGCGGAGCGCTGATCAGCGGCGACCTGCAACTGCCGGAGGTGCGCTACGAGATCGTGCGCCAGGGCGCCGCGCAGGTCATCGAACTGGCCGGCGTGCGCCGCAAGGGCGAGGCGCTGCCCCCGCCCGGCCGCGCCGCACAAAGCGCCGACGCCGCGCCGAGCATCTGGAAGCTCGACCTTCGCTTGCGCGCGGAGAACGAGGTCTTCGTCGGCGGCATGGGCCTGGAATCGGAATGGTCGGCGGACCTGCGCGTGCAGGGGACGACCGCGACGCCGGCGCTGGTCGGAGAGGCCGATCTAATCCGAGGTACATACAGCTTCAGCGGCCAGCGCTTCGACGTCACCCGCGGCCACATCGCCTTCACCGGCGCCCGGCCCCCGAACCCGCGGATCGACCTCGTCGCCAGCGCGGACATCAAGGACGTGACCGTCAACATCAATGTCAGCGGCAGCGCCTTGAACCCGCAGATCGCCTTCACCTCGAATCCCGGCCTGCCCCAGGACGAGATCATGGCCCGCATCCTGTTCGGCGGCTCGGTGAACGAGATTTCCGCGCTCCAGGCCGTGCAGATCGCCTCCTCGCTCAACGCGCTTCGCGGCGGAGGGGGCGGCCTCAATCCGCTCGGCAAGCTGCGCTCGGCGACCGGCTTCTCGCGGCTGCGCGTGCTCGGCGCCGACGAGGCGACCGGCCGCGGCACCGCGATCGCGGCGGGCTTCTACATCAGCAACAAGATCTACATGGAGATCATCACCGACGCGCGCGGCTTCACCGCGACGCAGCTCGAGGTCGCGCTGTCGAGGGCGCTGAGTGCGCTGTTCCAGGCGGGCACCCAAGGGAATTCCAGCCTCAACGTCCGCTACCGCAAGCAATATTGAGGCCGCTCAGGCGGCTCCGATGCGGGTGAGCCGCGCCGCGCCGCGGGCGACGCCCGGGAACCAGCCGAGCAGGCGCATCAGCGTAGCCCGCGGGAGCGGGCGCTCGGCGCTCCAGCGAAGCGCCTCCGCCACGCCTACCGGCCGCGCTGCGCGCTTCGCGAACCCGGCCTGGTAAGCTGGGGCGGGGGTGCCTGCGAGGATGGCGGCGGCGGCGTGCCGGCCGCTCTCCAGCGCGATACCGATGCCGTCGCCGGCGAGCGAGGCGATCACAGCCGCCTGGTCCCCAAGCCGGTAGCAGCCATCGGCCGTGCCGTTCGTGCTCCAGCCATAGGGAACACCAGAGACGGCGCTCCAGGCGGCGCCCGGAAGCGCGTCTTCGACCCGGTCCCGGAGCAGCGGGAGCTCGCCCGTGAGCTGCTCCAGCAGCCGGCCGATCCCGCCCGCCGCCTTGAAGCGTCGCGCCGAAACCGAGAGGCAGAGGTTGGCGGTGCCGTCCTCCTGCAGGAGAAGGCCGGCATAGCCGCCGTCGAACAGGTGGAGCTCGATGGCCCCGTCGAGCGCTCGGGCACGCGCTGCGCTGGCGGGAAGGGCGGTGCGCAGGCCGATCGGCCGGCCGGCCAGGTCCACGGCCCGGGCGGCGCCCCGCAACTCGTGCTTTCCGGTCGCAAGCAGTAGGGCGTCCGCGCGATATTCGCCGTCCTCGAACCGAACGGTGCGCCGGGACGGGTCGGCGGCGCGGGCGGCACGCCCCCGTACCACCTCCACGCCGGCTCCGGCTGCCTGGCGGAGAAGCGCCTCGTCGAGCGTGCGGCGGGAGAGGCCGGCGGCGGCACCGGGGAGCGGGGCTTCCAGGGTGTCGCGGGCCGAAGCGAGCCGAAGCCGGCCGATGGGCGGGGCTCCCAGGCTCGGCGCATCGATCCCGAGTCTCTCCAGCGCCGCCAGCGCGTCCCAGCCGAGGAAGCCGCCGCAGACCACGTCGTGCGGCTCGGCGGTGCGCTCGACCAGCAGCGGCCGCAGCCCGCCGCGGGCGAGGGCGATGGCGGCCGCCGATCCGGCGGGTCCGCCGCCGACGATCAGCGCAGCCGTTCGACGCACAGGCGGAAGGGAAAGTAGCGGACGACCCGCGCGACGTCCGGTGCGATGCCCGCATCGGCGAGGATGGCGCGCCATTCGGCCGGGCGGAAGGAGCGGGCGATCGACAGGCGGCCGTCCTCGCGCACGATGCGGTGCACGCGCAGCAGCCGGGCGAGCACCGGGAAGCCGTGGTAGGAGAAGGCGTGGCGGTGGAGGTCGTTCACCAGCCAGCCGCGCCACGCCTGGCCTTCCATGAAGCGGAGGAAGTTGCGCAGCTCCCCGTCGCTCATGTGGTGGGCGACGAGGCTGCTGATCACGAAATCGACGTCGCCTACTTCGCGATAGTCGCCGGTGCGGAAGTCGATAGGGAGGTCGGGCGGCGTCATCTCCGTGGCGGCCGGGGCGCTCTTCGGATTGAGGTCGACGCCGATCAGCTCCGCCTCGATCCGCCGCCGCCGCGCCCATCGCCCGATCACCCGGAGCATGCCGCCGTCGCCGAACCCCACATCGAGGAGGCGGAAGCGGCGCATGCCGGGAGTCGCGCGGGCGAGGAAGGACAGGGTGGGACGTGCGGCGAACGTCCAGCGGTTCACCCGGCCGAGGCCGTGCAAGACGGTGTCGTAGACGTCGGGCGCGATGGCGGGGTCGTCCATCTGCTCCGCGTCGCGGGCCCGGACGCGGAGCGACCTCATGGGCGGCGGAAGTGGAAACCTTCGGCGGCGAGGCCCGGGCCGAAGGCGAGCGCGATGCCGTGCCTCTTGTCCGGCTTGTCGAGCAGGTCGCGCAGGACGAACGGAAGGGTCGAGGAGGACATGTTGCCGTAGCGGCAGAGCACGTCGCGCGATTCGGCCAGCGCCCCCTGCGGCAGATCGAGCCCGTGCTCGACCGCGTCGAGCACCGAACGCCCGCCGGCGTGGACCGCCCAGGCGTCGATCTCGTCCGGGGCGCAGCCGTTGAACATCGCGCCCCGAACGGCCGGATCGCGGAGCGCGTCGGCGATTCGGCCGGGGACTTCCCCCGACAGCTCCATCGCGAAGCCGTGGTCGCCGATGTTCCAGCGGATCAGCTGCGACGAATCGGGAAGGGTCGCGGCGAACGGATGCTGGATCGCGAACCCCTCCGGCTCCGCCGACACGATCGCCGCGGCCGCCCCGTCGCCGAACTGGAGCTGGGCGAGCAACGGTTCGACTCCGCGGTCGTCCTGGAGATGGAGGCTGGAGAGCTCGACCGTCACCACCAGCACCTTCGCGTCCGGCTCCGAACGAACGACATGGTGGGCAAGGCGCAGCGAGGAGACGGCGGCGTAGCAGCCCATGAAGCCGACCAGCGTCCGCTCGACGCTGCCCGGCAGGGCAAGCTCGGCGGCAATGATCTGGTCGATGCCGGGGGCGGTGAAGCCGGTGCAGCTGGCGACGATCAGGTGGGTGATGCCGGCGAGCATGCCGGCCCCGAGGGCGGCGATCGCCTGCAGCGCCAGCTTCGGCGCTTCCTCCTTGTAGACCGCCATCCGCGCCCCGGTGCTCGGCGCGCGACCCGCATAGAAGCCGCCCGAATCGACCGGCGAACCGCCGTCGGGCGAAGGCGGCAGGACCGACCAGCGATGCCGGATGCCCGAGCGCTCCGCCATGCGCCGAAACAGCGCACGCGCGCGGTCCTCCCCGATCCGCGCCTGCGCCCAATCGATGAAGGCGCGGTGCACCTCGTGGCCGGGGACGGCGGTGCCGATGGCATTGACGTAGGCGGTGGCCGTAACACTTCCTTTCGCAGGAGGAACGAACGCGACAACGAGCGGATCGCCGCCGCGTTGCCTCCCGCCTCTGTACAGGGAGCCCATCAGGCGGCAGCGACGTTGTATCGAAGCTGAACGGAGGCTGTCATTCCATACAAAGTCAATCGGCGGGATCTGCTGATCGGGGTGGGCGCGGCGTCGGTCGGGGCCGCCGCCGTCGCGGCGACGCGCCTCGGCGCCCGCGACCGCAAGGTCGGCTATGCCGTCGTCGGGCTCGGCAATTACGCCCTCGGCCAGATCATTCCGAACCTCGCCAGATGCCGCCACAGCCGCCTGGCGGCCCTCGTCAGCGGCGATCCCGCCAAGGCGCGCAAGGTGGCGGCCGAGCACAATTTGCCGGAGCGGTCGATCTACACCTACCAGACGTTCGACGGGATCCGCGACAATCCCGACGTCGACGTCGTCTACGTCATCCTCCCCAATTCGATGCACGCGGAGTACACGATCCGCGCCGCCCGGGCCGGCAAGCACGTCCTGTGCGAGAAGCCAATGGCAGTGTCCTCGAAGGAATGCGAGGCGATGATCGCGGCCTGCCGCAAGGCCGGGCGCAAGCTCATGATCGGCTATCGCAGCCATTTCGAGCCGCACAACGTCCATGCGATGCGGCTTCGGCGCGAGGGCGTGGTCGGCAAGGCGGCCTTCGTGCAATCGGAGCACGGATTCGCCATCGGGGATCCCGGCCAGTGGCGGCTGAAGCGGGCGCTCTCCGGCGGCGGATCGCTGATGGATATCGGCATCTACAGCGTCCAGGCGCTGCGCTACATGGCGGGTGAGGAACCCGTCTCCGTCAGCGCGCGCGAATCGACCGACCGCAGCGACCCGCGCTTCCGGGAGACCGAGGACCGGCTCGACTTCAGCTTCCTCTTCCCCTCGGGACTGATCGGCCACGGCTTCTCGTCCTACAGCTCGGGCCACAACCACATCCGGCTCACCGGCGACGAAGGCTGGATCGATCTCGAGCCGGCCACGACCTACGAAGGGCAGCGGATGCGGACGCGCCGCGGGTGGGACGAGGAGAAGGCGGTGCAGCTGCCCGCCGCCTCGTCGCCAAGCCAGTTCGTCGGCCAACTCGACCACATGGCGCAGTGCGTCCTCACCGGCCGCGAGCCGATCGTGCCCGGCGAGGAGGGCCTGCGCGACCTCAGGATCATGGAGGCCATCTACCGCTCGGCGGCGGAAGGGCGGGCCGTCACCCTCTAAGTGCTTGCACCGACACGTGGGAGCGCTAACAGTGCCGGTCCGGACACATCCGGCAAAGCCGAAAAATCGAGGGGAGAAGATGGTTTCGATCTCGCGCCGTGCATTCATCGGGCAGGCGGGCCTGCTCACTGCGGGAGCGATGCTCCCGATCGGCGCCCCGGCGTCCGCGCGCTCGCTTCCCTGGCCTCCGGGCATCCAGCTGTGGACGGTGAAGGGCGAGCTGGAAAAGGATTTCGAAGGCACGCTGCGCGCGCTCGGCCAGATGGGCTACCGCCGGGTCGAATCGGCCGGCTTCTTCGGGCGCACCGCGCGCCAGTATCGCGCCGCCGTCCGCGCTGCGGGGCTGGACTGCGTCTCCTGCCATTTCGGCCTCGCCGACCTGATCGCCGATCCCGACAAGAACATCGCCTTCGCGCGCGATGTCGGCGCCCGCTACGTCGTCGCCTCCTCGCCCGCCCCTTCCCGGCCGCTCGACCAGAGCAAGCCGTGGGCGCAGGCGGTCGCCGAGTCGATGTCGCTTGCCGACTGGCGCTCCAACGCGGAGGCGATGGACCGGATCGGCGCCCGCGCCCGCCGCATGGGCCTGCGTTTCGGCTACCATAACCATTCCGCCGAGCTCCTCGCCTACGAGAAGCGGCTGCCGCTCGACGAGATCGTCCGCCTCACCAATCCCGCCAATGTCGTGCTCGAGCTCGACCTCGGCTGGGTGGCGGGGGCCGGCTACGATCCGGTGGAGATGATCAACCGTTATCGCTCGCGCATCCACCTCCTCCACATCAAGGACCTGGCCAGCCCCGAGCGGACGCCCGGCAAGATCATCAAGGACGAGCGGACGACCGTGATCGGGCAGGGGACGATCGAGTGGGCGCCGGTCTTCCGCGCGCTACGACGCGCTCCGGTCCACAGCTATTTCGTCGAGCAGGAGGATCCGTTCACCGAACCGCCGCTCGAAGCCGCCCGCAAGAGCGTCGCTTACCTGCGCAACCTGTCGATCTGAGGGCGCGCCGGTGCTCGTGAAGGATCCCGTCCGCTACGCGATGATCGGCGGCGGCGAGGGCGCGTTCATCGGCCCCGTCCACCGCACCGCCGCGGCCATCGCCGGCAATTGCCGCCTGGTCGCGGGAGCATTGAGCAGCGACGCCGAACGCGCCCGCCGGTCCGGAGAGGCTATCGGCCTTCCCGCCGCTCGGAGCTATGCAAGCTGGCGCGAGATGCTCGACGGCGAGCGCAATCTTCCGGAAGGCGATCGGGCGGAGTTCATCGCAATCGTGACGCCGAACCACGTTCATGCGCCCGCCGCCATCGCGGCCCTGGAGGCCGGCTTTCCCGTCCTGTGCGACAAGCCGCTCACCGACACGTTCGAGGCGGCCAAGGCGATCGCGGATGCCGCCGGGCGCACCGGCGGGCTGCTCGGCGTCACCCACACCTATACCGGCTATCCGATGGTCAAGCAGGCGCGCGAGCTCGTCGCCGGCGGGCGCTTCGGCGCCGTGCGGCGGGTGGCGGTAAAGTATACACAGGGCTGGCTGGCCAAGGCCGAGGACAGCGTCGGCAAGCAGGCGGAGTGGCGGACCGATCCGTCGCGCTCGGGCCTGGCGGGGGCGTTCGGCGACATCGGCACCCACGCCTTCAACCTCGTCGAGTTCATCACCGGGGAGCGGATGACCCGGCTGAGCGCGGAGATTCGCGCGGCGGTGCCCGGGCGGCAGCTCGACGACGACGGCGCGGCCATGTTCCACCTCGAGGGCGGCGGCCGCGGCACCCTCGTCGCCAGCCAGATCTGCACCGGCGACGCCAACGGGCTCGAAATCTCGGTGTGGTGCGAGGAGGCGGGGCTGCATTGGCGGCAGGAGCAGCCGAACAGCCTGCGCGTCGCGCCGCGCGGCAAGCCAGAGGAGATCTGGAGCCCGGGCGGCGACCGCAAATACCTGGGCGCCGCGGCGATGGCGGTCACCCGGCTGCCGTCCGGCCACCCCGAAGGCTATCTCGAGGCCTTCGCCAACATCTACCGCGACTTCGCGGACGCGGTGCGCGGCAACGCGCCCCAGAATCCGAGCTATGCATCGCTGGCCGACGGCGTCGCCGGCATGCGCTTCATCCAGGCCGCCTACGACAGCAGCGCGCGCGGCGCGGCGTGGGTCGATCTTCAGGAGTGAGAATATGAAAGGTCCCGCCATTTTCCTGGCGCAGTTCGCGGGCGACGAGGCGCCGTTCAACACGCTGGAGAACATGGCCCGCTGGGCCGCGGGGCTCGGCTACAAGGGCATCCAGATCCCGACGTGGGACGGCCGCCTGTTCGACCTAAGAAAGGCCGCCGAAAGCCAGGATTATTGCGACGAGGTGGCCGGCATATGCCGCGAGGCCGGAGTCGAGGTGACCGAGCTTTCGACCCATCTTCAAGGTCAGCTGGTCGCCGTCCATCCCGCCTATGACGAGCTGTTCGACTCCTTCGCGGCGCCCGAAGTGCAGGGGAAACCGAAGGAGCGCACGGAGTGGGCAGTCGAGCAGGTGCGGATGGCCGCCCGCGCCAGCCGCCGGCTCGGGCTCAACGCCCACGCGACCTTCTCCGGCGCTTTGCTCTGGCACACCGTCTATCCGTGGCCGCAGCGGCCCTCGGGCCTGGTCGAGGAAGGCTTTGCCGAGCTCGCCCGCCGCTGGCGCCCGATCCTCGACGAATTCGAGGAGAACGGCGTCGACGCCGCCTACGAGCTCCATCCGGGCGAGGACCTCCACGACGGCGTCACCTTCGAGCGGTTCCTCGACGCGGTCGGCAACCACCCGCGCGCCAACATCCTCTACGATCCGAGCCACTTCGTGCTGCAGCAGCTCGATTATCTGGCCTTCATCGACATCTACCACGACCGGATCAAATGCTTCCACGTGAAGGACGCCGAGTTCCGGCCGACCGGCCGCGCCGGTGTCTACGGCAGCTATTCCGGCTGGACCGACCGCCCGGGCCGCTTCCGCTCCCTGGGCGACGGGCAGGTCGATTTCCGGGCCATCTTCTCGAAGTTCAGCCAGTACGGCTATGACGGCTGGGCCGTGCTCGAATGGGAGTGCGCGCTCAAGCACCCGGAGCAGGGCGCCGCCGAGGGCGCGCCGTTCATCGCCGCGCACATGATCCGCAAAGCCGAAAAGGCATTCGACGATTTCGCCGGCGCAGCCGCGGACGCGGAGCGGAACCGGCGCGTGCTCGGGATCGCCTGACGGGACGCCAAACGGGGAGGGGACGATGAAGACAGATACGTACAACCGGCGCGGCATCTTCTGGATCTGCGTCCTCGCGCTGTTCACGGCCGCGGTCTCCTTCTCGATCCGCACCGGCGCATCGGGCGCGATCAAGGCCGCCGTCCTCGATCCCGCAGTGCCGCTGCATTCCGGCGAGATGATCGCGGCGGCGCTCGGCAACTCCTTCCTCGGCTTCGCGCTGAGCCTGCTCATCATCAGCCCGCTGCTCGACCTGTTCGGTGCCAAGCGGATCGTCCTGCTCGCGTCCGCCTGCTTCATCGTGGGGCCGCTTCTCATCCTCCTGTCGCCCAACGCCGGGGATATCGACTCGGTCTATCCGCTGCTGACCGCCGGCATGGTGATCAGCGGCATCGGCTGGGGCGCCACCGAGGCTTCGATCAATCCGGTGACCGCCGCCCTCTATCCGGACGACAAGACGAAGCAGATGAACGTGCTCCACGCCTGGTGGCCGGCGGGCATCGTCATCGGCGGCCTCGCCAGCCTGCTCTTCTTCCAGCAGCTCGAGCTCGGCTGGCAGGCGCTGATCGCGCTGATCCCGATTCCGGCCGTGGTGTTCGGCCTCTGGGCGATGACCCAGAGATTCCCGCCGACCGAGAGCACCGCGATGGGCGTCCCGTTCAAGGAGATGCTGACCGAGCCCTTCCGGCGGCCGAGCTTCTGGATCTTCCCGGCGATCATGTTCCTCACCGCCTCGGCCGAGCTCGCGCCGGGATCGTGGGTCGACGTGGCGCTGACCCAGACCGTCGGCATGCCCGGCATCGTCGTCCTCATCTACGTGTCCGCGATCATGTTCGTGATGCGCCATTTCGCGGGCGCGCTGGAGCATCGGCTGTCGGACATGGGGCTGCTCTGCCTCTGCACGATCCCGGCGGCGATGGGCCTCTACCTGCTCAGCGTCGCGTCCTCGCCCTTCACCGCCATCCTGGCGGCGAGCCTCTGGGCGATCGGGGTGTGCTTCATGTGGCCGACCATGCTTGCGGCGGTCGCGCGCCGCTACCCGCGCGGCGGGCCATGGACGATCGGCATCCTCGGCTTCGCGGGCGCGATGGCGATCTATTTCGTGCTGCCGCAGATCGGCAAGATCTACGACAAGGCGAAGCTGGAGGCGGCGGGCGGCGAAGACGCCTTTGCGGCGCTGACCGCCGGGCCGGAGCTGCAGCGGGTGCTGGGCTACGCCGCGGAGCGCTCGTTCCAGGTGATCGCGCTGGTGCCGGTGCTGCTCCTCTTCATCTTCGGCGCGGTCTGGTTGGCGGAGAAGCGGCGTCCGACCCGCGGCACCGCTGCCGCCGAGGGCGGCGCCGAATGAAGATGTTGCGGATGGCGCAT
This sequence comes from Allosphingosinicella sp., assembly GCA_036386335.1. Lineage (GTDB taxonomy): Bacteria > Pseudomonadota > Alphaproteobacteria > Sphingomonadales > Sphingomonadaceae > Allosphingosinicella. The sequence goes on along the minus strand of DASVVY010000040.1, from coordinate 6,002 downwards.
CTGGACTGACAGGGGAAACAGACATGGACACCACCATCCGCATCCGCCTGTCGGCGATGATGTTCCTCCAGTATTTCGTGTGGGGCGCGTGGTTCGTGCCCTTCGCGACCTACCTCACCCACAACGGCCTCGCCGATTCGGTGGGCACCATCTACTCGTCGCAGGGCTGGGCGGCGATCGCGGCGCCGTTGTTCGTCGGCGCCATCGCCGACCGCTATTTCTCCGCCGAGAAGGTGATGGGCATCCTCCACCTTTTCTTCGGCGCACTCCTGTTCGTCCTGTCGGGCATCGGCACCGATGCCGGCGTGATGTTCTTCGCCACACTGGGCGTGCTGCTCGCCTACATGCCGACCATCGCGCTTTCGAATTCGGTGGCGCTCAATGCGCTGACCGACACCGAGAAGCAGTTCCCGATGCTGCGCGTCTTCGGGACCATCGGATGGATCGCGGCGGGCCTCATCGTCGGGATCGTCCTGCCCGGGGAAGCGGGACACTTCCTCCCGGGTGCCGCCGGGCATGCGGAGCGGACGGCGCAGCCGCTGTATCTCGCCGGCGCGGTCTCGATCCTCTACGGCCTCTATTCCTTCAGCTTGCCGAACACGCCCCCGCGCGCCGGCCAGGGCAAGCCGTCACTCACCGCCCTGCTCGGGCTCGATGCCATTCGGGAGGGCGACCGCAGCTTCTGGGTGCTGATCATCTGCTCGATGCTGATGATGATCCCCTTCTCCTTCTACAACGTCTACGCCAATCCCTATCTGGACGGCATCGGCGTCAAGAATCCGGCGGCGACCCAGACCATCGGGCAGGTGTCCGAGGTCGGCTTCCTGGTGCTGCTGCCGCTCTTCTTCCGCTGGATTGGGATCAAGGGCGTGCTGCTGATGGGAATGCTCGCATGGGCCGTGCGGTACGTGCTGTTCGCCTACGGGTATAATGCCGACGGGCCGATCTACCCGATGGTCTATGCCGGCCTGGCGCTGCACGGGGCCGGCTTCGACTTCGTCTTCGTCGCCGCCACGATCTGGGTGGGAACCCACTTCAGCGCGGAGGCGCGCAGCCGTGCCCAGTCCTTCCTCGCGTTGATGACCTGGGGCGTCGGCTATCTGATCGGCAGCAACGTCGCCAACGCGGTCAAGGTCAGCGCAGGGCCCGGCGTGCAGCCCGACTGGAACAGCTTCTGGCTGCTCCCGGCCGGGTTCGCGGCGGTCACGGCCATCGTCTTCTTGATCATCTTCCGCGACCGCGGCGCCAAGGCGCAGACTGCCGCCGGCTGAACGCCTGTCGGCCCCGCTCGATCAGGTTGAGCCGAACAGAAAGGCGTTGATGCTGAGCCGGCCTCGCACCGGGTCCGCCGGCAAGTCCGCGTCGCCCGGGATCGCCGCGCAATGGAGCGTGTGGCCGCGGTAGATGAGGGCGCGGTTCGGCCGTGCCTCATAGTGGGCGATCTGCTCGTAGAGCGGGGTATCGCCGGCGATGTAGGCGGGCGGCGGCAGGCCGTGCTCGGCTACGCCCACCTTCAACGCCGCCTCGAATTTTGGGAAACGCGGCGCATCGACGGTTTCGAACCCGGTGGCGCGCTGGCGGTAGAAAGCGGTGCCGCCCTGGCCTGCATCCGCGAGGTAGACGAGGATCGCGATCCGCTCCGCCTCGAGCCCGTCGAAGTGCGGCAGCCGCTGGATCGGTGCGAGCGCCGCCGGGGGAGTCGTCACGATCGAGAAATAGCATTCGAGGACCGGGGGCACCGGATCCAGGCCGAACGTCTCCCCGATCGCCTCCGCGAGCTCGTCGCGGACGGCGGCCGCGGCCGCCGTTGGGACGGGCGCTCGCAAGCCTGGGTAATGGGGCCCGATCCGTCCGTAGCGGGCGCGTGCCGCGACCTCGCGCCAGCGCTCCGGCGCCGCGAGCAAATCGTCGGCGACGATCACCGGCTGGCCCTCGGCCCCCTGCCGTTCGACGTGGATCGTAGCGTGCGGGTTGAGCATCTGCGCGGCCATGCCCGGCATGTCCCACCCAAGGGCGGCCGGCGCAAGCCCGCGGCCATCGCCTCCGGGCGTGCGGAGTGGTACTGCGGCCGTCGCAGGTTGATGGAGGAATCGATGACCGCATCGGCAGGAATACCCGACCGTCTGTGGCTCCTGCTCGGGGCGGCGCTGGTCTCGGCCTGCGATGCCGCGCCGTCGGCGGCTCCCGCCGACAACGCGACCAACGCCGGCGCCGCGAGCGTCGCGCCGGCCGCCGAGCCGGCCGACAGCGGCAGCGGCAACAACGCTGCTGAGGAGGTGGTGGCGCCAGCCGCTTCCGCAGAACCGGCCCCGGCTCCGCCGGAGGCTGCCAACGGCCCTTGGTCGAAGGGCGGCTACACCCTCAGCGGCACCGAACCTTTCTGGGGCGGCACCGTCACCCCGACCCGCATCATTTACATGACTCCGGAGGAGCAGAAGGGGGAGAAGGTCACCGTCACCGCCGCCTATGGCGACGAGCGGGAGACCTACACCGGCACGCTCGGCGGAAAGCCCTTCGTCCTGACGCTGACGAAGCAGGGGCCCTGCTCGAACGGCATGTCGGACCACCAATATGCCTACACGGCCGAGCTTGAGGTCCGCGGCGAGACCCGGCGCGGCTGCGCGGACCGGCGATAGGCTCGCGGGGATGAGAACGCGCCGGTTCCTCACCCTGCTCCTCGCCCTGGGCGTCGCGGGCTGCGGCGGTAACGGCAAGGCCGACCAGCGCGCGAGCTCCGCCGGCCCCGCGGCCGCCGACGAAACGCCCATGGTCAAACCGCCGGAGCCGTCGACTCATTGGACTCTCGACACCGGCCCGCCGGGGCCGGCCCTCTATTTCGCGACCAGTGCCGCACCTGAGCTGACCCTCTTCTGCCCGAGGGGCTCGAACGCGCTCGTTGTGACCGTATTCTCCTTCCGCCCTATCGGCAGCGAGGAGCGGATGAGCTTCGGCGCGGGCGGCACCGTCGTCACTCTCGTCGCTGATCCGCGCGGCAGGCCCGCCGGAGGCGGCGTCAGCGCGAGCGCGCCGGTCCGGAATGAAATTGCGTCGGTGCTGCGCGAGCCGGCAGCGATTGCCGTCAATTACGGCTCTCAGAATGCCGGCCCCTATGCGCCGCCGCCCCGGCCGATGGCGGAGCGGTTCCTGAGCGGGTGCGGCGGCTGATCCGGAGGGACCGGCCGCCGCCTCAGCCTCAGCGGTTCATGTCGTAGACGCGCAGCACCGTCTGGGTGCGGGCGTCGATCTGATAGATGGCCCGGCCGTCGGAGCGGTAATAGACGCCGTAGCCGTCCCTGAACTGATTGCGATATTCGGCCGGCACGCCGTAGAGGTTGCCGCTCGCCCGCTGGCCGACCCGAAGCGTCGCGTCGCAATCGTAATTGTTATTGGTGTTGCCGCCGAAGATCGAATCGATGATCCCGCCGAGCACACCGCCGCCGCTGCTGCTGCCGCGGGAGTCGCAGGCCTCTTCATAGGGTCCGCCCTGGCCCTGGTAGCCGTCGTCGTAACCGTTGTCATAACCGTTGTTGGAGCCGTTCTGGCCATACTGCCCGTTGCCGTAAGCGCGGCCGTCGGCCATGCGCAGCTGCTCGCGGAAGTTGCGCAGGCGGTATTGCAGGTCGGCGCGCTCCTGCTGGCTGATGCCGTTGCGGCTGTAGCGCCGTTCGAGCCGACTGATCTCGCGCAGTTGCTGGCGCAGGTTCCACGCCTCGCGCTGATCGATCGTGCCGGCCTGGACGCCGGCATTGATGCGCGCGTCGAGGCGGGCAAGGCGATCGCCGCTTCCCGTGTTGGACTGGGCATTGTAACTGCCCTGGTACTGCTGCGCGGCAGCCGGCGCGGCCACAGCCAGCGCGGAAACCGCCGTCATCGCGATGAAAAGCTTGTTCATGACTCTTACTCCACAAGGCCCCGCCGTTACGGCATCAACGAACGTCGGCCCAGTCCGTGCCACGGCGGGCTGGGGACGCGTCGGGAGAGGGCAGGAAAGCCGCCCCGGGCGATGACGAACCGGGCCGACATTCCGCTCTTTTCCTACGGCAGCCTGCGCCAGCCGGAGGTGCAGCGCGCCGCCTTCGGGCGCCTGCTCGAGGGGCACGAAGATGCGCTCCCAGGCTACGCCCTCGGCACGATCCTTATCGATGAGCCGGAGGTCGCCGAGGTGAGCGGCGCGTCGGTCCACAGCATCGCCCGCCCCACAGGGCATCGGGCGGACCTGATCCCGGGCGTCGTGTTCCTTCTGACCGGGGAGGAACTGGCAGCCGCCGACGCCTATGAGACGGATGCCTATGCGCGCGTCGAGGCGACGCTCGCCTCCGGGCAGCGCGCCTTCGTCTACGTGGCGGCGGAATCCTGAGCGCCTCCGGGCGCCCAGTTGGACGGCGCCAGGGTGAAGCCAGAGAACTCGAACGCCCGCGAGACGATGCAGGAGACCAGCGCCCAGCAGCCCTCCGCCTCCGCCGACTGCCACTCCTCCGGCGCCACGATCACCTGCGGCGCTTCACCCGCCATCACCTCCGGTCCGAGGCGGACCTCGCGCACCGGGCCGGCTTCGTGGGCGGCGGGGCGCAGGAGGAGGGGACTTCCGGCGTGGAACAGCCACAGCTCCGTGACATCGACCTTATGCCAGTGCGAGCGCTGCCCGATCTCCGCTCCCCGCTCCCCGCTCCCCGCTCCGCGCTCCCCGCTCCGCGCTCCCCGCTCCGCGGTTCGCGATCGCATTCGAAACGGGGAGGAGCGCAGAGCTTGTAAGCTTCTGAAACTCAGGCAAAGTACCGTCGGGACGCGGGGTGGCGGCCGAGCGCGCAAGGGGGGTGCTGAAATGGATAGAAGCCGCAAGGCGGGGCTTATCGGACCTGATACACCTGACGCGGTCGCTCGGGACGGCCCGGACGGCTCCGGCGGACATCCGCTCATCGCCACCCTCATCGGGTCGCTGCTGCTACTGCTCTCCGCGTCTGGCCCGGTAGCGCCCTCCTCCCATGCGGGAACGCCCGCCTATGCCCTTGCCCAAGTCACCGGCGCGGTCATTGCGGGCGTGGCGATCGTCTGGGGCGTGGCGTTCGCGATCACGATCCGCAAGGCGTCTCCGGCGTGGAAGGTTGGATCCTTCGTCGCAATCGCGCTCGTCTCCGCCATCGTCGGCCTTTCCCGCGCCGGACGGGCAGGCGAACAGGCCAGAAGTGCGGCGATGAGCGACGCCCGTGACATCGCGGGCATGGTGGAGAGGGTCGACGACAACTTGACAGACGTGGACGCAGGCGAAGGGAAGGGGCCGGTTTACAGAATGGCGGCGGCTTCGGTGAATTCAATGCTTGCGGACCGGCGCGCCTTTGGAGCGAAGGCCACGGCTGCGGGGCTGGACGAAGTGATGGACCCCACCCGGCTCAAGAAGACCAGCCCCGTCCTGGGCCATTGCGACCGGCTCGCGGAACTCGCGGGCGAGGCGCGCACCTACGGCGGCCGCCACTCCGACCACCTCGCCCGCGCTCGGTCCGTCGGCATGGAAGCCGTGGCTCGCGATGAGGTGCCGCAGAGTGCCGTGGACGCCTTCGTTGAAGGCGCGCAGAGTTCGGCGCCGAAGTTCAAACGCCAGTGGGCGCTCAACGCAGAACTCGTTGAGGAGGCAGCCGGCGCGTGCCGCGTTCTCGCGCGCAAGCGGTGGGAGCGGGCGGAGGGGCGCTTCCAGTTCGTGAACGCGGGCGATCTCGCCGCGTTCAACGCTCACGTGGACCGCATCCAGGCGATCAATCGAGAGTTGGCCGCCGCTCAGGAGCAAGCCCGCACGCGTGTCGGCGCGGAGCTGAAGCGGATCGGCGTCAAGGACAAGCGCTGAGGCGACGCGACGCGCCGCCCGGAGCCGCCGCCGGCGTCAGCTGCGGATCGGGCTGTTCCTGAAATCGCCGCTGCCGGGACCGGGCAGCTCGACCTCGTCCAACTTGGGCGGCTTCGGGGCCGTGCCGGCGGCGACGCACTGGGCGACGATCACGGGGAAGTCGACG
>DASVVY010000039.1:0-8121 GCA_036386335.1 Allosphingosinicella sp. | reverse complement strand
GAGCACCTCCCCCGCATCACCGAGCGTTTCTACCGCGTCGATCCGAGCCGCAGCCGCTCGCTCGGGGGCACTGGGCTCGGCCTGTCGATCGTCAAGCATATCGTCGAGCGCCACCGCGGGCGCCTGAGCTTCGAAAGCAAGGTTGGACAGGGCACCCGCGTCCATGTCCTCCTGCCGATCGCCGGAGAGGCTGCATGAGCCGCAAGAGCCTCCTCCTGGTCGAGGAGGCGGTGGCAGGCTGGCGCGGCCCCTCCGACGCCGAGCGGCCGCGGATCGAGGTCGAATCGGAGCCCGATCTCCCCGCCACCGCCGGCGACCGCAGCGAGCTGCTGCAGCTGGTCGAGAATCTGGTCAGCAACGCGCTTCGCTACGGCCGCAAGGGCGCGCCGGTGCGGGTCGCGATGCGGCGCGAGCGGGACATGGTCCACCTCGTCGTCGCAGACGAGGGTGACGGCATCCCCGCCGAGCACCTCCCCCGCATAACCGAGCGTTTCTACCGCGTCGATCCGAGCCGCAGCCGCTCGCTCGGGGGCACCGGGCTCGGCCTGTCGATCGTCAAGCATATCGTCGAGCGCCACCGCGGGCGCCTGAGCTTCGAAAGCAAGGTTGGACAAGGCACCCGCGTCCATGTCCTCCTGCCGATCGCCGGAGAGGCCTCATGAGCAGGAAGAGCCTTTTGCTGGTCGAAGACGACAAGGCGCTCGCGGAGCTGCTCGTCTGGCATTTCGAGCGTGAGGAGTTCGACGTCCGCCGCACCGCGGACGGCGAGGAGGCGCTGATGCTCGCGGAGGAGCAGGCGCCGGACATCGTCATCCTCGACTGGATGATCGAGGGCGTCTCCGGCCTCGAAGTCTGCCGCCGCCTCCGTCGCCGTGCCGCCACCGCGAACGTGCCCATCATCATGCTAACCGCCCGCGGCGAGGAGGCCGACCGCATCCGCGGGCTCGAGACCGGCGCCGACGACTATGTCACCAAGCCGTTCAGCCCCCGCGAGCTGCTCGCCCGCGTCGGCGCCGTCCTGCGCCGGGTCCGCCCGGCCCTTGCCGGCGAAGTGCTGGCCTTCGGCGACCTCGAGATGGACGTCGCCGCGCACAAGGTCCGCCGCGGCGGAAAGGTGGTCCCGCTCGGCCCGACCGAATTCCGCCTGCTCCGGCACTTCCTCGAGCATCCCGGACGCGTCTTCTCGCGCGAGCGGCTGCTCGACGCGGTGTGGTCGCATGACAGCGATATCGAGTTGCGCACTGTCGACGTGCACGTCCGGCGGCTCCGCAAGGCGCTCAACGAGGGCGGCGGCGCGGACCCGATCCGGACGGTGCGCTCCGCCGGCTACGCGCTCGACGCGGAGGAGGGATGACCCGCCGCGCTGTCACAAAAGTGCAACCGAAGTTTCATTCGAACGTCTCGAACGCGTGCGTATAGCGCCCGAAAGCCGGCGCGCCGGTCCGCTATGCAGGCGGTGTTCCGACCTGTATTGCCGCCCGATCCGAAGGGGGAAAAGATGCTGAAGTGGTTCCGAGCCGTGATGCCGAAGGAGATCGGCTTCTTCGACCAGTTCGAACGCCACGCCGACACTCTGGTGGCCGGCGGCGAGGTGATGAGCCGGATGTTCGCCGGGGAGGAACCGATCGGCGAGGCGTGCCGGCGCATCGCGGAGCAGGAGGAACAGGCCGACGCGGTCACCCGCGAGGTGCTCCACGCCGTCCGCCGCACCTTCATCACGCCGTTCGACCGCAGCGCGATCACCGACCTGATCTCGTCCATGGACGATGCGATCGACGAGATGCAGAAGACGGCCAAGGCGATCACCCAGTTCGACGTCACCCGGTTCGAGCCACAGATGCGACAGATGGCGGGCCTCGCCGAGCAGGGCGCGAAGCTGGTGCGCGAGGCGATGCCCCTGCTCCGCTCGGTCGGGTCAAACCACGCGGCGCTGGACAGGATCACCGAGCGGATCGTCCACCTCGAGGAAGAAGCGGACCAGTTGCACGACGCGGGCCTGAAGGCGCTGTACCAGGCGCACCGCGACGGCAACGCCATGGACTATATCGTCGGCCGGGAGATCTACAGCCATCTGGAGAAGGTCCTCGACCGCCTCGAGGACGTGGCCAACGAGATTTCCGGCATCGTCATCGATCACGCCTGAGGAGCAGGACGGATGTACGAGCTGGCCCTGCCGCTGCTCATCGGCCTGATCGTCATCGCGCTGGCCTTCGATTTCCTCAACGGGCTCCACGATGCGGCGAACTCGATCGCGACGGTGGTCGCGACGCGGCTGCTCAGCCCGGTGCAGGCGGTCGCCTTCGCCGCCTTCTTCAACTTCGCCGCCTACTTCCTCTCGCTCGCTGTCCCCAGCCTGCACAAGGTCGCCGACACGATCGGCAAGGGTCTGATCGACAAGGACCTGATCACGCCTGCAGTCGTGTTCGGGGCGCTGATCGGCGCGATGTTCTGGAACGTCGTCACCTGGCTGAAGGGCATCCCCTCCTCCTCCAGCCATGCGCTGGTCGGCGGCCTCGTCGGCGCCGGCGTCGCCCATGCCGGTCTCACCGGCGTCCAGTGGACGGGCCTCAACAAGACTTTGATCGCGATCGTGCTGTCGCCCATGCTGGGCATGCTGCTGGCGATGCTGATCATGCTGCTCACGAGCTGGCTGGCGGCTCGCTCGTCCGCACGCGGCGCCGAGCGCAGCTTCCGCGCCCTGCACCTCGTCTCCTCAGCCGCCTATTCGATCGGCCACGGCCTCAACGACGCGCAGAAGACGATGGGCATAATCACCGTCCTCCTCTACTCGACCGGCTACCTGACCGGCGAGTTCCACGTCCCGCACTGGGTGGCGATCAGCTGCTACGTGGCGATCGGCCTCGGCACCTTGAGCGGCGGCTGGCGCATCATCAAGACGATGGGCACCGGCATCACCAAGCTCTCGCAGCACCAGGGCTTCAGCGCCTCGGCGGGCGGCTCGGTGATGCTGTTCGCCGCCTCCTGGCTCGGCATCCCCGTCTCCACCACCCACACGATCACCGGCTGCATCATCGGCGCCGGAGTCGCGCGGCGCGCGTCGGCGGTGCGCTGGGGCGTGGCCCGGAACGTCGTCACCGCCTGGGTGATCACCATCCCCGCCTCGGCAGCGGTCGGGGCGCTCTTCTACGGGCTCACCACCCTCTTCTAGTCGGCCGGCCCATCGGGAATCCCGACGCGGTGGCGATAGACGAGGTCGCCGCCCTTCCAGCCGGTGAAGCCGAGCAGCAGGAACACCGCGCCCGACAGGTAGACGCCCGGCGATGCCACCGCCACGGCGGAATCGTCGAGCCGGACGTAGAGATTCACCGCCTCCAGGAGCACGGCAAGGACGTTGCCGATCATGTGCATCCACGCATCCGGCAGGCGCCGGATCCGATTGTCGCCGAGAAAGTCCGTCAGGCCCGCGACAGCCGCCAGAGCAGCGCCGACGAGGCCGGCCGCGAGTAGCCAGAAGGACGCCGTCGCCCAGAAGGCATCGCGCCAGGCGAGGTAGGCGAGGTCGCTCAGGAAGGCGCCGATGAAGAAGGCGATCGGAAAGGGCACCAGCATCGGGTGGATCGGGTGCCCCATGAAACGCGCCGTGCTCTGGGGGTTGGAACCGTTCATCGCGCCCTCCTTTATCGTTTCCGACCCGATTTGATGCCGCGGCGAGCCAAAGGTTCCGGGAACGCCGTGCCCGCGCGCTGCATCAACGCTCTCGAAAGGAAACCCTGATGGCCACCACCGCCGCCGACGTCCTCGTGGAGACGCTGATCGAATGGGGCGTCGACACGATCTTCGGCCTGCCCGGCGACGGCATCAACGGTATCATGGAGTCGCTGCGCACCCACCGCGAGCAGATTCGCTTCGTGCAGGTGCGGCACGAGGAGACGGCCGCGCTGGCGGCGGTCGGCTACGCGAAGTTCACCGGGCGTCTCGGCGTCTGCCTCGCCACCTCCGGCCCCGGCGGCATCCACCTCCTGAACGGCCTCTACGACGCCAAGCTCGACCACGCGCCGGTGTTGGCGATCACCGGGCTCCAGCACCACGACCTCCTCGCCACCTTCACCCAGCAGGACGTGGAGCTCGACAAGCTGTTCGCCGACGCCTGCGCCTACAACGCCCGCATCATGGGCCCCGCCCATGTCGAGAACGTGGTCGAGATCGCCTGCCGGACCGCCCTCGCGTACCGCAAGCCGAGCCACGTCACGATGCCGATCGACCTCCAGTCGATGCCCCTCAAGAAGACGCAGCGCTCGGAGCGCAACCTCGCCGGGCACGCCTCGAACGTGATGGCGCACGGCGGCGACTGCGCCGACCACGCGGCGCTGGGGGCGGCCGCGGCGATCCTCGACGAAGGCAAGAAGGTCTTCATCCTCGCGGGCCAGGGCGCGCTCGGCGCCGGGGGCGAGCTGCTGGAGCTGGCCGAGCGCCTCGGCGCGCCGGTCGGCAAGGCCCTCCTCGGCAAGGCGCTGCTGCCCGACGACAGCCCCTTCACGACCGGCGGGGTCGGCCTGCTCGGCACCGCCCCCTCCGAGGCGGCGTTGAAGGAATGCGACACCTTGTTGATCGTCGGATCGACCTTCCCCTATATCGAATATTATCCCGAGCCCGGCGACGCCCGCGCGGTGCAGATCGACATCGACCCGCAGCGCATCGGCCTTCGCTACCCGGTCGAGGCCGGGCTGGTCGGCGACTGCCGCCGTGTGCTCCGGGCGCTGAGCCAGCGGGTTGAGCCGAAAGTAGATCGGTCGTTCCTCGAGCAAGCGCAGAAGGGGAAGCGGGAGTGGCTCGCCCTGATCGCCGACCGGGGCACCCGCGAGGACGTGCCGATGAAGCCTGCGGTGCCGATGCACGCTTTGGGCTCGATGCTCGACGACGATGCCATCCTTATCTGCGATTCCGGCACCAACACGGCCTGGGCGGCGCGGCACGTGGCGCTGAACGGCGCCCGCCAGCAGTTCAGCTGCTCCGGGACGCTCGCCACCATGGCCTGCGCCCTCCCCTACGCGATCGGTGCCGCTATCGCTTTTCCGGAGCGGCAGGTGGTGGCGGTGGTCGGCGATGGCGGCCTGTCGATGCTGATGGGCGACCTGGTGACGCTCCGGAAATACGCCCTGCCGGTGAAAGTGATCGTGCTCAAGAACGACGCCCTAGGCATGATCGAGTGGGAGCAGCTCGGCAAGCTCGGAAACCCGCAGTACGGGGTCGAGCTGGAGCCAATCAACTTCGCGAAGGTGGCGGAGGCGTGCGGCCTCGCGGCGGTGCGGATCGAGGACCCACGCACCTGCGCGGCGCAGCTGCGGGAGGCGATCGCCACACTTGGGCCCTGCCTCGTCGAAGCGGTGATCGACCCGAACGAGCCGCCCTTCCCGCCCTCCTTCGACGCCAGGGAGGCGGCAAACCTCGCCAAGGCGCTCGCCCGCGGCGCCGACGGCCGCGGGGTCATCGCCCGGACCATCGCCCGCGACATGATCCGGGAGCTTATCTGACCGGTGGCCGCCGGAAGAGGAGTATGGGCGCGCCCTTGTAGGCGGCCTCTTCCCGGCTGGTGAATCCGCCTCTCTCCGCGACCCGGATCGACGGGCCGTTACTGGGATCTATGATCGCGGCAATCTCGCGCCCGGCGAGCGCCTCGTCGGCCCAGCGCAGGCCGCCGAGCACCGCTTCGGTCGCAAAGCCCTGCCCCTGCGCGTAAGGGGCGAAGATCCAGCCCATTTCGGGAATCCCCTCGATCGAGGGCTGCATGTCGCGCTTGAAATCGGCGAAGCCCACCTGGCCCAGATAGGCGCCGTCCTCGCGCCGCTCGACCGCCCAATAGCCGTAGCCGAGCAGCGCCCACAGGCCCGGCGCGCACAGCAGCCGCCGCCAGGTCTCCTCGCGCGAAAAGGGCGTGCCGCCGAGATGGCGCACGACCTCGGGGTCGCCCATCACTCTCGCCTGGGCGTCGAGATCGCTCTCGCGGAAGGTGCGGAGGCGGAGCCGCGCGGTCTCGAGGGTCGGGACCAGCGCCGGCTCCGGGTGCGCTTAGCGCTTGCCGAGGGTAAGGCCGCCGAAGCGCTTGTTGAAGCGCGCGACCTGGCCGCCCGTGTCCAGCACGCGATTGTTGCCGCCGGTCCAGGCCGGGTGGACCTTCGGATCGATGTCGAGCTGCAGCGTGTCGCCTTCCTTGCCCCAGGTGGAGCGCGTCTCGAACACGGTGCCGTCGGTCATCTGCACCTTGATCATGTGGTAATCGGGATGGGCGTCGGTCTTCATGTCTCTGATTTCCTTGGGGGTTCGGCTGGTTCCGACCAGCCTCATGGAAGGCTCGGCGGGCATTTACAGTCTGGGCGGCGAATTGACAAGCTATGCTGCCGCGCAATAGGGAGGCCGCCGGCGAAGGTGCCGCGGCTTAGCCGCCGTGGTGAAAATGGGAAGCCGGTGAAACTCCGGCGCTGTGCCCGCAACTGTAAGCGGTGAGCCCCTCTCCCCAACGGAGAGACCAGGCGATGACCCGCGAAGTCAGGAGACCTGCCTCCGCCCGTCGTCCGCATCCGGCCGGGTCCAGCCTGCGGTGCGTGGCACCGGGGGCGGCTCGTCCGCACGCGGTTCCTCCGAGGCGACAGCACGATGTCGTCGAAAGGAGGAACGGCCGATGAATCCCGCTTTTCTGCTCGCCGCTGCGGCCGCCGCCGCCCAGGCCCCTGCCCCCGCCGCACAGGAGGAGGCGGAGGCGATCGTCGTCACCGCGTCCTTGCTGCCGGTGCCTGAGAAGGAGGCTCCGGCATCCGTCACCGTCTTCGATACCCGGCAAATCGAGGCGTTCGGTTCACCCTACGCCGCCGACCTCATTCGCCTCTCGCCCGGCGTCTCGGTCTCCGCGTCCGGGGCGCAGGGGACGCAGACCCAGGTGCGGATCCGCGGCGCCGAGGCCAACCACACGCTCGTCTTCATCGACGGCATCGCCTTTAACGACCTCGCTGCCGGCAACGAGCCGCGGTTCGAGACCTTCACCGCCGACTCGTTCGGGCGCATCGAGCTAATCCGCGGTCCGCAATCGGCTCTGTGGGGCTCGGAGGCACTGGGCGGCGTCGTCGCGATGAGCAGCCCCTACCCGCTGGGGACGATGCGGGCACGCGGATCGATCGAATATGGCAGCCGCGACACCGCCCGCGCCTCCGCTGCCTTTGCCAGCGGCGGCGAGCGTGCCGGTGTCTCGGCGACCGCCTCATGGCTGCGGAGCGACGGCATCGACATCCTCGGCGCCGGAGCTGGAGACCGCGACGGGTTCGAGAATGTCAGCGTCGGACTGAAAGGCGTCGTCCGGAGCGACGGCGGTCTCGAAGCCGGCGCGGTCGCCCGGTACATCCACCACGATGTCGAGTTCGACGGCCAGAATGCCTTCTTCCAGCGCGCGGACACGGCGGAGGCGTCGAGCGCGGAGACCTTTGCGGTGCGGGGGTGGGTCGGTCTCGGCCTATCGGAACCGGCGGCGCCCTGGACGCTGAAGCTCGAGGCGCAATATCTCGACAGCGTCAACCGCAACCGGGACGCCGACGTGCGGACCAACGACAGCATCGGCCGGAGGCTGCGCTTCGGGGCGCAGGCGGGGCGCCGCTTCGAGCTCGGCGGCGGGCGGCACGAGCTGATCGCCGCGATCGAGCGGGAGGATGAGGATTTCGGCACCCGCGACCTGCTGTTCGGCGGCGCTTCGGACCGGGATCTCGAGCGGGGCCGCACCGCCTTCGTCGGCGAATGGCGCGCCTCCTGGGGTTCGCGGCTGATCCTCGACGCGGCGGTGCGGCACGACGACTTCGACACGTTCCTGGACGCTACCACCGTTCGCGCCAATGCGCAGCTTCGCCTCGTGCCCAGCCTGTCGCTGCTCGCCGGTTACGGGGAAGGGATCGCGCAGCCGAGCTTCGTCGATCTGTTCGGCTTCGGCTCCGGCTCCGGCTTCGTGCCCAACCCGGACCTCCGGCCCGAACGGTCGCGCGGTTACGAGGCGGGGCTGCGCTGGTCCGGGCGAACCGCGGCGGTCGAAGCGGTCGCCTTCACCAATGCGCTGCGGGACGAGATCGTCGAGGATTTCAGCAACTATCCGTTCTACACGGTGGTCAACGCGCCTGGGAAAAGCCG
>DASVVY010000038.1:0-40521 GCA_036386335.1 Allosphingosinicella sp. | reverse complement strand
AATACCAGTTCTGCTCCTGGAAGGCTTCGTCGTCGTAGAGGATGAGCTGTCCCCGCGCGGCGAACAGCCGCAGCTTCGGCTCGAGCGTTTCGGGCGCCTCGGCTTCGCGGACGCGGTCCCAGAACGGTTCGTCGTAGCGTTTGTTGAGCTTGTAGTGTGCGGCCTGGAAGTCTCGCGCGTTGCGGGCGTGGGCGAGCATCGCCGCGTTGAAGGCGTCCGCCTCCGGCATCGCCGCCGCCTCGACGGGGAAGAGCGTGATGAGGTGCGAGACCCCGACATGGGCGAGGTGGAGGTGGACGGCGTCGAGCTGGTCCACCCGGACCGCCGCCTCGCCGATCGCGACGCAGTTGCCGATCCACGGGCGACGCTGCGCCCCCGCCTCCATCTTGGCGAGCAACGCGTCGCCTTGTATCGGCACGCCGGCGAGAACCTGCAGGTTCTCGAGCACCTCCCGCTCGGACATCGTCGAACTTTCGAAGACGGCCACGATCGCGGTGCGGTGCTGAAGCGGATACAGCCCTACCCACCCGGCGCGGAAGGCCGAGATCTGACTGAAGGCCGGCAGCGGATTGAGGCGCGGGCTGGACGCGGAGATGATGCGGTCGCACGGCAGCCACCGGCGCCAGGATTCGAACTCGGCGCCGGGCATCCGGCCGATCAGGACTGCCTCCGCGCCCGAGGCGTCGACGAACAGGTCCGCCTCGATCCGCTCTCCTGCTTCGGTCACCACGCGGGCGATCCGGTCGCCCTCGACCTCCGCGGTGACGGCGCGCGCCGGGCGGTGCAGGACGCCGTGGGTCAGCGCGACGTGCCTCAGCATCGCCGCATAGGCGCGGGCGTGAAACTGGACGCCGGCCGCGGCCGCGACGTCACCGGCGTCAGGGCGGCTCACCGGCACCCGCCCCTGCTTGGCGGCGGCGGCGGAAAGCAGGAAGTCCTCATAGGGGACGCGCAGGCCTTCGCCGCGGGCTTTCAGCCAATACTGGGCGAAGTCCAGGTCCTTGCCGGGCGGGAGCGGGATGTCGTAGCCGTGGAAGAAGGCCGAGCGCGACTTGGACCAGCCGGAAAAACGCTGCGCCGCCATCGGCACGCCCGAGCAGCCCCTCAGGACCGCGGCCTCGTCGAGGCCCAGCATCCTGTGCAGCGCGCGGATCGAGGGTACCGCTACATAGGCGTCTACCTCGTCGAGCAGCGATCCCAACTCCACCACCTCGACGCTCACGCCGGTGCGGCCGAGGGAGCGGCGGATGCCGATCGCCGCCATCCAGCAGGCCGCGTCCCTGCCGACGATGACGACGCGTTGCACTCGTCCGCTCACGCGCGCACCTCCTCGGCTTCGCGCACCGCGGCCGGCGAGGGGCAGTATCGGCCGACGAACTCCTCGTGCGCCGGCATGCGGTCGACGCGCTCGCTGATCTGCCGCCGAAGGACCTCGAGCTCCTCGATCGCCGCTTCCAGCGGAACGTTGTCCGCCAGCGGGTGGTAGTCGCGAGGAACCAGCCCCTGGCCCACATAGACGCTGAGCCAGCTCGGCGGCGTGAACAGGCCGTCCTTGTACTGCTCGATGAAGCCGCGGCGGACGAAGAGCTCGATCCTGGCCTTGAGGCTGTCCGGGACGTCCATCGCCCGGCAGTACCGCCAGAGCTCCGCGTCGTCGCGGCAGTTGGCGTGGTAGTGGAGGATCAGGAAGTCGCGGATCCGCTCATATTCCACATCCATCCTGCGGTTGAATTCCTGCGCAAGCACCGGGTCGACGCGCTTGCCGGGGAACAGCGGCAGCAGGTGCAGGATCGCTGCCTGGACGAGATAGATGCTGGTCGATTCGAGTGGCTCGAGGAAGCCGCTGGCGAGGCCGAGCGCAAGGCAGTTGCGTTGCCATGAGCTCTTCCGGCGGCCGGCCTTGAATCGCAGCAGCCGCGGTTCGCCGAGCGCGGGTGCGTCCAGGTTGTTCACCAGCCGATGGGCTGCCTCGTCCTCGCTGATGAAGGCCGTCGAGAAGACATAGCCGTTGCCGGTGCGATGCTGGAGCGGGATCCGCCACTGCCAGCCCGCCTCGAGCGCGGTCGAGCGCGTATAGGGGGTAAGCTCTCCACGGCGCGCGCTCGGCACCGCATAAGCGCGGTCGCAGGGCAGCCACTTCGTCCAGTCCTCATAGGCGTTGCCGAGGGTCTGGCCGAGGAGCAGCGACCGGAAGCCCGAGCAGTCGATGAAGAAGTCGCCCTTGACGATCTCGCCTGATTCGAGCCGGAGCGAGGCGATGTCGCCGCGCTCGGGGTGGAGCAGAACCTCGACGACCTTGCCCTCGGTACGCCGCACGCCCCGTGGCTCCGAGAATTGCCGAAGGACCTGCGAATAAAGGCCCGCATCGAAGTGATAGGCGTAGCTGTAGCTGGATTCGATCGCCTGCTGGTCCGTCGAGGGGAATTCGAAACGGTTTCGCCGGCTCGCGACGATTGCGTAGGAGAAGTCGTCAAGATCGAATTGCCGGCCGTTGCGAAGAGCTCTGACCCAGCGGTGCTGGAAGGGGAGGCCTCCCTCGGGCCGGCCGTGGGCGCCGAACGGATGAACGTAGGATCCGCCGCGATACCCCCAGTCGCGGAATTCGATGCCGAGCTTGAACGTCGAATGCGTTCCGCGCATCATCTCGAGCTCGGGCAGGCCGATGCTGTCGTTGAAGACCTTCATGTGCGGCAGCGTCGCTTCGCCGACGCCGACGGTGCCGATCTCCTCGGACTCGATCAGGCGTACCGTGCAGCGCTCGCGCGGCAGCAGGCTGACCAGGGCCGCGGCAGCCATCCACCCGGCGGTTCCGCCGCCGACGACCACCAGCTCGACAGGTTCCTTCACCGTGCGGTCTCCATCGCGGTCGGGCCGTATCCGCTCACGTCCGCCTCAGCAAGGGTGAGGACTGGCTTGAGGCGCCCCGCACACGGACAAAAGGAAGAGGCGCCGCCCACGCGGGCGACGCCTCTCCTTTCCCTGTCCGGCCTTCCGATCAGAACCGGAAGCGGACGCCCGCGGTGAAGCGGCGATCGTTCTGGAACCAGGCGTTCGGCGTCAGGAGAATCTTGCCCTCGGGGCTGTCCTCATCCGTGATCTGCTGAAGCAGCTTGGTCTTCGTGTTGAGCAGGTTGCTGCCCTGCAGGCTCAGCTCGATATTGTCGTTCACCTTGAAGCGGACCGACCCGTCGAGGAAGCCCGCCGACGTCTGCCACACAGGCAGGTAGACGCAGCAGTCGACCGCGGTCACCAGGTACTTGGAACGCCAGTTGTAGGCGAGACGCGCCGCGATCGGGCCCTTCTCGTACATACCGACCAGGTTGAACGAGTGCTTCGACAGACCTTCCAGCGTGCCCGGGTTGAGAGCGCTGAAGGCGTTGCCGGCGTTCGTCGTCTGACCACCCGTGCCGCCGACCGAGGAGAGTGCCGAGTTCGGCACGCCCTTGTTGTCGACGAACGTGTAGTTCGCCTGGACGCCCAAGCCGTCGAGCGGCGCCGGGAGGAAGTCGAAGTAGCGCTGGTACGCCACCTCGAAGCCCCGGATCTCGGCGCCCTGGCCGTTCGCCGGACCGCGGACCTGGACGTCACGAGTGACTCCGCCCCGCGTGATCTCCAGGTCGAAGGTCCCGTACTGAATGTAGTTCGAGAACTTCTTGTAGAAGAGCGCCGCCGTGAACGAGCCCACATTCGCGAAGTAATTCTCCACCGTCAGGTCGAACTGCCAGGCGGTAGTCGGCTTCAGGAAGGGATTGAACGCGTTGGCACTGTAGAACGGCGTCACGCCGACGATGTCGCCCGAACCGTTCTTTACCCAACGCGGATCGCTGAGGTCCGCGCCCTGCGGGAGGCTCTGGCCGATCGCCGTGAAGTTCTTCATCAGGCCGATGTCCGGACGGGACATTGCCTTCGAAGCCGCGAAGCGGACCAGCCACTTTTCGCTGAGATCGACCCGCAGGTTGAAGCTCGGCAGGAAATGGTGGTGCGTTGCCTTGGCGACACTCTCGTCACCGCCACCCGAGGCGAACGCAAGATCCTCCGCGGAGAGGTAGCAATAGCTTGGGAACGGCGCGACCGGGGGCGCTCCGGGAGGCGGCGACTGCGGCTCGCCGGTGCCGGTGAGGCCGCCGGGCACCAGCGGAACCGCCGGGCAGTTGTCCGGATCGCCGGTAACCGTCGGATACCTGAGGAAGCCGCGGCTCGCATTGCGAGTCTCGACGTAGCGCAGGCCGATGTTGCCCGAGATGCCGAGGCCGCCGATCCGCGCGTTGGGACCGCCGAAGCGGAGCATCGCGTAGAGCGCACGAGTATCCTCGGAAACGTCCGCGACCTCATCCGCGGCGAAGCAGCTGTTCGGCAGCTCCGTCGGGGTGGCACCGTTGCGCTGGCCGTTGCGTTCGCAGATCGGAATGAAGTCGCCGACCCCAATGAGCTCCCGGCTGAACTCATCCGCACGATGATCGCGCAGGAATTCGAACGGAACGAACGGGAAGTTGCCGATCGTGCCGCCGTGGAAGCCGACGCCGAACGGCGAGACTTCGTAGAAGCCGTTCGGATAGCCGTTGAAGGTCACGCCGCCCGCGGTCGTCGGCTGGCTGTCGAGGTTCCAGAACGGATGCGGCACGGGAGTGCCATTCTCCGTATACTCGGTCCAGGTGTTGGCGATGTTCTGCCAGTTGTAGGTGCTCCACTGCACCTTCTGGCTGCGATCGGCATAGCGAGCGCCGAACTTGATGCCGTCCAGCCAGTCGCTGCCGATGTCGAACTCGCCGTCCGCGCGGAACGCCCACTGTTGGCCGGCGCTGTCCTCGAGGTGGTCCATGACGCTGCGGACGTACCAGTTGTTCGGATTGGTGAGGCCGCCCGCCGACTGGTTGACGTTCGTCGGATCGCTGAGGCTGATGCGCGGCAGGTTGCCGGTCTGGTCCAGCCCGACGTTCGCGAACGAGTTCATGTCGATTTCGATGTCGTAATTGTCGATCGTGGAATCGACGAACTGGCCATCGAAATTGAAGCGGAGGCGATCGGTGGCTTCCCACTTGATGTTGATCGCCGCGTCCTGCGTCATGTTACGGTTGGAGTTGAAGCGGCTCGCCGTCGCAACGCCCACACCGTAGTTCGGATTGGTGCACGCCCACGGCACCATCCAGGTGTAGCACTGGTTGAACATGGCTTCGCCCTGGTCGTTCACGCCGAAGCCGATGGCCCCGCGCGGATCGCCGCCAGCCGCGGGCGGGAGACCCCACCAGGCGACGTCGTGGCCCTGGTTGAAGACGCCCGACTGGAAGTTGCCGTCCTCGTCGAACGTGAAGCCGGGCTCGCCCTCGACCCCGACGGGGATCTCGTTGAGCGCGGGGCCGCCAGGCACGTAGCGGAACCGAACATCCGAGCCATAGAGGTCGAAGAAGCTCGCGCTGAAGGCACGCTCCTCCCACTGGCTCTTGTAGGTCGAGCGGTTGTATTGCGCAGTGACCAGCCACTTGCGGTCGTTGCTGCGCCATTGCGTCGCCGCTGCGATGCCGAGGCGCTTACGATCGTACTCGTTGTCCCGGAAGGCGATGCCCGAGGGGACGTAAACCGTCTGGCCGGCTGCGCTGCCCGGAAAGAGGCCGCCGTCGAAGATGCCGGTGCGGGCGTATTGGATGCCCTGCGACCGCGTCTTCACGTGCGAATAGGCGATGTTGCCCATGATGCCGATTTCGCCGATGCCCGTCGACCAGCGGTTGCTGTAGAAGGCGTTGGCGTCCGGAGTGATCTCCTTGGAGAGATCGCCGTAGTTGGCGTTCACCGCGAACTGGATCAGCTGGCCCTGCGCGTCGAACGGAACGCGGGTGCGCAGGTTGATCGAGCCGGCGATGCCGCCTTCGATCATCTCGGCGGTCTGGTTCTTGTAGGTGTCGACGCCCGCCATCAGTTCCGGCGTGATGTCGCCCCAGCTGAGGCCGCGCGAGGAGTTGGCGCTGAACGTGTCGCGGCCGTTGAACTCGGAACGGACCTGCGGAAGGCCGCGGACGATGACGCCCGACGGCTCGGCCGAGAAGTGGGCGGTGTCGCTCGAGGCCGCGAAGCGGTTGACGGTGATGCCGGGGACGCGCTGCAGCGCTTCGGCGACGGACTTGTCTGGGAAGGCGCCGATGTCGGTGGCGGTGATCGAATCGACGACGGTGTCGGCGTTCCGCTTGATGCCCTGCGAGGTCTGGAGCGCGCGGCGCTGCCCGGTGACGATGATCGCCCCTTCGTCGGCGTCGCTTTCACCGGCGACCTGCGTCTCCGGGTTCGTGCCGGCGGCCGGATCGGTCTGCGCGCTGGTCGGCGTCGCAGTGTCCTCCGTCTGGGCCAGCTGGTCGGCGGCCTGATCTTCCGCCTGCGCGAACGCGGTTCCCGGGACGAGCGCGAGCAGCGCGGCGCCGATCACCATCTTCGAGGCACCGCAACGCAGCAGGTGCGCCGTCGCGGAAGTCTTCTGAGTCACGTCAGTCATTAAATTGTCTCCACCCGCAAAATCTGCTGCCGCGACGCCGGTCGGCGCCTCCAGCCTCAAAACCCGTTGCCGGACCCGCGATGCGGCTCCGGTGTTACTCCCTTGATGATAGCGCTAACATGACCGGCGAATAAAAAAAGCCGACCTGCGCCTGACTGTGATTGCCAATTGACGGCCAATCGCATTCCCCTCCCCAAGGGCGAGCATCGTTGGCCCGCCTCGTCCAATTCGGACATTCCTTATGTTCCAGCGTCGTACGCGGTCAATTCGGTTTCCCTGCACGGGCCCTGCCGGCGCTTTTTTTCTGCCGACCTGTTGCACAAGAAGCACACACACTTTTCCTTAGATTTTAGCCGCTTAGCCGTTCAGAGCCACTGGTGCGGCGGCGGAGTTGCACCGCGCAGAGGGTTCGGCCAAGGCGAGTCGCGATGCCCCCGATCTCTCCCGCCATGAGGACGATGAGAGCGCCACGTCAGCTTCGCACATCCGCCCGTCTCGCCGCCGCCTGCTGCGGCGCGGCGATCGCCGGCGTTCCGACTGTAGCGGCGGCAGCCGCGGCGGCGGGGACTGTCGCCGCTTTGCCCCAAATCGACGTCGGCGCGCGCGGGGCACGGCTTCCGTTCGAGGAGCAGGAGGCGGAGAATGCCTTCACCAACGGAGAAGGCATCGGTCCGGACCGGACCTTCACCAGCCTCGCCGCCGAGGCCTCCGGCCGCCGTGCCGTGCTGCTGAAGGGGGCCGGCCGCTTCGTCGAGTTCACCCTCGGCAAGGCCGCGAACGCGCTGACGGTTCGCTACGCAATTCCCGATAGCGCCGACGGATCGGGGCTCGAGTCCACCCTCAGCGTCACCTCCGGCGGCGTCCGCCTCGGGTCCCTCGCCACCACGTCGCGCTACGGCTGGTACTACGGCGAATACCCGTTCAGCAACCGGCCGTCGGACGGGAAGCCGCACCATTTCTACGACGAGGCACGGCTCCACTTCGGCCGCACGCTGCCCCCTGGGACGAAGGTGCGGCTTGAAGTCGCCCGGGGCGACGAGGCGCCGTGGTACCTGGTCGACCTGGCCGACTTCGAGCTCGTCCCGGCCCCGGCCCCACGGCCGGCCGGCGCTCTGTCGATCGAGGATTTCGGGGCGGACCGCACGGGCAGGCGCGATTCGCTGCGGGCGCTGCGCAACGCCGTCCGCGCCGCGCGCCGTCGAAGCGTACCGGTGTGGATCCCGCCCGGCACCTTTCGAGCCGACGGCCATCTCGTCGTCGATCGGGTGACGATCGTCGGTGCCGGGCCCTGGCACTCGACGCTGCGGGGCCGCGGGGTCGGCATCTACGGCCGCAAGGCGCCGCGTGGCTCGACCGCCGTCACCCTGCGCGACTTCTCTCTGATCGGGGACGTTCGGGAGCGGGACGACAAGGCGAAGCTCGCCGGCATCGGCGGCGCGATGGGCGGCGGCTCCCTGATCGAGAATCTGTGGATCCAGCATCACAAGGTCGGCCTCTGGTTCGACGGTCCGATGTCCGGGATAGCCATACGCCGCCTGCGCGTCCTCGATAACACGGCGGACGGCCTCAACTTCCACCGCGGCGTCATCCACGCCCTCGTCGAGCACAGCCTGGTGCGCAATTCCGGCGACGACGGCCTTGCCAGCTGGTCGCACCGGCAGGCGAATCACGACATCGTCTTCCGCAACAACACGATCGTCGCGCCGATCCTCGCCAACGGCATCGCCATCTACGGCGGCCACGACATCTCGGTGACGGGGAACATCGTGGCCGACAGCCTCACCCAGGGCGGCGGCATCCACGTCGGCAACCGTTTCGACGCAGTGCCGGCAAGCGGACGCATCGAGATCGCGGACAATCTGATCGTCCGCAGCGGCAGCTTCGATCCGAACTGGCGCTTCGGGGTGGGCGCCTTGTGGTTCTATGCGCTCGACGCACCGATGGACGCCGCAATCCACGTGCGCGATGTCGAGATCGTCGACAGCACGCTCGAGGCGATCCACTTCATCGGCAAAGCCATCAACGGCGCGCGGTTCGAAGAGGTGACGATCCGCGGCGCCGGATCGTATGCTCTGCAGCTGCGGAGTTCGGGCTCAGCCAGCTTCGCCGGGGTGGTCGCGAGCCGCCTGCGCAAGGGCGGCGTTCTCGACTGCAGCGGCAGCTTCGAAGTGCGGCTCGGAAGCGGCAATCGCGGCTGGACGCCCGCGGAGGGATCGGCCACGCGCTCCGGATGTTGAGCATCTTCCAAATGTGCCTGAACATGACACGAGCCTGCGCGGCGGGCATCCTCCTGGCCTTGGCTGGCTGCACGACCACGCCCGCGCCACCATCGGCTGCCGCAGCGCCCGCCGAGTTCGACTGGTTCCTCTACGAAGGGTCCGACCCCGCCGACCAGACGGTACGGCCGGGCGCGAACGAATATCGCAACCCGGTGATCAAGGGCTTCTACCCGGACCCCAGCGTCACCCGCGTCGGCGACGATTTCTACCTGGTCAACTCGACCTTCTCCTGGTTCCCCGGAATCCCGGTGTTCCACAGCCGCGACCTCGTCCACTGGACGCAGATCGGCAATGCGATCCACCGGCCGGACCAGCTCGACTTCAAGAAGCTCGGAATGTCGCAGGGCGTGTTCGCGCCGGACATTTCGGAGCATGGCGGCACCTTCTACATCCTCAACACATGCGTCTATTGCGGCGGCAATTTCCTCGTCACCGCGTCGAATCCGGCAGGGCCCTGGTCCGACCCGGTCTGGCTTCCCGACCTTGACGGCGGCATCGATCCCTCGCTCTTCTTCGACGAGGACGGCAGCGCCTGGATCGTCAACAACGGCCCGCCCGAGGGGCAGCCGCTCTACGAGGGCCACCGGGCGATCTGGATCCAGCAATTCGATCCGCAGGCCAAGAAGACCTTCGGCCCCCGCACCCAGCTGGTCAGCGGCGGCGTCGACATTTCGAAAAAGCCGGTCTGGATCGAAGGCCCGCACGTCTTCCGCCGGGAAGGCTGGTACTATCTCATCGCCGCCGAAGGGGGGACCGAGGAGGGCCACTCGCAGGTCGTCTTCCGCAGCCGGAAGGTGACGGGACCCTACCTTTCTCACCGGGGCAACCCGATCCTGACCCAGCGCGACCTGCCGCGGGAGCGGCCGCTGCCGATCACCTCGGCCGGACATGCCGATTTCGTCGAGACCGGCGCGGGCGAGTGGTGGGCGACGTTCCTCGCGGTGCGTCCCTATGCGGCCGATTTTTACAACACCGGCCGCGAGACCTTCCTGCTGCCGGTCAAATGGGAGGATGGGTGGCCGCGCGTGACCGCGGCGGGCGAGGCGATCCCCTATTCGCATCGCCGGCCGGACCTGCCGCCGCAGCCGGCCCCCTCCCTCCCCACCGCCGGCGCCTTTCGCGTGCTGGACGAGTTCGACGGCCCTTCCCTGCCTCTCCACTGGATGACGATGCGCAACCCGCGCGAGCGGTGGTGGGAGTTCGGGGAGGGCCGCCTGCGCCTGCGCCCTCGGCCGGTCGGCATCGGCGATTTCGGAAACCCCTCCTTCTGGGGCCGCCGCCAGCAGCATATGAACGCGTCCGCCTCGACGGTCGTGCGGTTCCGCCCCGGGCGGGACGGCGACGAGGCCGGTCTCGCTGCCGTCCAGAACGATGAATATTGGTATCTGCTCGCCGTCTCCGCCGAGGGCGGCCGCCCGATCGTCAAGCTCGAGCGTCGCGCCGGGGCCGGCGAGCCCGCCGGAGGAACGACGCTCGCTTCGGCGCCATTATCCGTCGTCTCCGGCGCTCCCGTCTACCTGCGCATCGAGGCGCGGGGCGGCCGCTACGACTTCTCTTACGCGACTCGCGAGGGCGACTGGCGTCCGCTGCGATCGGGGGAGGACGGCACGATCCTCAGCACGAAGACGGCCGGCGGCTTCGTCGGCGCCCTCTTCGGCCTCCACGCCTACGCGGCCCCGCGTTGATCCCGGAGCGATCGATGAAATTCCGTACACGCAGTCTCTTCCTCCTCGGCGCGGCGGCAACGGCCGCCTCCTCCGTCGCAGCGGAGCCGGCCGCGCCGATTCGCCTCAATCAGCTCGGGCTCCTGCAGGAAGGAGCGAAGCGGGCGATGCTCCCCCACCCGTCGCGCAAGCCGCTGCCCTGGCAGCTGGTCGACACGGCAGGACGCGTGCAGGCGTCGGGGCGCACGCAGGTTTTCGGCAACGACCGCTGGTCAGGCGAGCATGTCCACCGGATCGACCTCGGCCGGTTCAGCCGCGGCGGCGCCGGATACCGTCTTCGCGCCGGCGGCGCAGAGAGTCGGCCCTTCTCCATCTCTCCGGCCCTTTACGCGCGGCTGCCCTATGACGCGCTCGCATATTTCTACCACAACCGCGCCGGGACGCCGATTGAGGCGCGGTTGGTGGGGCGACAATGGGCGCGGCCGGTCGCGCACAAGCCGGAGCGGGCGACCTGCGTCTCGGGCGCCGATCCGAACGGCAACCGCTGGCCCGGCTGCGCCTACACGCTCGACGTGACCGGCGGCTGGTACGACGCCGGCGACCATGGCAAATACGTCGTGAACGGCGGCATCTCGCTCTGGACCCTGCTCAACCTCTACGAGCGCAACCAGCTCCGCCGCAGCCCCTCCCTCTTCCACGACGGCAAGGCCGCAATTCCGGAAGCGGGCAATGGTGTCGACGACCTGCTCGACGAAGCGCGTTGGGAGATGGAGTTTCTCCTCAGGATGCAGGTGCCGGATGGCACCCGCGTTTCGGTCCCGGTGGGCGTCAAGCGCAACGCCCCCGCCCTCCACTTCGCGGAGATCGATGCGTCCGGTATGGCGCACCACAAGGTCGCCGACGAGCGCTGGACCCAGCTGCCGATGGCTCCGCACGAGGATCCGGAGAAGCGCCAGCTCTTCCCGCCGAGCACAGGGGCGACGCTGAACCTCGCGGCGACCGCCGCGCAATGCGCGCGCCTCTGGCGCACGATCGACGCCGCTTTCTCCGCGCGCTGCCTCGCGGCGGCGGAAAAGGCCTGGGCGGCCGCCCGGCGCAACCCGGAAGTCTATCCGATCGCCGACTTCACCGGCAGCGGCGGCTATGGCGACGCCGATTTCTCCGACGAATTCTACTGGGCGGCGGCCGAGCTGTTCACGGCCACGGGCCGGGATGAATATGCCGGCGCGCTACGCGCCTCGCCGCACTTCCGCGCCTCCCCCGCTCCCGAGCTCGGCTGGAACCGGGTGGCGACGCTCGGCACGATCACCCTCGCGCTAGCGCCGAACCGGCTCACACCGGAGGAAATCGAGGGCCTGCGCGCATCGCTCCTTGGGACGGCCGATTCTTACCTAAGCGACAGTGCCAAGGTCGCCTATGCGGTCCCGTACGCGCCCGAGAACGGCTATCCCTGGGGTTCGACGTCGTCGATCCTGAACCGCGCGATGATCCTCGCGCTCGCGCACGACCTCACGGGCGAGGAGCGCTATCGTGACGGAGCGGTGGACGCGATGGACTTCGTCCTCGGCCGCAATCCGCTGGATCGGTCGTTCGTCAGCGGCTTCGGCGCGCGCCCGATGGCCAATCCGCACCATCGCTTCTGGGCGCACCAGCTCGACCCGAAATACCCGCCGCCGCCGCCCGGCGCACTGTCGGGTGGCCCGAACAGCACCGCGATGAGCGACCCCATCGCGGCGCGGCTCAAGGGCAAGTGCGCGCCCCAGACCTGCTGGATCGACGACACCCGCGCCTTCAGCGTGAACGAGGTCGCCATCAACTGGAACGCGCCGCTGGTCTGGGTGTCTTCCTGGCTCGCCGAGTGAGAGGCTTCAGGATCCTTCGACGATCAGTTTGGCGCTCTTCAGCTCGGCCGAGTTCCGGCCTGCACTGATCGTGAAGGTGCCGGGCTCCACGACCCGTTTCATCTCCATGTTCCAGAAGGCGAGATCGTCGGGCTTCAGCTCGAAGGTAACCGTGCGCCGCTGGCCAGGGCGCAAAGTGACGCGCTGGAACCGCTTCAGCTCGATCACCGGCCGGGTGACCGACGCCTCCTCGTCGCGAACGTAGAGCTGGACCACCTCGTCGCCCGCGCGGCGGCCGGTGTTCGAAACATCGACGCTGACCCGGATCGGCTGCCCCATCTTCACCGTCGAACGTGCCAGCCGCGGCGCCGAGACATCGAAGCTCGTGTAGCTTAGGCCGTAGCCGAACGGGTAAAGCGGCCTGGTCGTGTCGAACAGATAGCCGCGCCGCGCGGTCGGCTTGTGGTTGTAGAAGATCGGCAGCTGGCCGACGCTGCGCGGGATCGACACCGGCAGCTTGCCGCCGGGATTGGCCTTGCCGAACAGCACGTCGGCCACGGCGTTGCCGGTCTCCTGGCCGAGGTACCAGCCTTCGATGAGGGCCGGCGCGTTCTCCGCCAGATAGTTCACCGACAGCGGACGGCCGTTCAGAAGCACCACGACGGTCGGCTTGCCGAGCGCGAAGATGGCCCGTGCGAGCTCCTCCTGCTGGCCGACGAGGTCGAGCGACGAGCGGTCGCCGAGATGCTGGTCCGCCCATGCCTCGCGGCTGAGTTGCTCGTTCTCGCCGAGCACCATCACCACGACGTCGGCCTTCCGCGCCGTCTCCACTGCCTGTGCGATAAGGCGGCGATTCTCTTCCGCGGGGACGAGGTCGACCGGGTCGGCCGACCAGGAACGGCTGCGGGTCAGGCGCACCGCCTCGGCATAATCGACCTCGAACTTGCCCCTGGCCGCGCCCTGGATGCCCTCGAGGACGCTGACGACGTGACGCGGCTCGTCGCTGTAGCCGCCGATCGGCGTGTCTTTCGCATGGGTGCCGAGCACCGCGACGCGCTTGATCCGGCTCCCGTCGAGCGGCAGCACGCCGCGGTCGTTCTTGAGGAGCACCATCGCCTCGCGCGCCGCTTCCCGGGCGAGCGCGACGGCGTCGGGGGTCGCGGTCTTCGCCTCGGCGGTCGCTGAGTCGGCATAGGGATTCTCGAACAGGCCGGCCTGGAACTTCATCGTCAGCACCCGGCGCACCGCCTGATCGACCAGTGCCTGCGGGACACGCCCGCTGCGGACCAGCTCCGGCAGCTTCGAATAGGCCTCGCCGTCCGGAGTCTCGGCGTCGACGCCCGATTTGATCGCCCGTTCGGCGGCGTCCCTGATATCGCTGAACATGTGGTGCCGACCGGCGAGCTCCTTGATCGCGAAATAGTCGCTGACCACCGCCCCCTTGAAGCCCCACTCGCCGCGCAGGACGTCGTTGAGCAGCCAGGGATTGGCGTGCGAGGGGACGCCGTCGATCTCGTTGTAAGACGCCATCACGGAGAGGACCGGAAGCTCCTTCACCGCCCGCTCGAACGGTGGGAAGAAATTCTCCCGCAAGGTGCGCTCGGATATGTTGGCCGGACCGACGTTGGTGCCGTTCTCCGGCTGGCCGTGACCGGTGAGGTGCTTCAGGGTGACGAACACCTTGTCCTGCCGGAGCGGCAGCGTCGTGCCCTGGAAGCCGCGGATCGCGGCGAGGCCCATCTCGCTGACGAGGTAGGGATCCTCGCCATAGGTCTCCTCAATGCGTCCCCAGCGGGGGTCGCGCGCGACATCGACCACCGGCGCCAGAGCGAGATTCGCGCCGCGGGCGCGCATTTCCCGGGCGGCGACCGTGAATACCCGCTCGAGCAGTTCCGGGTCCCAGGTGCTGGCCAGCGCGATCGACTGCGGGAAGCTGGTCGCGCCGCGGGCGACGTAGCCGTGGAGCGCCTCTTCGTGCATGAGGATGGGGATGCCGAGGCGGGTGCGCTCCACCGCCCAGCGCTGCGCGGCGTTGACATAGTCGGCCGTCTCGCGCGCATCGCGGTTGACGGCGCCCGCCGCGGCTCCGGCGGCACCGGCATTGGCCGTCGTCACGCCGCGCCGGTCGGACGGCCGCGCGATCTGGCCGAGGCCGTTCGGGAAGGCCTGCGAAGCTTTCTCCGGAGAGAAGGTCCCGTCCGTCGTCTGGACCGTCTCCTTATGCTCCCAGACCGTGATCAGCTGGGCCACCTTCTCGTCCAGCGTCATGCGGCCGAGCAGGTCCTCCACGCGCCGCGCGACCGGCTGCGCCGGGTCCTTGTAGAGCGGCCGCTGCGCCGGGGCGGCGGCGGGAGCGTTCTGCGCGGTCGAAACGGACGCGAGGGCGATCGCCGCGGCGGCCGCCGATACGCTGAGAAGGGTCGGGCGCGCGGCACGGCGGTGGACGAAAGGGCTCATATCCGTTCCTCTCGGGCTCGCCTCTGCTGCGAGCGTATGTTAGCGTTACCATCGGCAATAAGCGGCGGGAGCGAAGGCGGTCAAATGATTCGGCTCAACTTGCGTTTGCAAAGGCCGGGCGGGGACCATAACCTTGCCCGTAAAGAGGGGCACCGATGAGCAGGCCGAGCCGCCGAAGCCGCGGCAGCACGACGATCGAGGACGTGGCGCGCGCCGCGGGCGTTTCGGCGATGACCGTCTCGCGGGTCATCAACGGCGGCAAGAACGTGCGCGAGAGCACCCGCGACGCGGTGCTGGAAGCGATCCGCCAGCTGAACTTCACGCCCAACACCGCTGCCCGCAACCTCGCCGCGGGCGAGGCCACCCATATCGGCCTCCTCTACGCCAATCCGAGCGCCGCCTATCTGACCCAGTTCCTGATCGGCGGCCTGGAGGCGGCGCGGCGCGCCGGGTGTCACCTCGTCATCGAATCGTGCGAATCAGACGTCGCGGACGAGCAGGCGGACGTGACCCGCCGCTTCGTCGGAGGCGAGGTCGAAGGCGTCATCCTCCCCCCGCCCCTGTCGGAATCCGAAGCGATCATGCGCGAGCTCAGCGCGCTCGGAATTCCCGTGGTCACGGTGGCGATGGGAATCCCGCACGAAGCCTGCCCAAACGTGCGGATCGACGATTTCGCCGCCGCCGCGGAGATGACCCGGCACCTGCTCAACCTCGGCCACCGCAACATCGGCTTCATCAAGGGCCACCCGAATCACATCGCCAGCCACGATCGCGCCGCAGGCTTCGCGGCCGCGTTGCGCGAGGCCGGCGTCGATGCCGGCCAGGCACCCATCGAGCAGGGCTATTTCACCTATCGCTCCGGCCTTGAGGCCACCGAGCGGCTGCTGGCGCGGCCGGACCGCCCCAGCGCGATCTTCGCCAGCAACGACGACATGGCCGCGGCCGCGGTAAGCGTCGCCCACCGCAAGGGGCTCGCCGTCCCCGGCGACCTCAGCGTCGTCGGCTTCGACGATACGGCCCTTGCGACCAACGTCTGGCCCGAGCTGACGACCGTGAAGCAGCCGATCTCCGCCATGGCCGAGACGGCGCTCGACATGCTGCTCGGCGAGCTGCGGGCGCGGCGGGTGGGCGGCGGCGGCGTCTATACCGAGCGGGTGCTCAGCCACGACCTCATCGTCCGCGAAAGCTCGGCCCCGCCGGCGGCCCTCTGGTCCAGCAGGAGCGGGGCCCAGGCCCCGGCGGGGAGGGTGGCCTGAGGCGCGGCAAAATCAGCGGTTCACATCGGGCGGGTTAACGCTAACAATGGTGACGCGCAGGAAACATGGCCCGGCGAATCGGGCGAGGGAGGATCGACTATGACCGAAGCAAGCCCGGCACGGGCGAATATGGGCTTCATCGGTGCCATCGTCGCGGTGGCGACGATCGGCGGCTTCCTGTTCGGCTATGACAGCGGCGCGGTCAACGGCACGCAGCCGGGTCTGAAACAGGCGTTCGGACTCAGTGAAGGCGGCCTCGGCTTCACCGTCGGCTCGCTCCTAATCGGCTGCTTCATCGGCGCCTTCCTGGCTGGGCGGCTCGCCGACCTGATGGGCCGTCGCAACGTGATGATGCTCGCCGCCGTCCTCTTCTTGGTGGGCGCGCTCATCCAGGGCCTTTCCGGCTCGCAGGCGCTCTTCGTCGCGGCTCGATTGATGGGCGGCATGGCGGTGGGCGCGGCGAGCGTTCTCTCGCCCGCCTACATTTCCGAAGTCGCACCCGCGAGCATTCGCGGCCGAATGACAACGGTCCAGCAGATCATGATCATCACCGGCCTCACCGGTGCTTTCGTGGTCAACTACTTCCTCGCCGCGTCGGCGGGTGAATCCACCGCCAGCTTCTGGGGCGGACTTGAGGCGTGGCGCTGGATGTACCTCATGCAGGCGCTGCCGGCGGCGATCTTCCTCATCGCCCTCTTCTTCATCCCAGAGAGCCCGCGCTACCTCGTCTCGAAAGGCCGGCACGAGCAGGCCAGCAAGGTCCTCACCGACCTGTTCGGCACCGAGGTCGCCCGCACCAAGCTCGATGAGATCCGCGCCAGCTTCAGCCAGGACCACCGTCCGAGGCTCAGCGATCTCAAGGCGCCCGGCGGGGGCATCCGTCCGATCGTATGGGCCGGCATCCTGCTCGCCGTCTTTCAGCAGCTCGTCGGCATCAACGTCATCTTCTACTACGGGGCCACGCTGTGGCAGCTCGCCGGCTTCACGGAGGACCAGTCGCTCCAGATCAACATTGTCTCGGGCGCGCTCTCGATCGCGGCCTGCTTCGTCACGGTCGCGCTCGTGGATAGGATCGGCCGCAAACCGCTGCTCTTGATCGGCTCGGCCGGCATGGCGGTCACGCTCTTCGTGATGGTCTACGCTTTCAGCCATGCAACGATCGATCCGGCCGACTCGGCGAAGATCGTGCTTTCTCGCGGTCTCGGCAAGGTCGCGGTTGTCGCCGCCAACTTCTACGTGATCTTCTTCAACGTCAGCTGGGGCCCGATCATGTGGGTGATGCTCGGGGAGATGTTCCCGAACCAGATCCGCGGCTCGGCGCTCGCCGTCGCCGGCTTCTTTCAGTGGTTCTCGAACTACCTGATCGCGCAGAGCTTTCCGGTCATGGCGGTGAGCCTCGGCCTGGCTGCGAGCTACAGCTTCTATGCGGTTTGTGCGGTGATCAGCTTCTTCCTCGTGCAGAAGTTCATCCACGAGACCAAGGGCAAGGAGCTCGAAGAGATGGAAGGCTGACACCCGCAATTTCAGCCACTAACGGGGGCGCGGCCGCTTCGGCGGTCCGCGCCCCTTCGCTTTTCCGGAGCCCGCCATGACCCGCACGCCCGCCCGTCCCTTCCGCTCCCGCGAGTGGTTCGACGCGCCGGGGCGGAGCGACATGACGGCGCTCTACCTCGAGCGGTTCATGAACTACGGCATCACGCCGGACGAGCTTCGCTGCGGCAAGCCGATCGTCGGCATCGCCCAGTCCGGCTCCGACATCGCGCCGTGCAACCGCGTCCATTTGAAGCTTGCCGACCGCATCCGTGCCGGCATTCGCGACGCGGGCGGAATCCCGATGGAATTCCCGCTCCACCCGATCTTCGAGAATTGCCGGCGCCCGACCGCGGCGCTCGACCGCAATTTGGCCTATGTCGGCCTGGTCGAAATCCTGAACGGCTATCCGATCGACGCCGTCGTCCTCACCACCGGCTGCGACAAGACGACGCCCTCCTCAATCATGGCGGCGTCGACGGTGGACATCCCCGCGATCACCCTCTCCGGCGGACCGATGCTGGACGGCTGGCACGAAGGCGAGCTGGTCGGCTCCGGCACCGTAATCTGGCGCTCGCGCCGCCTGCTCGGCGCCGGCAAGATCGACGAAGAGGAGTTCCTCCGGCGCGCCGCCGATTCCGCCCCGTCCGATGGCCATTGCAACACGATGGGCACCGCCTCGACGATGAACGCCGTGTCGGAGGCGCTGGGCATGTCGCTGCCCGGCAACGCGGCCATCCCCGCCCCATACCGCGAGCGCGGCCAGATGGCCTATGAGACCGGCAAGCGCATCGTCGAGATGGCGTTCGACGACCTCAGGCCCTCACGAATCCTGACCCGCGAGAGCTTCCTCAACGCGATCCGCGTCGTCACCGCAATCGGCGGCTCGTCCAACGCCCAGCCGCACATCGTGGCCATGGCCCGCCACGCGGGCGTTGAGATCGGCAACGCGGACTGGATGGAGCACGGCTACGACCTGCCGCTCCTCGTCAACATGCAGCCGGCGGGCAAGTATCTCTCCGAGCGCTTCCACCGCGCCGGCGGCGTGCCCGCGGTGATGTGGGAGCTGCTCCAGGCGGGCAAGCTGGACGGCGACGCGCTGACCGTCACCGGCCGCACCCACGCCGAGAACCTCGAGGGGCGCGAAGCCAAGGACCGCGAGGTCATCCTCCCCTATTCGGCGCCGCTAAAGGAGCGGGCCGGCTTCCTCGTCCTGCGCGGCAACCTGTTCGACTTCGCGATCATGAAGACGAGCGTCATCTCCGAGGAATTCCGCCGCCGCTACCTCTCGGCCGAAGGGCGCGAGGGCGTGTTCGAAGGCCGCGCCATCGTGTTCGACGGCTCGGACGACTATCACCACCGGATCAACGATCCCTCGCTCGACGTGGACGAGAATTGCATCCTCGTCATCCGCGGCGCGGGGCCGCTCGGCTGGCCGGGCTCAGCAGAGGTCGTCAACATGCAGCCACCGGACGCGCTTCTCCAGCGCGGCATCACCAGCCTGCCGACGCTCGGCGACGGGCGCCAGTCGGGCACGTCCGACAGCCCCTCGATCCTCAACGCCTCGCCCGAGAGCGCGGCCGGCGGCGGCCTCTCCTGGCTGCGCACCGGCGACACGATCCGTGTCGACCTCAACACCGGCCGCTGCGACGCGCTGGTGGACGAGGAAGAGATCGCCCGCCGCAAAGGCGACGGCTTACCGGCGGTGCCGGAGAGCAATACGCCCTGGGAGGAGCTGTACCGGGAGAAGACCGGCCAACTCGCCGAAGGCGGCGTGCTGGAATTCGCCCTGAAGTACCGCAAGACCTCGAAGACTCCGCCGCGGCACAATCACTAGCACTCCCCTCTCCCCGGGGAGAGGGGTTGGGGGTGAGGGGTTCGGGTCTCTGCGGATACCCTTCGGCGCCGTACCCCTCACCCTACCCTCTCCGCCAGGGAGAGGGTTCTTAGGGGCTATCGGATCGGCACCTCAAAGGGGCCGACCGGCAGCGGCGCCTCGTCGTAGAGGTTGGTGACCGGCGTGTCCGCCCAGGCGTAGCGGACTCGGGTGGTGGGGCGGCCGTCGTCGGCGAGGCGGACGGTGGTTCCCTCCGCCACGGCATCGGCGAAGCGGCAGCTCTCCTGCGTCTGGCCGCACAGCTCGAAGGCGGTGGCCCGGGGGCTGCTCCAGGTCACCAGCCGGCCGGTGACGCCGGCGAAGTCGAGCACGATGCCCTGCGGCGTGCGGCGGGCGCGGACGATCTCCGGGCCGGACGCCGGTTCCTTGCCGCCATAGGTCAGCGCGCGGGCGGCGCGGGCGAGACGATGCCCGACCTCCTGCTTATTCGGCGGATGGATGTCGAGCCGCTCCCCAAGGTCCATCGCCACCACCAGCGCCGCATCCGGATCGCGCTCTGCGGCAATTCGCTGCTCCTCGCGCAGCTCCGCCCAGCCGCTCGGCCGCGGGGCGGTGGCGAAGGCGCCGTAATTGGCGAGGCTGACGATCAGGAACGGAAGCTTGGGCGCGCCGAACTGCTGCCGCCAGCCGCGCATCATACCGGCGAGCCGGTTGGCGTAGCCGGGCACGCCGACGTCCGATTCGCCCTGGTACCAGGCTGCGCCGCGTAGGCCGTACGACCCGAGTGGGGCGATCATCGCATTGTAGATTGTGGAGACGCCCGCGTGGCTGTCCCACGGCGCGCGCGGCGGGCTGCCGACGTCCTGCGTCACCACCGAATATTCCCAGCCCTCTCCGAGCGGCTTCACCGCGCCGCTGGCGAGCGTCAGCTTCAGCTTCTCCGCCGGCCCGACGATGCCGCCCACGCCCCAGCTGTCGCCAATATTGACGATGATCTCGTTCTCGCCCGCCCGGAGCACGCCCGGCGGCAGGGTGTAGTTGCGCTCCAGCCCCCAGCCGTAGCTGGTGCCGACCGAGACGCCGTTGACCCAAGTCTGGTCGAGATCGTCGATGACGCCGAGCGACAGGGTGCCGGACGCCGCCTCCTGCGGCGTCAGGGTAAAGCGCTTGCGCGCCCAGACGAAGCCGTTGAAGTCGGCCATGCCGCGGTCGCCCCATTGCTCCCAATAGCCGATGGTCTTGAAAGGCTTCCAGGTGAGCGCATCGCTGCGGCGCCAGGGCTCTGCGCCCTCCGCCTGGCCGGTCTTGCTCCGCCACCAGGTACCCCACGTCTCTCCGAACCGCCGCGACGCCGCCACCGGATCGCGCTGGTAGACGGTGAAGAGGTCGGCATCCTCGACGTCCCCCGCCGCGCGCGCTTCGGCGAGCGGCATCCACGGCCGCACGCGCGTGCCGCCCCAGCTCGAGTTGATCGCCCCGATCGGCACCTTCTCGGTGCCGCGCAGGTCCCGGACCATGAAATAGCAGGCGGCGGAGAAGTCCCGCACCGTCTCGGGCGCCGCGACCTGCCACTTCACCTCCGCGGGAAGCGCGGTCTCGGGCGCGGTGGCGGTGCGCAGCGGCACCTTGAGGAGGCGGATCTCGGCGTCGTTCGCACCGCCTGCCTCCCCCTCGCCGTTCAGCGCGCGTGATACCGGAAATTCCATGTTCGACTGGCCGGAGCAGAGCCAGACGTCGCCGATGAGGAGGTCCGAGGCCGTCGCCCTGGCGCCGCCGCGGCCGGAGACGGTGAGCGTGTACGGCCCGCCGGCCTTCATCGCCGGAAGGTCCACCCGCCACGTGCCGTCCTTGGCCGCCTGCACCGCCTTGCTCGCGCTCCCCAGCGTGACGGTGAGCCGCTCCCGCGGGTCGGCCTTGCCCCAGATCGCGATCGGCCGCCCGCGCTGGAGCACGGCGTGGTCCGAGAAGATGGTGTTGAGCGTCGGGGCCGCCTCGGCGGCTGCGGCGGAGGACAGGAGCAGGGCGGCGAGGGCTAAGCGGCTGGTCATTCGGTGCGGCCCCTCCCTCGGGCCGGTTCAGAGGGCGACGAGATGTCCCGGCAGGCCCGGCACGTCGACGGGGACGGCGAACAGGCTGCCGGCTTCCGGCTGGGCGGCGAGGTCCTCCGGCTTCAGGCCCTGCTGCGCCGTCGTGGCGTAGAGGGTCCTGAGGTCGGGCCCGCCGAACGCCACCTTGGTGATGTTGGACGTCGGGAAGCGCACCCGGCCGAGCAGCTCGCCGGCGGGCGAGTAGCGCCGTGCCTCCCAGCCGAAATAGAGGCCGATCCAGATGCAGCCTTCCGCATCGACCGTGGGGCCGTCGGGGAAGCCCTCCCCTTCCGGAATCTGGACGAACGGCCGCGGCGGCCCGAGCGATCCGTCCTCGGCGACCTCGCAGGCATCGATCCTGCGCGCGAGCGTGTCGACATGGTAGAGGATCCGCCCATCCGGGGAGATTGCGGGTCCGTTGGTGATGGTGACCGGCGGCAGGCCGGCGTCGGCGTGGCGGCCGCCCTCAAAGCGCCAGAAGCGCCCCGTCGCGGCCTCTTCGCTATTGTCCATCGTGCCGAACCAGAGCCGGCCGGCGGGATCGACGACGCCGTCGTTGATGCGGTTGCCGGGGAGGTGGCCCTCCACCTCGGTGATCGGGCTGAATTCGCCGCTCGTCTCATCGAACCGATAGAGGCCCGTCTGCGTGCCCGCGACGAACCCGCCCGAGGCGGCGGGGAGCAGGAAGCCGGTCTGCTCGGGCGTGTCCCAGCTGCGCTTGCCGCCGTCGGCGGGATCGTAGCGGTGGATCTTCCGGCGCTTGATGTCGACGAACCACAGCGCCTGGTCGCGCTCGACCCACACCGGCCCCTCGCCGAGCTCGGCGCCGACGCTCCAGACGCTCCGCGGCTCGCTCATCTCACCTCCAGCCGGCGTCGACGAAATATTCGTGGCCGGTCATGAGCCGCGCGTCGTCCGCAGCGAGGAACATGACGAGCGCCGCCACGTCGTCGGGCACCAGCCGGCCCTTCAGGCACTGCGCGTCGACGATCTCCTGCTCGCCCTCGGGCGTGTACCATTTCATCTGGCGCGGCGTGCGGACGTTGCCGGGGATGACGCAGGTGACGCGGATGCCGTCCTCGCCAAGCTCACGGGCCAGCGAGCGGGTAAGGCCTTCGATCGCCGCCTTCGCCGTCTGGTAGAGGGTCAGCTCGGGGAGGCCGAGGTGCCAGGAGATCGAGCCGAGGTTGACGATTGCGCCGCCCTTCTTCTCCCGCATGCCCGGGATCACCGCCTGGCTGCAGAAGAAGAGGTGCTTCAGATTCACGTTGAAGCGGTTTTCCCAATATTCCTCGGTGACCTCGTCGACGCCGTGCCGGTCGTCGTTGGCGGCGTTGTTGACGAGGACGTCGAACGCCCCGCCCTCCTCGATCAGGCCGCGGATCGTCGCCTGGGTCGCCGCGATGTCGGTGAGGTCGACGCGCTCGAAGCGGGCGCCGAGCTGCCCGGCCAGCGCGCGGCTGTCCTCCTCGGCGATGTCGAAAAAGGTGACGTCGGCCCCCTGGCGAACGAAGCCTTCGACGATGCCGGCGCCGATGCCGGAGCCGCCGCCGGTGATGAGGACGCGCTTGCCCTTGAGGCTCGGGTAGATCGCGCGCAGATCGTTGCCTTCGGTCACAAGCTGTCCTCGATATGAGATTCTCTGGATCGGGGCGTCACAACAGGCCCCGCGAAGCGAGATTGCGCATCAGCTCGCGCACGCCGAAGGTCCATGGCGGTGCGTCGCGCGAGGTGGTGACTCGGTTGACGAGCGCGCCGATCTTCCGAGTCGAGATGCTGACGACGTCGCCTTCCTTGTGGGTGAAGCCGCGGCCCGGCTCGTCGCGGTCCTGGACCGGGGCGAACAGGGTGCCGAGGAAGAGGGTGAAGCCGTCGGGGAAGTGATGCTCGCTCAGCGCCTGGCGCACCAGCTCGTCGGGGTCGCGGCTGATCTGGCTCATCGAGCTGTGGCCCTCGAGCCGAAAGTTGTCCCGCCCTTCGACCACCAGCTCGACCTCCGCCGAACGAACGTCGTCCATCGAGAAGCCATCGTCGAAGAGCCGGATGAAGGGCCCGATCGCGCAGGAGGCGTTGTTGTCCTTCGCCTTGGAGAGGAGCAGCGCGCTGCGCCCCTCGAAGTCGCGCAGATTGACGTCGTTGCCGATCGTCGCCCCCACCGCGCGGCCGTGGCTGTCGACGATCAGCACCACCTCCGGCTCGGGGTTGTTCCAGGTGGAATCGGAGCGCACGCCGATTTCGCCGCCCCAGCCGACGGTGGAGAGGATCGGCGACTTGGTGAAGATCTCGGCGTCGGGCCCGATCGCGACCTCGAGATACTGGGACCACATCCCTTCCTCGATCAGAGCCGCCTTGAGGCGCATCGCCTCCTCCGATCCGGGCACCACCGCCCGGATGCCGCCGCCGATCCGGCCCTCGAGCATCTCTCGGATGCTCGATGCCTTGTCGGCGTCGCCGCGGGCGCGCTCCTCGATCACCCGCTCGACCGCGGAGACGGCGAAGGTGACGCCGGCGGCCTTCACCACCTGAAGGTCGACGGGCGAGAGGAGGAAGCTGCCTGCTTCCGAACCGGCGACGCGCGCGATCAGCTCGTCGAGCGAGAAGAGGCGGCGGCCATCGACGGACGCGGCGTCGTCGCGGTCGAGGAGGTCCGCGACGGTGGGAGCGGTGGCGGACACGTCGTAGACCTCACCGCCGCGCACGATGACCGGCGTCGGGCCCTCGTCGAGGCGGAGGCGGCCCGCGAGGACG
Organism: Allosphingosinicella sp.; assembly: GCA_036386335.1. Taxonomy (GTDB): domain Bacteria; phylum Pseudomonadota; class Alphaproteobacteria; order Sphingomonadales; family Sphingomonadaceae; genus Allosphingosinicella. Next base: position 16,344 of record DASVVY010000038.1, on the reverse strand, counting down.
GCACCGTCGAGGTCGGCGGGCAGCATCGCTGCCGAGAATCTCTGGTCCACGCCTCTCCGCCCGCCGTTTCCGCTGTCGTTGGTAGCGCTACCATTCATCGCGGCAGCCTCCTCTTGTCAACCCGCCCCGACGAATTTCACGCCTCCGACGAAGCGCTTAGGCGGCGATCACCGGCTTCCCGTCCACCAGCCGGTCGATGCCGCGCGGGTTCGAGTCGCGCAGCTCCTCGGGGAGGAGCGCATCCGGCAGGTCCTGGTACGCGACCGGCCGCAGGAAGCGGTCTATCGCCATCGTGCCGACCGAGGTCGAGCGGCCGTCGGAGGTCGAGGGGAACGGCCCGCCGTGGACCATGGCGTGGTTCACCTCGACGCCGGTGCCGAAGCCGTTCACGAGGATGCGGCCGACCTTGCGCTCCAGCACCGGAAGCAGCTTGCGCGCGTCCTCATGGTCCGACTCGGCCATGTGGAGCGCCGCCGTGAGCTGGCCCTCCAGGCTGTCCACGACTTCGGCGAGCGCCGGCTCGTCCGCGCACCGGACGATGAGGGAGCTCGATCCGAACACCTCCTCGCGAAGATGCTCGTCGGACAGGAAGGCATCGGCGGTTGTGGAGAAGAGCCCGGCCTGCCCCTGGTAATTGTGCCCGGCCTTGCCGCGGGCGATCGTCTCGACCTTATCGTGCCGCGAGAGGGCCTCGACGCCGGCGCAATAGGCCTGGTGGATGCCGGGGGTGAGCATCGTCCCCGGCGCCGCCTCCTGCAGCGCGTCGGCGGCCGCCTGCGTGAAGCGATCGAGCCCGTCGCCTTCCTCGGCGAGGATGAGCCCGGGGCTGGTGCAGAACTGCCCGGCGCCCATCATCAGCGAGTTGACGAACGCCTGGGCGATCTGCGGGCCCCTCTCCTCGAGCGCGCCGCGGAACAGGATGACGGGGTTGATCGAGCTCATCTCGGCATAGACGGGGATCGGTTCGGGGCGGTCCTGCGCGATCTTCATCAGCGCCACGCCGCCGCGGCGCGAGCCGGTGAAGCCGACCGCCTTGATCCGCGGATCGGCGACCAGCGCCTGGCCGATCTCGTAGCCGCTGTCGAAGACCAGCGAGAAGACACCCTCGGGAAGCCCGCTCGCCTGCACCGCCTGCTGGATGGCGCGGCCGACCAGCTCCGAGGTGCCGGGGTGCGCCGGGTGCGCCTTGGCCACTACCGGGCAGCCCGCTGCGAGGGCCGAGGCGGTGTCGCCGCCCGCGACGGAGAAAGCGAGTGGGAAGTTGGAGGCTCCGAACACCGCGACAGGGCCCAGCGGGATCATGCGGGTGCGCACGTCGGGCCGCGGCAACGGCTTGCGGTTCGGCTGCGCGGGATCGATACGGGCATTGAGGTAGCGGCCCTCGCGGACGACCTGGGCGAACAGGCGGAGCTGGCCGATCGTGCGGCCGCGCTCGCCCTCGATGCGGCCGCGGGGGAGGCCGCTTTCCGCCATGGTGCGCTCGACCAGCTCGTCGCCGAGGTCGAGGATGTTCTGCGCGATCGCCTCCAGGAAGCCGGCGCGGGTGTCCGGGTCGGTCTGGCGGTAGGCGTCGAACGCCTCCCAGGCGAGGCGGCAGGCTTCGTCGAGCTGCTCGCGGGTGGCGCCGCCATAGACGGGCTCCAGCGTCTCCCCGGTCTCCGGGTTGACGCCGCGCACCTCCCCGACGCTGCCTTTGACCGCGCGGCTGCCGATGAACATCTCTCCGTTGATCACGTCTCTCGTCTCCCTGGGGTGCTCTGCTGCGGCGGAGCTGCGGGTCCGCCGATTGCGCTCGCCGCCGCTATTTGCGTATGCGCGCCGCGAATGAAAGGCCCGGCGCGCCGCCGAGGTTCCAAGCGGTTGTGCGGCGGGCGAATTTTCTGCTTACCGGCGCGCGAGACGAATCGGCCCAGCCGATCAAGGAGAAGCAAGGATGTTGAAGAAGAGCCTGACCGCCCTGGCGCTCGCCGCCTCCACCTTCGCGCTCGCCGCCGGCGCCTCTGGGGCCGAGGCCCAGAATGCCCGCGCGGCGGCCGGGCGGCCGTGGATGAACACGGCGCTCAGCGCCGACCAGCGCACGGAGCTGGTGCTGAAGCAGATGACCCGCGAGGAGAAGCTGCGGCTCGTCTTCGGCTATTTCGCGACCGACTTCGGCAAGGACTACAAGGCCCCGAAAGAGGGCCGCTACGGGTCGGCCGGCTACATCGCGGGCATCCCGCGGCTCGGCATCCCGCCGCAGTGGCAGACCGACGCGGGGATCGGCGTCGCCACCCAGGGCGGAGCGCCCAGGAAAAGGGAGCGGACCGCCCTCCCCTCCGGCATCGCCACCACCGCGACCTGGAACCCCGACCTCGCCTTCCAGGGCGGGCGGATGATCGGATCGGAGGCGCGCTCCTCGGGCTTCAACGTGATGCTCGCCGGGGGCGTCAATCTGGTCCGCGATCCGCGCAACGGCCGCAATTTCGAATATGGCGGTGAGGACCCGCTGCTCGCCGGCACGATGGTGGGCGCGCAAATCGCCGGCATCCAGTCGAACAACATCATCTCGACCGTGAAGCACTACGCGCTGAACGACCTCGAAACCGGCCGCGACTATCACGACGCGCGAATCGATCCGGTGGCGGCGCGGATGTCGGACCTGCTCGCCTTCCAGATCGCCATCGAGAAGTCCGACCCGGGATCGGTGATGTGCGCCTACAACCGGGTGAACGGCGCCTATGCCTGCGAGAACCCCTGGCTCCTGACGGAGGTCCTGAGGAACGACTGGGGCTGGAAAGGCTATGTCATGTCCGACTGGGGCGCGACCCACAGCACGGTGCAGGCGGCGAACACCGGCCTCGACCAGGAATCGGGGTGGCCGTTCGACAAGCAGCCCTTCTTCCGGGAGCCGCTGCGCGAGGCGATCGCCAAGGGGCAGGTGTCGGAGCGCAGGCTGAACGAGATGGCCGGCCGCATCCTGTGGGCGATGTTCGCCAAGGGCGTGGTCGACAATCCGGTCGCCGAAGGGCCGATCGACTTCGCCGCCCACGCCGCGGTGACGCGGGCGGACGCGGAGCAGGCGGCGGTGCTGCTCAAGAACCGCAACAACGTCCTGCCGATCCGCGCAGACGTTAAGCGGATCGCGATCATCGGCGGCCATGCCGACGTCGGCGTCCTCTCCGGCGGCGGCTCCTCGCTCACCTATCCGGTCGGCGGCAACGCCGTGCCGGGGCTCGAGCCGGCGAGCTGGCCGGGGCCGATCGTCTATTATCCGTCCTCACCGATGCGGGCGATCCAGGCGCTGGCGCCGCAGGCGCAGGTGACCTTCGTCGACGGCAAGGACCCCGCCGCCGCCGCCCAGGCGGCACGGGACGCGGACGTGGCGCTGGTCTTCGTCACGCAGTGGGCTGGCGAGTCGTTCGACGTGCCGATGACGCTGCCGGACAATCAGGACGCGCTGGTCGACGCGGTCGCGGCGGCGAACCCGAAGACGGTCGCCATCCTCGAGACCGGGAATCCGGTGGCGATGCCCTGGGCGGAGCGGGTCGGCGGCATCCTCCAGGCCTGGTATCCGGGCACGGCGGGCGGCGAGGCGATCGCCAATCTGCTGTTCGGGCGGGTCAATCCTTCGGGCAAGCTCCCCGTCACCTTCCCGCGCGACGAGAGCCAGCTGCCGCGGCCGGTTCGCCCCGGCACCGGCCTCGCCAATGGTGAGATGTTCGCCATCGATCATCCGGAAGGCGCGGCGGTCGGCTACAAATGGTTCGACGCGCGAGGGCTGGAGCCGCTCTTCCCCTTCGGCCACGGCCTTTCCTACACCGACTTCGACTATGACCGGCTGCGCGCCGACGGCAGCTCCGGGGAGCTGACGGTGACGTTCCGGGTGAAGAATGACGGCCGGGTGCAGGGCATGGACGTGCCCCAGGTCTATGTCGCGCCGGTGGCCGGCGGCTGGGAGGCGCCGAAGCGGCTCGCCGCCTTCACCAAGGTCGACCTCGCACCGGGCGCCGACACGATGGTCACCTTGAAAGTGGACCCGCGGCTGCTCGCCATGTTCGACGGGCCCTCGAAGAGCTGGCGGACCGCGGCGGGCGAGTATCGGGTGATGCTCGGCACATCGTCGCGGGACATCAAGGAGACGGTGAGTGTTACCCTGCCGGAGCGGGCGCTACCGGTCGGGTGGCGGCCGCAAGGCTGATCCGGCGGCCGGTCCGGGCGCTCTCCCGGGCCGTCTCGATCAGGCGTAAGCCGTCCCGGGCGTCGGCGGGGTCGACCGGAGCGGGGGCGCCGCGCAGGATCGCGTCGACCACGCCCTCGTAAAAGGCGAGATAGCGGCCGGGGAGGATCGGGATTTCCTCGTATCCAGCCGGAAATGTCGCCTGGAAGGGCGTCGGATCCTCTCCGAATCCGGGCGCAAGCGGGCTTACGCCCTCCCTCAGCGCCGCCTCCTGCGGGTCGACGCCGCGCTTCGAGATCGCCCCGCCGGTACCGTAGAGGGCGAAGCGCGGCCGGGGAGCCGCGATGATGTTGCTCGCGTGGAGCCGGACGCGCAGGTCGGGATAGTGGAGGGTGAGGGCGAAATAGTCGTCCGCCTGCGCTTCCGCGCGCTGCACCGCGACGTCGCTGTCGAGCGCGTCAGGCATTCCGAACAGGAGCAGCGCCTGGTCGATGAGGTGCGGGCCGAGGTCGAAGAGCAGCCCGCTCCCCTCCCCGCCCCCCTCGCGCCAGCCGGGCTTGATCGCCGGGCGGAAGCGGTCCCAGTGCATCTCACACAACTTCACCGCGCCGAGCCGGCCGGAGCCGAGCAGCGCGCGCGCGGTCAGGAAATCCCCGTCCCAGCGCCGGTTGTGGAAGACGGTGAGCAGCCGCCCCCGCTCCCGCGCCAGCGCTATCAGCGCATCCGCCTCGGCGGAGGAGAGGGCGAAGGGCTTGTCGACCACAACGTGCTTCCCCGCCTCGAGGGCCGCGCGGGCGAGCGGCGCATGGCTCGTGTTGGGCGTGGCGATCACGATCAGGTCGGTGGACGGGTGGGCAATAGCGGCGGCCGCGTCCGCCGATCCCGCGATCGCGGCGAGATCGAAGTCCGGCAGCGCGCGCAGCAGCGGGGCGTGGAACACGGTTCCGGCCATGCCGCGGCCGATCAGGGCGGTGCGGATGGTCACAGGACCTTCCCTCTGGAGGAGCTCGGCGCGTTTCCGAAGCGCATGGCGATTCGCTAGTCCGCACCGCCACCCGCGGCGGGGCAGCGGACGCGGGTGTCGGGACCGCTCGCGGACTGGAAGGCTATGCGGGTGCCGCCTTTGCCCAGCAGGATGGTTTCGGTCTTCTCCCAGACCTGATCGCGGCCGTCGTAGATGCTGGTGACGACGATCTTGCGCGGGCCTTCGACCACCACCCGCTGAACGTCCGCCTCGCTGTCGACGAAGTACATCCTGGTGGGGCGGATGGTGAGGCCGCTCTCGCTGCCCATGCCGCATTCGGCAGGCGTGCGGCGGTAGGTGCCCTGGAAGGCGACGGGGATCGTCTTTCTGACGCGGGTGAAGCCCTTGCGCACGGCATCGTCGTCGCTGCCCATCAGCTTCGTCTCGGCCGGGCTCGGCTCCCAATCCGCCTCGCCGGCCGTCGCGGTAGGCTGGGCGGGTTGCGCGGGCGCGGCGGGGGCCGGTTGGGTCGTCTGGGCGGGAGCCGCACCCGTGGACAGGGCGAGGGCGACGAGCAAGGCTGAGCTGAGCGCCGACCGGGGCATCGATGCTGGCGTGTAGCCGCGCAAAGGCGAGTGCGAAACGGCGGAATCGGCGGGCCGGATCAGCGGCGGGGCGGAGTGCCGCCGACGATGCGCGGGCGCTCGCCGTCCGGCCCCGTCTCCCAGACGAGGCGGCTGACGTAGAGGCAGCGTTTGTGGAAGCCGTGCTGCTCCTTCGCGTCCGGATCGCGGTTCCAGCCGTGGAAGAAGGCGTAGCTGCGCCCGCCCACGTCGAGCAGCGACTGATGGCCGGGGCCGATCAGCTGCGAGCCGGGATGGGACCAGAGGACGGGATTTTCCTTGAGGTCGCGGCACGGCCCGCGCGGACTGGCGCATTTGAGGTAGCCCACCGAGTAGTTCTTGTTGCCGAAGAAATTGCCCGAATAGAAGAGCCAGTAGGTGCCGCCCCGCTTCACCATGGTCGGGGCCTCCACCACCAGCCATTCCCAGTCGTCCTCCGGCCCGGGCGAGTCGTTGTTGGCGATCAGCCGATGGCGGGGGCCGACCGACGCGAGACCGTCGGAGCTGAGGCCCTGCGCGTAGATGGCGGAGCCGCGGCCGCAGCAATTTCCGTCGTCCTTGTAGAGAAGATAGAGGCTGTCGCCGTCGCGGAAGACGCCGGCGTCGATCGCGCCTTCGGGCATGTCGGCGCAGACCAGCGGCTCGTCGATGCCGACGAAGGGGCCCTCGGCCCTGTCGGCCACGGCAGCGCCGAGGCAGTGGCGCTTCAGCACCCGCGGCCCCTCGGGCGGAGTCTCGGTGCGGGTGAGGGTTGCGTGGCGGGCGTTGAAATAGAGGACGTAGCGGCCGGCTATCTCCATCACCTCCGGCGCCCACACCTGCGGATAGGCGCGGTCCACCCAGGCGGCCAGGCCGGAGGCGGGAAGGGCCTCGGCCGGCGCGCTCCATTGCGTAAGGTTGGGCGAGCGGATCGCCTGGACGTTCATCCGCACGCCGCCCCGCTCCACGCCGGTCGCGTAGCCGTGATAGACCTTGCCGAAGCGGGCGACGAACGGATCGGGGAAGCTCTCGTCGAGCAGCAGCTGCGGCCCCGCGGCGCCGAGGTTGCGCACCGAAACCCCGCGTGCGGAGGGGCCTGGGCAGGAGGGCGCCGCCACCGGCTCTGCGGCTACGCCGGTGGAGGCGAGAAGCATCGCCAGCAGCGGCGCGGTCCGGGTTCGCATTGGCAAGCCTCTCAGCCGGTTACCCGCCGACGAGACCACGGCGGCGGCGAGGTTTCAACCCTGGCGTTGCAAGTCCGGCGCCTCGTCAGCCGTGGGCTTCGAGCTCGCGCAGGCTGCGGCCGCGGGTTTCGCGGCCGGCCCAGGCGACGAGGCCGCCGGAGAGGGCCATCGGCAGGAGCAGGGCGAGCGCGGCGCCGCCGAGCGTGGGGATGAGGCCGATGAGCGCGAACGCCTGGACCGCGACGCCGCCGAACTTGCTGCTGCCCGCGACCAGCCCGGTGGCGCGGCCGCGAATGCCGAGCGGGTAATTCTCAGCCGCATAGGGCAGGAGCACTGCGATCATGCCGTTGGTGCCGACGATCAGCATCGCGATCACCGCGATGAGGAGCGGTTCCCACGACAGCAGGGTCGACGGGAGCAGCGCGCCGACGAGGCCGGCGAAGGTGAGGAGGATCGTCCCCACCAGCGTCCACTTGCTGCTCCACCGGCTGTAGGCGATCGCCGCCAGCAGGATGGTCGGCAGCGCGATCAGCGCCGACTTGGCGAGGATCTGGCTGGCCAGCTCCGAGCTGTAGCCGCGCGCCTGCAGGTCGGACGGCAGCCAGAGCAGCAGGCCGAAGTTGATGAAGCTCCAGGAGAGGGCGGTGACGACCAGGGCGGCGGTGAGCTTGCCGTGGCGCTGCTGCGCGACATCGGCGTCGGGAGGCGCGGGCTGGCGCGGGCGGGGCACGATGCCGAACTTGCGCTTCATCGCCTCCAGCTCAACGTGGCGGCCCTGCTCGGCGAGGAAGCGCGGCGATTCCGGGATCAGCCGGGCGAGCGCGAGGAGGAGGATGCCGGTGGGAAAGCCCTGGAGCCACAGGACGCGCCAGCCGAACACCGGCTCGAAGGCGTAGGCGGCGCCGCTGGCGGCGAGGTAGCCGCCGACGAGACCGGTGCCGCCGACCAGCACCAGCACCCAGCTCCTGTGCTTGGGCGGCATGATTTCGGCGAGCAGGGTGTAGACGACCGGCAGCATGCCCCCGGCCGAGCAGCCCATCAGGAAGCACATAATGAGGTTGAACTCGAAGCGCGGCATGGCGCCGCAGATCGAGGTCGAGACGAACAGGATGGTCGACAGCAGGATCGAGACGCGCCGGCCGTAGATGTCGGCGAGCCAACCCCATACAAAGGACCCGACGGTGGTGCCGACCAGAGCCGCGAAGGGGAACCAGGCGACCGTCGCCTTGGAAATCTGGTATTCGGCGCGCATTCCCGGGAGGACGAAGCCGAGCGTCGCCGGCTTCATCACGTCGATGATGAGGCCGAGGATCAGGACGGCGAGCACGCCCACGTGCCACCCCGTGAACGGGGTCGTGTCCGGCGCCTCGTAGCTGGTGCCGGCCTCGGAGCTGTGGGGGGCGCGCTGCTTGGGGAGAGCGCCGTAGATAGCCAGCGGGACGCCGCCGATGATGAGCACCATGCCGAGCCACATTTCGGGGTCCATCGGCATGCCGACGAGGTGATTGCCCATCCGGTGCGCCATCGCCAGCATCGGCAGATGCATCAGCACGCCGATCGCGATGGCGACGCAGGCGCCCCAAAAGATCGGCGCTCTCTCGCCAACGATCGATACGCGCCCTGCGCGGCCTGCCTGCATCGAAACCCTCCCAACGGACGCGCTTTAGGCGGGGCCGGCGCGGGAGGCAATCGAGGGCGCTAGCGCGTCCGGGAGACCGCTTCGGCGGCGCCGAAAGCGATGAACTTGTGGCCCATCCGGCTGCGGTCGAACGGCCGGCCGGTCAGCGCGGCCGAGGCATGCTCGCCGACGACCAGCTCGAGCAAAGCGGCGGCGCGGGAGGCGATCACCGGATCGGCGTTGTCGACCGCGCAGGAGAGGCGAGCACCGGTCCTCGCGGGAGCGATGGGATCGAGCGCGACGGTGCAGGAGGAGGCGCGAAAGCCGCTGCCCGTGCCGCCGAAGGACCAGTGCACGGAACGCCCGACCTGGGTGCGTTCGGCGGCGACCGTGACCGGCACGTGGGCGAGAATCCCTTCCTCGAAGCCCATCCCTTGCAGTCGCGCCTGCGCCGTCTCGATCGACAGGTCGTAGACCGGACGGTGCTCCGGCCAGATATACCAGCCGGAGAAGAACAAGGCTCCCGCAATCCCGCCGACGCCGACGACGTTCACGCCTGGCGCCCTGCGTTACTGCGTCACGCCGCCGGCGGCCGAGTCCTGCTGCGCCGCCTGCTCGGCAGCCATGGCGTGGGCGTCGGCGTCCATCTTCACCGCGTCGGCGACGGCGGAGCCGTAGTCGCCATGGTCGACGACGTCCTTGGGCCAGCGGGCCGCGGTCGAACCCATTGCCCGCTCAGGGTCGTAGGCCCGCCCGTCGAGCGTCGAATCTAGAAGTTCGATGAAGCCTTTGCGGGTCTGGTTGATTTCGAGCCCGGCCGCCGCACCGGAGCCGGCGCTGCCGCCGTCGCACGACGCGTCGACCCGCGCCTTCCCATCGACCGGGGTCACTCTCGCGGTGCAGCGGCGATAGGCGTGGGAACCGGTGGCGGTGAAGATGACGGTGTCGGTGCCGGAGCCGGAGACGGTCGTGTCGAGACGGCCGAACGGCCCGGTGCCCGACGGCTCCACCTGGACGGCGGCGAGCTTCTGGTACGCCTCGTCAGCGGACATGGCGTAGACGTTGGCCTGGCCGAGCGGGCCGTGGAACCAGAATGCCGCCGCGACGGCTACGGCGCCGATGATGATGGCTTTCATGCCCAGTCCCCCAAGAATTGCCGATGCTGCGTAACCGAGACGAATTAAGAACCCGTCACCGACGTGAGCGCTGCGCTTTTCCGCTATGCGCCGGGCGCCATCGGGAGTAGCTTCACATCCGTGGGGGGCCGCGCGTAGGCCCGGCTAAGGCGCGGGGAAACAATGCCTAATCCAATCGTCAACATGATGCCGTCGGTTGCGGTGACCGAGGCGATCGCTCTCTCGGGCAATTACCCGACGCACGGCGGAGGCCAGTCCGACCTGACGATGGGCGCGATTCGCCACTTCGCGTTCACGTTCGCCCCGGGCGGGACGGCGGCCGCCAACGGCACGCTCCTTTCCATCGCCGGGAACGAGCCGCTCTTCAGCATCCTGGGGACCATGTATGGCGGCAACGGCGAGACGGATTTCGCGCTGCCCAACCTGCGCGGCCGTGTGTCCGTCGAAAGCGGGACCGGGCCAGGCCTCGCGCTTCACAACCAGGGAGAGGCCTACGGCGCCAACGCCTTCTTTCTCTCGCAAGTGGAACTCCCCGTCTCGGTCGGGGGCGCAAGCCAGCAAATCGACAACAGTCCAGGGGCGCTGCCCGTCCGCTACGTGATCAACGCGCTTGACAACACCTGGAGCGGCGGGCTCGACATGGTCGGCGGCATCTGGGAATTCGCCGGCGACTTTGCGCCGGGCGGGACCCTGGAGTGCGACGGCCGGCTGCTCAACATCAGCGACTACGAACTTCTCTTCACGAAGATCGGGACGACCTACGGCGGGAATGGAGAGACCACCTTTGCGCTCCCCGACCTTCGCGGGCGGACGATCATAGGCTCTCAGACCGGCACCGACCTCGGCATCGCCGTGGGGGAGGGGGAGATGAAGATCGGGCAAGACAACCTCCCGACCAACATGGGCGGTGACGGGGTGCCGATCGACAACCAGGGGCCGGGGCTGACGCTCAATTTCCTGATCGCGCTCCAGGGCATCTTCCCGAGCCGCGACGGCGGGTCGCTCGACCCGACCGTTCCAGTCCTCGGCGAGATCATGGTCTCGGCCTCGAACGACGTGCCCTCCGGCTTCGCCCTGTGCGCCGGCCAGCTGCTGCCGATCAACCAGAACCAGGCGCTGTTCTCCCTGCTCGGCACCACTTACGGCGGCAACGGCCAGACCAACTTCGCCCTGCCGGACCTGCGCGGACGCGCGCTCGTCGGCGCGCCGCCCGAGCTGGTCGGAACCATCTACGGGCAGGAACAGATCGCCCTCACCTCCGCGCACATCCCCGCGCTCAATTATTCGGGGACGCCCGGCGTGGACGCGCTCTACGGCGGCGATGCGAACGATACGATCTCCGGCCTCGACAGCGACGACACGATTACCGGCAACGGCGGCAACGACGTCCTCGACGGCGGCGGGGGCGCGGACAGGCTGATCGGCGGCGCCGGCAACGACACCTACTATGTCGACAGTGACAATGACCGGGTGATCGAGGCCTCCGGCGAGGGCACGGACGTCGTGCGCTCCTCCGCCAGCTTCAGCCTCTGGGGCCAGTATATCGAGGAACTGGTGCTGACCGGCGGCGCGGCAATCAACGGCACCGGCAACGGCCTCGCCAACACCATCACCGGAAACAGCGCCGACAATATCCTGAACGGCGCCAACGGCGCGGACACGATGATCGGCGGCGCCGGCAACGACACCTACGTCGTCGACCATTCCGGCGACAAGGCGATCGAGGCGAACGGCGGCGGCACGGACACCGTCCAGTCGTCGGTGAGCTACAGCCTGGCCGGCCAATATCTCGAAACGCTGATCCTCACCGGATCCAACCCCATCAACGGCACCGGCAACAGCCTCGCAAACAAGCTGGTGGGCAACGACGCCGCCAACCTCCTCGACGGCCGCGAAGGGGCCGACCGGATGGAAGCCGGCGGCGGGAACGACGTCTACATCGTCGACAATGCGGGCGACAAAGTCATCGAGGCGGACGGCGCCGGCACCGACACGGTGCGCGCGTCGGTCAGCTTCAGCATTGCCGGCCAGTACGCCGAGACCCTCATCCTCACCGGAACCGCCTCGATCGACGCCACCGGCAACGGCCTCGCCAACACGATCGTCGGCAACAGCGGCGGCAACACGATCAGCGGCGGCAACGGCGCCGACGTGATGGAGGGGAAGGACGGCAACGACGTCTACATCGTCGACAATGCCGGCGACAAGGTCATCGAGACGGCGACCGGCGGCATCGACATGGTCCAGAGCATCGTCAGCTTCAACATGTCGGGGCTTTACGTCGAGATGCTGGTCCTCGCCGGCAGCTACGGCGTGAACGGCACCGGCAACGGGCTCGCGAACACGATGATCGGCAACGGCTCGGCCAACATCCTCAGCGGCGCGGACGGCGACGACGTAATCTTCGGCCGGGGCGGCAACGACACCCTGAAAGGCGGAGCGGGCGCGGACAGCTTCTACTTCGACGCCCCGCTGAACGCCGCCACCAACGTCGACAGGCTCTCGGATTTCTCGGTGGCCGACGACACGATCCTTCTCGACCGCACCGTCTTCACCTTCGTCGGCCCGGACGGGACCCTCGCCGCCTCCGCCTTCCAGACGGGGAGCAGCGCCGCCGACGCCGATGATCGCATCGTCTACGATTCGGCCACGGGCAGGATCTTCTACGATGCCGACGGCAGCGGCGGCGAGGCGGCGATCCTCTTCGCGGAGGTCAAGGCGGGAACCGCCCTCACCAATCTCGATTTCCTGGTCGTCGTGCCGACCTGAGCCGGTCAGACGAGACGCTTTTCCATCGCGTAATTGTGGATGGCGACTCCCCGTAACTGAAAATCGCGCCGGTGCAGGACCGAGAAGCCTCTGCGTGTGAAGAACCGCCGGGCGGGCTCGCTCGCCTCGACGTAGAGCCGCTCTATCCCCTGCCTCCGCGCCTCCGCCTCGAGGCGGTCGTATAAAGCGGCGGTGATGCCGCTGCCGGCGACGTCGGGCCGGCAGTAGAGGTGGCCGATGTGCCCGTCCGCCTCCACGTCGCCGTAGGCGAGCGGCTCCCCCTCCCCGTCCACCGCCACGAGGAGGAGGCGCCCGTCCCCTCCGCGGGCACGAAACCCCGCCTCGTCCGGAACGGCGGGCGACCAGGCGCGGACCTGCTCGGGCGTGTAGTGGACCGCGCCGACGCGGTGCACCGCCTCGTGGTAGAGGCGCGCCAGCGCAGGTGCGTCTTCGGAGCGGAAGCGCCTGATCTGCATCCCCACGCCTATAGGAAATCCACACGGTCGGTTCCATCGGCGGGGTCGCGTCGCTCCGTGCTTGCCGCTAACGAAGAGGCGTTGAGGCAGCGGGAGCTGGAAGGATGATCTTGCGCGGACTTGTCGCGGCGGGGTTTCTCATGCTGGCGCTCTCCGGCTGCGCGCTATCCACCAGCGGCGGGAACCTAGGCGCGTTCGAGGGGGAAGGCGACGTAGGCGCGACCGCGATGCGTGGGAGGACCGTTCGCGACGCAGGCACGTACCGGGTCACCGGGGGCGGCGCGAACATATGGGGCGAGGAGGACGCGTTCCACTTCGTCTGGGCCCGGCGCTCGGGCGACCTCCATGCGGCGGCGGACGTGGAATGGGTCGGAACGGGAGTCGACCCGCACCGCAAGGCGGGGGTGATGATCCGCCAGAACCTGACGCCCGGCTCGCCTTACGCAGACGTGGTGGTGCACGGGGACGGGCTCGTGGCGCTGCAATACCGGGACGTGCAGGACGGGCCGACGCACGAGATCCGCTCGAACGTCAAGGCGGCCAGGAGGGTGCGGCTCGAGCGGGAGGGCGGCTATGTCTATTTCTCGGTCGCCGGTGCGGACGGGGTGCTGCGGCACGCGGGCGGGAACTACCGGATCGCCTTTGCCGAGCCTTATTATGTCGGGCTAGCCGTGTCGGCGCACAACAATGCGGTGGCGGAGACCGCGGTTTTCCGGAACGTCGAGCTGACCGTGCCGAAGCTGGCCCACGTCGCCGACACGGGATATCCCGCCAAGGTCGAGAGCACGCTCGAGGTGATGGAGCTGACGGGGGCGGAGAGCCGGCGCGTCGTCCGCCACTTCGACGGCAAGATCGAGGCGCCGAACTGGTCGCGGGCCGGGGGAAGCCTGATCTACAACAGCGGCGGGCTGATCTACCGCATCCCGGCCGCCGGCGGCGAGCCGGCGGTGGTGAACACCGGTCCGCAACGCAAGAACAACAACGACCACGGCCTGTCGCCAGACGGGACGCAGCTCGCCATCTCCGATCAGTCGGCGCCGGACGACCAGTCCCGAATCTACGTGCTGCCGGCCCAGGGATCGGCTGCGCCCCGGCTGGTGGCGAGCCATCCTTCGACGCCCTCTTACTGGCACGGCTGGTCGCCGGACGGGCGGACGATCGCCTACACCGCGACCCGACCGGAGACGAACGACTACGACATCTACGTGCGCGAGCTTGCCGGCGGGCCGGAGCGGCGGCTGACGACCGCCGCAGGCCTCGACGACGGGCCGGAATATTCGCCCGACGGCCGCTGGATCTACTTCAACTCGGCACGCACCGGCGCGATGCAGATCTGGCGCACCCGCGCCTCGGATGGCGCGAATCCCGAGCAGGTGACGCGCGACCCCGCCTGGCGCGACTGGTTCCCGCATTTCTCCCCGGACGGGAAGTGGATCGTCTTCATCTCGTTCGGGACCGACGTGGCGCTGAGCGATCATCCGCCCAATCGCGACGTGGCGCTGCGGATCATGCCGGCCGACGGCAGCGCGCCGCCGCGGGTGCTGACCAAGCTGTTCGGCGGCCAGGGGACGATCAACGTCCCCTCCTGGGCCCCGGACGGCAGCGCCATCGCCTTCGTCAGCTATCGGCTGGTGCGCTGATGCTGTCTTAGTGTATTGCGTCTGCAATACACGTCTGCTATGCGAGTCTCCGGTTAGGGCAGGAGAAGAACATGTACAGCGAAAGCGATCTGGAAGCGGCCGTGGCGGCCGGGGCGCTTACGCCCGAAGCCGCCGACGCGCTGCGCGATTATGTGGCGGTGAGGCGGTCGAGTCCGCTCGTCGATGAGGAGCATTTCCGGCTGATCACCGGCTTCAACGACATTTTCGTAGGCATCGCCGCGGCGATCCTGCTGTTCGCGCTGGCCTGGATCGGCACCGAGATCGGGCCGAGGATCGAGGGCACCGGCCCCTCCCCCACCTCCGGGCTGCTCGTCGCCGGGGCGGCGTGGGGCCTGGCCGAATTCTTCACCCGGCGGCGGCGGATGGCGCTGCCGAGCATCCTCCTCCTGCTCGCCTTCGTCGGCGGTGTGCTGTTCACGGCCTTTGCGGGGCTGGTGCTGGCGATCGGCCCCGAAGCTTACGAGAACTCGCCGCGGGCGGTGGCGCTGACCGGCTCAGCGGCGGCGGCGATCGCGGCGGGCGCGGCGTGGCTGCACTGGCGCCGCTTCCGGGTGCCGGTGACGGTTGCCGCCGGCACGGCGGCTGTCGTGGCCCTCGTCCTGGGCCTCGTCGGCTATGTCGTCGGCGACGTCCCGGCGCTCCGCGACACGATCCTTGCCGCCGCCTTGCTGCTCGGCGTCGGCGTGTTCCTGTTCGCGATGTGGTGGGACAGCTCCGACCCGCGCCGCGAGACGCGCCGCTCCGACGTCGCCTTCTGGCTGCATTTGCTGGCGGCGCCGCTGATCGTCCACCCGATCTTCTCGCTGCTCGGGCTCAACGACGGCGGCGCGAGCGTCGGGGAGGGGATGATCGTGCTGGTCGTCTACGTCCTGCTCGGCCTCACCGCGCTCGCGGTGGACCGGCGGGCGCTGCTCGTCTCCGCCCTCGCCTATGTGCTGTGGGCGCTGAGCGACCTCTTCGAGCGGTTCGGCGCGGTCGAACTGAACTTCGCTCTGACCGCGTTCGTCATCGGGTCCGCGCTGCTGCTGCTCTCGGCCTTCTGGCACAATGCCAGGCGGGCGATCGTGCGGCCGCTCCCGGCGGGGCTGCAGGCGAAGCTGCCGGTGCTGGAGCGGACAGCGCTGGCGACGGCGGCCTGAGGACGCTCACCCCGCCCGCGGAAGCGGGCGGGGCCCCTCCGCCCCCTGTGGGCGGCATCCTCCCCTGCGAAAGCCGGGGAGGTTTTTTCAGCCGACGATCTTGAGGAGGCGGCGTTCGAGCGGGGCGAGGACGGGGCCGAGCTCGTGGCCGCGGCGGAGCACCATTCCGTTCTCCCCGATCAGCGCCCACATGCCCTGCTTGCTGCGCAGCGACGGGCGCTTCTCGATCTTGTATTCAGGCCGCTCGGCGGTGCGGCGGAAGGCCCAGAAGGCGGCGTGGTCCTTACCGAACTCGACCGCATAATCCTTCCACAGGCCGGCGGCGACCATGCGGCCGTAGACGTCGATGATGCGGCTCAGCTCGGCGCGCGAGAACCCCGTCTGGGGCGATGAGGCTCCGGGAAAAGGGTAGACGTTGCCCATCAGGCGCTGTCGCGCTCCCTTCCTTCCGCCAGCATCCTGTCCCGCTCCTCCATCAGCGCGCCGATCCGCTTGCGCATCTGCTCGATCTCGCACTGGAGGATTTCGAGCTTCTGGGTGGCGGGATCGAACTCGCCGCAGGGCGTGCCGTAGGGGACGAAGCTGGCATAATGCTCCGCCCCGATCAAAGTGGGCCGGGCGGGGATGCCGGTCATGGTC
>DASVVY010000037.1:0-8083 GCA_036386335.1 Allosphingosinicella sp. | reverse complement strand
TCAGATCACCCATTCTTCCGCCCCTTGTTCGCCGTCTTCGGCCGCTTCGACGCGGCGGCCCGGATGCGCCTGCGCCTCCGGCACCTCGGCGGTCACCAGCACATGGACGCCCGCCCGGCTCATCAGCAGCGCCACCTCGCGCAGCCGCCGGACATGCTCGGCGCGGTCGTCCTCGCCAAGGTCGCTGCTGAGGCCGGCGAGCAGCGCCGCATCGTCGAGCAGGAAGCTCGGCCGGCCGAGCGCCTTCAGCCGCTCCTGCGCCCTCAGCGCATGGGCGGCGCGGGCGGCGGGCGAGGTTCCGGCGATCCAGACGATCGCGCCGCCCTCCTCATCCTGCGCCGCCGGAGCCCGCGCGGCGCCCTTCGGGAAGCCCTGCACCATTCCGGCGGCCACGGTCGCGTGGGTCACCTTGTCGACCAGGATGAAGCCGCCGAGCTGCCGGTTGTCGGCATAGCGCACCGCAGGGACGCGGCGGTCGAGGTCGATCTCGACGCTGCCGATGTCGTTGAGGCCGAGCGTCGGCGCCTGGCGCCGCTCCATCGTGTTGACGTCGACCACCGGGCCCATGCCGCCGACGCTGGCAGAAAGGGTCTGGCTGCCGATCTTCAGCCAGTAGGAGCGGTGCGGCACCAGCGCCTCGTCGGACATCCAGACCAGGGTCGCTTCGAGCCGGTTGACCGCCGGCGCCGGCGCGGCCGCCGCCCCGATGATGTCGCCGCGCGAGCAATCGACCTCGTCGGCGAGAGTGAGGGTGATCGACTGGCCGACCACCGCCTCGTCGAGGTCGCCGTCGAATGTGACGATCCGCGCTACCCGGGTGCGGCGGCCGGCGGGGAGGATTGCGATCTCGTCGCCGACGCGGACGCGGCCGCCGGCGACGGTGCCGGCATAGCCGCGGAAATTCTGGTTGGGGCGGTTGACCCACTGGACCGCCATCCGGAACGGCTCCTGCGCGACGGCGCGGGCGGCGACCTCGACTGTCTCGAGATGCTCGATCAGGGTCGGGCCTTGGTACCAGTCCATCGCCTCCGAGGCGGCGGTCACGTTGTCCCCCGTAAGGCCGGAGAGCGGGATCGCGGTGAACGCCTCGATCCCGACGACGTCGCCAAAGGCGCGATAGTCGGCGACGATGCGCTCGAACACGGCGCCGTCGAAGCCGACCAGGTCCATCTTGTTGACCGCGAGGACGACATTGCGGATGCCGAGCAGGTGGACGAGGTAGGAATGGCGCCGCGTCTGGGTCAGCACGCCCTTGCGCGCGTCGATCAGGATGACGGCGAGGTCGGCCGTCGAGGCGCCGGTCACCATGTTGCGGGTGTATTGCTCGTGGCCCGGCGTATCGGCGACGATGAACTTGCGCTTGTCCGTCGTGAAGAAGCGGTAGGCGACGTCGATGGTGATCCCCTGCTCGCGCTCCGCCGCGAGGCCGTCGACGAGGAGGGCGAAGTCGATATTCTCGCCCTGCGTGCCGTGGCGCACGCTGTCGCTCTGGAGGGCGGCGAGCTGGTCCTCGAACAGCAGCTTGGAATCGTAAAGCAGCCGGCCGATCAGGGTCGACTTGCCGTCGTCCACCGAGCCGCAGGTGATGAAGCGCAGCAGCGACTTCGCCTGGTTCGACTTCAGGTAGGTCTCGATCTCGGCGCGCGCGATCTCCGCCGCGCTCAGCGCCTTGAGGGCGGTCGCCATCAGAAATAGCCTTCCTGCTTCTTGCGCTCCATCGAGGCGCTGGCGTCGTGGTCGATGGCGCGGCCCTGCCGCTCCGAGGTGGTGGCGACGAGCATCTCCTGTATGACTTCGGCGAGCGTAGAGGCCTCGCTCTCGACGGCGCCGGTCAGCGGATAGCAGCCGAGGGTGCGGAAGCGCACCGAGCGCTCGACCGGCACCTCGCCCTCCTTGAGCGGGAAGCGCTCGTCGTCGACCATCAGGAGGAGGCCGTTCCGCTCCACCGTCGGGCGGGGCGCCGCGAGATAAAGCGGGACGATCGGGATGTCCTCGGCATAGATGTACTGCCAGATGTCGAGCTCGGTCCAGTTGGAGAGCGGGAAGACGCGGATCGACTCCCCCTTCGCCTTCTTGGCGTTGTAGAGGCTCCAGAGCTCCGGCCGCTGATTCTTCGGGTCCCAGCGATGGCTGGCGGTGCGGAAGGAGAAGATCCGCTCCTTGGCGCGGCTCTTCTCCTCGTCGCGGCGGGCGCCCCCGAAGGCCGCGTCGAAGCCGTAGAGGTCGAGCGCCTGCTTCAGCCCTTCCGTCTTCCACATGTCGGTGTGGAGGCTGCCATGGTCGAACGGGTTGATCCCCCGCCGCTCCGCCTCCGGGTTGCGGTAGACGATCAGCTCCATCCCGCTCTCCTTCGCGACGCGGTCGCGCAGGGCGTACATGTCCCTGAACTTCCAAGTCGTATCGACGTGGAGGAGGGGGAAAGGCGGCGGCGCCGGGAAGAAGGCCTTGCGGGCGAGGTGCAGCATCACCGCCGAATCCTTGCCTACCGAATAGAGCATCACCGGGCGCTCGGTCTCGGCGACCACTTCGCGCATGATGTGGATGCTCTCCGCCTCGAGCTGCTCCAGATGGGTGAGGGTGCGGGCGTTCACGATGCGGCGACTTTCCTGAAGGGGATGAGGGCGGCCGGCACCTGCGCGCGGGCGACCCAGCCGATGACGACCACCACCGGAGCGCCCGCTGGGAGCGCCGCGGCGGCTTCGTCGATGGTGGCGATGGTGCCGCGCACCGTCTTTTCGGCGGGAAGGGTGGCGGAGGCGATTGCGACGGCGGGGGTGTCGGGGGCGAGGCCCTTGGCCTGCGCCTTGCGGGCGAATTCGGAGAGGGTGCGGCGCGGCATGTAGAGGATCGTCGTGGCGCGCCGGTCGGCGACGGAGCCCCAGTCGATGTCGCCTGGAAGCTCGCCGTTGCTGCCGTGACCCGTCACGAACTGCACGCGGCGTGCCTTCCTGCGTTCGGTAAGCGACATTTGCAGCGACGCGGCGGCGCCCTGCGCGGCCGAGACGCCGGGGACGATGGAGACCGGGACGCCGGCGGCGCGGCACGCCTCGATCTCCTCGGTCGCGCGGCCGAAGATGAGCGGATCGCCGCCCTTGAGGCGCACCACCCGCTCGCCGGCCAGCGCGAGCGCGACGATGCGCGCGTTGATCTCGGCCTGGCTGCACGAGGGGCCGAAGCCGGTCTTGCCGACCGCCACCCGCTTCGCCTCGCGGCGCGCGAGCTCAAGCACGTCGGGGCCGACGAGATCGTCGTAGAGGATCACGGACGCCGTCTGGAGCGCGCGCACCGCCTTCAGCGTCAGCAGCTCCGGATCGCCGGGCCCGGCGCCGACGAGGGTGACGCTGCCGCCAGTCTCCGCGGGGGCGGCCTCGACCAGCGCTTCGAAATCCGCGTCCTGCGGAGCCCGGTCGACATGGTCCCAGGCGGCTTCGGTGAAACGCTTCCAGAAGGCCCGCCGGGCGGCGAAATCGGCGAGGCGTGCCTTGAGGCGCGGGCGCCAGGCCTTGGCGGCCGCCGTCCAGGCGGAGAGGCCGAGCGGCAGCACGCCCTCGATCCGCGCGCGGATCGACTGGCCGAGCATCGGCGCGGCGCCGTCGGTCGAGATGGCGATCACCACCGGCGCGCGGTTGACGATGGTGCCGAACTGGAAGTCGCAGAGCTCGGTGCGGTCGACGACGTTGACCGGCACGCCGGCGGCACGCGCTGCCGCGGCGAAGCGGAGAGCGTCGTCAGGGTCTGCGACGTCGCCCACGGCAAGGGCGGCGCCCTTCAGGTCCTCAGGGCTCCAGCCATCGGTGAGATGGAGCACGTCCGCGCCCGCAGCCTGAAGCAGCTCCAGCTTCCAGGCGGCGCCCTCGGACGTGCCGACGAGCACGACCTTGCGCCCTTCCAGCTTGTGGAAGATCGGCAGGTTCGGCAGCGGAGCGATCCGCGCCGGCGTCTCGGCGGGCTGGCGGTCCATCACGCGGCGGCCTTGCTCCGGACGAGGCGTCCGTCGGCGCCGACGTGCAGGCCGCATTCCTTCGCCTCGTCATTCTCCCACCACCACCGTCCGGCGCGCTCGGGCTCGCCGGGCAGGAGCGCGCGGGTGCAGGGCTCGCACCCGATCGAGAGGAAGCCCCTGGCGTGAAGCTCGTTGACGGGAACGCCGAGCGCCTCGCATTCGGCGGCGACGCGCTCCCGGGTCCAGTCGAACAGCGGCGCGAGCTTCACCAGAGCGCGCTCGGCGTCCCAGGCGGCGAGATCGACCGCCGCGCGCTGGCCCGACTGGTCGGCGCGCAGGCCCGTGACCCACGCGGCGGCGCCCGCGAGCGCCCGGCCGAGCGGCTCGACCTTGCGGACCGTGCAGCAGGCGACGCGAGCCTCCTTCGAATAATAGAAGCCGTTGATGCCCGCATCGGCGACCATCGCCGCGACCGCGGCGGCATCCGGGTGGAAGGAGCGGATGCGGACGCCGTAGCGCTCCTCCGTCTCCTGCCAGAGCTTGTAGGTCGACGGGAAAAGACGGCCGGTGTCCAGCGTCACCACCTCGATCGGCAGCTTTTCGGTGAAGATGTGGTGGGCGATGAGCTGGTCTTCGATGCCGAAGCTGGTGGTGAAGACGATGCGGCCCTCGACGGCGGCGGCGGCGGCGCGGAGCCGGTCGGGGATCGAACCGCCGGGGGCGTCGGCGAGCCGGGCGAGGAGACCGGGCGCGGGCGCGTCCGGAACCACCGGATCGATGGCGTCCGGCGTGTCGAGGCGGCTGTCGAAAGGCCCTTGCGCGTCCATGCTGCTCACCGTCCGGCGCGCCTTGGCCGCGCCACTATTAGAAAATTCTTCTACTTCTGTTGCCGAGGGGCCACGGGCCGGAACGACGCACCCGCGCGCGAACACACTCGGAGAGCGGCAGATATGGGAGGGCGGCGGCGCAATCAACCGGCCCCCGGGGAATAGCATGCATATTGCGCCGCAGCATCGCTCGTGTAGAAGATCGTTCCAATTTCCGGAGGAGAATTGGATGGACGCGACAGACCTGCGGATCCTTTCCATCCTTCAGGAGGACGCCTCCCTTTCGGTCGCGGAGATCGCCGGGCGGGTGAACCTCTCCCAGACCCCTGCCTGGCGGCGGATCCAGCGGCTGGAGGAAGCGGGGGTGATCCAGCGGCGGGTGGCGATCCTCGATCCCGACGCGATCGGCCTCGGCCTCACCGTGTTCGTCGAGATCGAGACCGGCGACCATAGCGGCGACTGGCTGGAGAGCTTCGCCCGCACCGTACTCGACATGCCGGAGGTGATGGAGGTCTACCGCATGGCGGGAGACGTAGACTATCTGCTCCGGATCGCGGTCGCCAGCATGGCCGATTACGACACCTTCTACCGCAAGCTGATCGCCACCGTGCGGCTCAAGAACGTCACCTCCCGCTTCGCGATGGAGCGGGTCAAATCGACCACCGCCTACCCGCTGGCGACGCCCGATCAGGTCAAGGCGCGGTAGACGCCGTAGCCGCTGGTCACGAGCAACACCGCCGCCACCATGAACAGGAGCCGGCGCGGCTCGATCCTCTTGGCGACGAAGCCGCCGATCGGCGCGGCCGCGATCCCGCCGATCAGCAGCCCGAGCACCTCCTTGCCGAAGGCCTGGGTACCCAGGGTGACGAGGAAAGTCGCCGAGACGGTGACGGTGACGAAGAATTCGGCGGTGTTGACGGTGCCCACCACCTTGCGCGGGCTGGTGCCCTGCACGAGGAGGTTCGAGGTGACGATCGGCCCCCAGCCGCCGCCGCCCGCCGCGTCCAGAAAGCCGCCGACGAGACCGAGCGGCGCGACCACCTTCGGCCGCCGCTCCTGATGCTCGAAGTGGAAGGCCTTCCACAGCAGATAGAGGGCGATCAGCATCAGGTAGGTGAAGACGAACGGCCGCGCGCCCGCGGCCTGGACGGAAAGGACATAGGCGCCCAGCACGCCGCCGACGACGCCGGGCAGGACGAGCCGGATGAACAGCCGCCAGTCGACGTTCTTGTGGAGCGTGTGGCTGAGCCCGGAGACGGCGGTGGTGAACGATTCGACGGTGTGCACCCCGGCCGAGGCGGCGGCGGGGTTGACCCCGACGCTGAGGAGGAGGGTGCTGGAAATCACCCCGAAGGCCATGCCGAGCGCGCCGTCCACCAGCTGCGCGGCAAAGCCGATCGCGATGAACGGTAGAAGATCGGCAAGCGCGGGGAATGCAAGTTCGGGCATGGAACCTCTAGCCAGGAAGGAGCCCTGCTCCCGCGCTGCGCGGCCCTCGACCGGGCGCTGCGGGGGCAGTCATAACCGCAGGTGAGACGCTGGCAAGCTTCGCATGCCGCGGGCGGCGGGAACCCACTACCCGCGCGGCCGCCGGACGGCTAGGGCCGCAGCGATGACCGAAGCAGCCGGCCCGCTCCCGGATTTCGCGGCCTTTGCGCGGCTCCTCGCCGACGCCGCGCGGCGCGAGACGCTCGACCGCGCCGGCTTCAGCGTCGAGAACAAGCTCGGGGAAGCGGGTTGGGATCCGGTCACCGAAGCCGATCGCGGCGCCGAGCGGGTCATCCGCCAGCTGATCGAATATCGCTATCCCAGCCACGGCATCGTCGGCGAGGAATTCCCCGACCGGCCAGCCCAGAGCCCCTGGTCGTGGAGCCTCGATCCCGTCGACGGCACCCGCGCCTATGTCTGCGGCCTGCCGAGCTGGACGACGCTGATCGCGCTGCTCGACGCGGGGGAGCCGGTGCTCGGGCTGGTGGATGTGCCGCGAGTCGGCGAGCGCTATATCGGCTATGGCGGCACGGCGGTGCTGGTGCAGGGAAAGGAGGAGCGCGCGCTTCGAGTGAGCGGCTGCCGATCGCTCTGCGAGGCGCGGTTCGCGACCACCGACCCGTACATGTTCCACGGCGCGGATCGGGAGCGATTCGAGCGCCTCCGGGATCAGGCGCAGGTCACCCGCTTCGGCTGGGACGCTTACGCCTATGCCCGTGTCGCGGCCGGTACGATCGACCTCGTCGTTGAGGCGGGCCTCAAACCGCACGATTACAACGCGCTGGTGCCTCTGGTCCGCGCCGCCGGAGGGGTAGTCTCGAACTGGCAGGGTGGCGACAGGCTGGACGAGGGCAAGATCGTCGCGGCAGCCAGCCGCGAACTGCTCGACGAGGCGTGCGCGCTTCTCGCCTGACAAAATGGAGGCATCCGAAGCGCCGGTTGAGCGGCGCGAGCCTTTCTTCGGGCACCGAATCCCCTCACCCGAGCCCTCTCCGCCCGGGAAAGGGAGGGAAGGCGGCGGCCGGTGCGCATCAGCGCCGGTGGCGGCGCTGGAGGATTGCCACGACCTCGTCCCAGCCGAAGCCGCGCGCCTCCATCAGAACGGTGAGGTGGTAGAGGAGATCGGCCGCTTCCTCGGCGCAGCCTTCGGCGTCGCGGGCGACGGCGGCGAGGGCGAGCTCGACGCCTTCCTCGCCGATCTTCTGGGCGATGCGCTGCGGCCCTTCGGCGAGAAGGCGGGCGGTGTAGCTTTCCTCCGGCAGCGCGCCGGCGCGATCGTGGACGATCCGGGCAAGCACCGCGAGGAAGCCGGCGCCCTCCGCCTCGCCCTTGCCGAAGCAGCTGGTGGTGCCGAGATGGCAGGTCGGACCCGCCGGCTGGGCGCGCACGAGGAGCGCGTCGCGGTCGCAATCCGGCCTCACCGACACGAGGGCGAGCGTGTTGCCGCTCGTCTCCCCCTTCTGCCAGAGCCGCTGCCGGGAGCGGCTGTAGAAGGTGACCTTGCCCGAGCTGACGGTCGCGGCGAGGGCGGTCCGGTTCATGTAGCCGAGCATCAGTACCTGGCCGGTCGCGGCATCCTGGACGACCGAGGGGAGGAGCCCGTCCATCTTGTCCCAGGCGAGGCTCTCGAATTCTTCTTCGGTCATCGGCGCATCTCGATCCCGCATGCGGCGAGATAGTCCTTGAGGTCGGGAATGGCGATCAGGCGATCGTGGAAGACGGTGGCGGCGAGGGCGCCGCTCGCGCCCGCTTCGAGGAACGCGTCGCGGAAATGCTCGGGCGCCCCCGCACCGCCGGAGGCGATCACCGGCACAGGCGCCGCCTC
>DASVVY010000036.1:0-33825 GCA_036386335.1 Allosphingosinicella sp. | reverse complement strand
GGGGCCCCGCGCTCGTGCAGGGCTCGCTTCGCTCGCGACCCCACCACCACCGGGCTGCGCCCGCTGGTCCCCCTCCCCGTTCCGGGGAGGAGCCGGGCGCCTGCGCCATGCGTTGATTGAGAAACGCGGCCGTTCCCATTACATCGGCCTCGCGAGGAGAGAGGCATGTACACGACCGAGCTGAGCAAGGCGAAGAACGTCGCCTCGACCGAGGATCCCGAAAAGCTCGCCGCGTTCGAGGCGCGGGTTGCGGCGGACGAGTTCATCGAGCCGAAGGACTGGATGCCGGAGGCGTATCGCCGCACGCTCACGCGGCAGATCTCGCAGCATGCGCACAGCGAGATCGTCGGCATGCTGCCGGAGGGGAACTGGATCACGCGGGCGCCGTCGCTGCGGCGCAAGGCGATCCTGCTCGCCAAGGTGCAGGACGAGGCGGGGCACGGCCTCTACCTCTATTCCGCCGCCGAGACGCTCGGGACCAGCCGCGAGGAGATGATCGAGGCGCTCCACTCCGGCAAGGCCAAATACAGCACCATCTTCAACTACCCGACGCTGACCTGGGCGGACATCGGCGCGATCGGCTGGCTGGTCGACGGCGCCGCGATCATGAACCAGGTGCCGCTGCAGCGCACCTCCTACGGGCCTTATGCCCGCGCGATGGTGCGGGTCTGCAAGGAGGAGAGCTTCCACCAGCGCCAGGGCTACGAGATCATGATGGCGATGTGCGCCGGCACGCCCGAGCAGAAGCGCATGGCCCAGGACGCGCTCAACCGCTGGTGGTGGCCTTCGCTGATGATGTTCGGCCCCCCCGACGAAGCGTCCCCCAACACTGCGCAGTCGATGCGCTGGAAGATCAAGCGCGACACGAACGACGAGCTTCGCCAGCGATTTGTCGACATCACCGTGCCGCAAGCGGATTCGCTCGGCCTCGCGGTCCCCGATCCGGCGCTCCAGTGGAACGAGGAGCGGGGGCACTACGATTTCGGCGAGGTCGACTGGGACGAATTCTATGCCGTCGTGCGGGGCGAGGGGCCGGTGGCGCGGGAACGGATGAAGGCGAGGCGCGACGCGTGGGAGCAGAACGCCTGGGTCCGCGAAGCCGCGGCGGCCTATGCGGAGAAGAGGGCGCGGAGGGAAGCGGCGTGAACTCGCGGAGGCGTTTGGCCGTCCTTCGAGACGCCGCTTCGACAAGCTCAGCCGCTCCTCAGGATGAGCGGCTCCTGCAGGATATCGCTCATCCTGAGGAGGGACTGAGCCTGGCGAAGGCCCGTCTCGAAGGACGCTTCAGGGCCCTCCTACGATGAAAGACTGGCCGCTCTGGGAGGTGTTCGTCCGCTCGCGGGGCGGGCTTTCGCACCGGCACGTCGGCTCGGTCCACGCGCCGGATGCGGAGATCGCCATCCGCCACGCCCGCGACACCTATACGCGGCGAATGGAGGGGGTGAGCCTGTGGGTGGTCCCTTCGGCGCAGATCGTCGCTTCCGATCCTGCGGACGACGCGGCGATGTTCGATCCCGCCGCCGACAAGGTGTACCGCCACCCGACCTTCTACTCGATACCCGACGACGTGAAGCATATCTGAAGGGGGCAGGGATGAACGAGGACTGGCACATCGCGCAGATCAACGTCGGCACGCTCGTCGCGCCGCCGGGGGATCCGCGGGTGCAGCCCTTCTTCGACGCGCTCGACCGGGTGAACGCGCTCGCCGACGCGAGCCCCGGCTTCGTCTGGCGGCTGCAGGATGCGGGCGGCAACGCGACCGCGATCCAGGTCGCACCCGACCCGCTGTTCGTCGTCAACATGTCGGTTTGGACCGACGCGGACGCGCTGTTCGACTTCGTCTACCGCAGCGCCCACACGCCGGAGATGGCGCGGCGGCGGGAATATTTCGCCCGCTTCGACGGCGCCTACCAGGCGCTGTGGTGGATCGAGGCCGGCACCGTGCCGACGATCAACGACGGGCTGTCGCGGCTCTGGCACCTCGACCGGTTCGGGCCCAGTCCACACGCCTTCACCTTCAAGACCCGCTTCCCCCGCCCCGGCGACCTCGGCCGGCCCGTCGACATGGAGCCCGACCCCTGGTGCGTCGGCCGCGCGTGAGCTGATGGCGTCGCTCCCTCCCATCGACCTGCCGCCCGGCGCGACCGGCGAAGGCGCGTTCGACGCGCCGGCGGAGGGGGGGCTCGAGCGCTCCGTCCTGTTCGAGACGCTGCTCCGCCTCGGCGACGACAGCCTGATCCTCAGCCAGCGGCTCGGCGAATGGTGCGGCCATGCGCCGTCGGTCGAGGTCGACCTCAGCCTCGCCAATATCGCGCTCGACCTGATCGGACAGGCGACTTTCTTCCTCGATTATGCCGGCGAGGTAGAGGGTCGGGGACGCCGCGGCGACGCGCTCGCCTTCCATCGCGACGTGCTCGACTTCCGCAATTGCTGGCTGGTCGAGCAGCCGAACGGCGATTTCGCCCAGACGATGGCGCGGCAATTCCTGTTCTCAGCCTGGCAGAAGAGGTTGTTCGGCCAGCTCTCCGCCTCGCGCGACGAGCGGATCGCCGCCATCGCCGCCAAGGCGGTGAAGGAAGTCACCTATCACGAGGAGCTCGCCGCCGAGTGGGTGATCCGCCTCGGCGACGGCACCGGTGAGAGCCGCCGCCGGCTGGAGGAGGGGCTCGCCTGGATGTGGCGCTTCGTGCCCGAGCTGTTCGAGGCGGACGAGACCGCCGCCCGCGCCGCGGCCTGCGGCCTGGCGCCCGATCCGGCGGGCCTGCGGGACGGGTACGACGCGCGGGTGCGCACCGTGCTCGCCGAAGCGACGCTCGCGGTCCCGCCAGACCACCGCCCGATCCTCGGCGGCCGCCGCGGCCACCACAGCGAGCATCTCGGCCACCTTCTCTGCACGATGCAGTTCCTCCCCCGCACCTACCCCGACGCGCGATGGTAGCGGCGGCCCGGATCGACGAGACGGCGGGGATCTGGAGCGTGCTCGAAGACGTGCCCGATCCGGAAATCCCGGTCGTCTCCGTCATCGACCTCGGCATCGTCCGGGCGGTGGAGCCGGACCGGGTGGTCATCACCCCCACCTATACCGGCTGCCCGGCCGCCGAGGTCATCGGGCGGGACATACGCGCCGCGCTCGACGCCGCCGGCTACCGGCAGGTGCGGGTCGAGACGACCCTCTCTCCGCCCTGGACGACCGACTGGATCACGCCGGAAGGGCGGGCGAAGCTCAATGCCTACGGCATCGCGCCGCCGGCCCGCGGCGCCGTCGCCTGCCCGCAATGCGGCTCCACCCAGACCGAGGAGGTGAGCCGGTTCGGCTCGACACCGTGCAAGGCGCTGTGGCGGTGCCGCGACTGCGCGGAGCCGTTCGACCTCTTCAAGTGCCACTGAGGCGCTAAGTGAGCGTCAACTTCCATAGCCTGGAGGTGGCGGAGGTCATCGCGGAGACGGCGGAGGCGAAGTCGTTCCGCATCGCCGTGCCGGAGGCGCTGCGGGAGGCGTTCCGGTTCAAGCCGGGCCAGCACCTGACGCTGCGCGCCCGCATCGCCGGAGAGGAGGTGCGGCGCAACTATTCGCTCTGCGTCGCGCCGGCGGAAGGGCAGCTCAAGGTCACCGTCAAACGGATCGCCGGCGGGCGGTTCTCCAACTGGGCCAACGACACTCTGAACCCCGGCGACCGGATCGACGTGATGGAGCCGCACGGCAGCTTCACCTGGGACTTCGAGCCGGCGGCGCGCAACCATTATGCCGCGTTCGCCGGCGGTTCCGGGATCACGCCGGTCCTGTCGCTGCTGAAGACGGCCATGATGGAGGAGCCGGAGAGCCGCTTCACCCTGTTCTACGGCAACCGCGACAGCCAGTCGGTGATCTTCCTGGAGGAGCTGGCGCGGCTCAAGAACCGCTATCTTGCGCGGCTCGAGATCCACCATTTCCTCGCCGAGGAAGCCGAGGACATCGCGCTCTTCAACGGCATGCTCGACCGGCCCAAATGCGACGAGGTGCTGCGCTATCTGGTCGAGCCCGGGGAGGTCGCCTCGTTCTTCATCTGCGGCCCTGGGCCGATGATGGACGCCGCCGAGGAGGCTTTGCTCGGCGGTGGCGTCGAGCGGCACCGCATCCACATCGAGCGCTTCACCGCCGATCGCCCCGCCGCCGCCCTCCAGGCGCAGCTCGAGGCGATGTCGCGGGAGGCGGAGGGCCTCACCATGCAGGTGACGCTCGATGGCCGCACGCGGCGAGTGCCGTTCGATGCGGAGGCCGGCAACATTCTCGACAGCGCGAGGCTGGCGGGGCTGCCCGCGCCCTTCGCCTGCAAGGCGGGGGTCTGTGCGACCTGCCGGGCGCGCGTCGTGTCCGGGGAGGTGGAGATGGCGGCCCGCTACGGCCTGACCGACGAGGAGGTGGCGGCGGGTTACGTGCTCACGTGCCAGTCGGTGCCGAAGGGCGACGGCATCGAGATCGATTACGACGCCTGAGCGTCAGCGGCTGCCCGCCTCGCCGATGCCGTATCGGGCGATGCCGTAGCCCTCGACATTCTGGTGGTAGCTGATCACCGAACGCACCGTGTTCTGCATCGCCGCCATCCGCTCGCCGAGCGGCGCGGAGGTGCGGCGGATGAGGACGGCGACGGCATAGCTGTGGCCGTCGGGCGCCGTGACGATGCCGATGTCGTTATAGCCGGCCTGGACGCCGCCGAGCACCTGGCCGGTGCCGGTCTTGTGGCTGAGCCTCCAGCCGGGGGCGAGGCCGCCCTTCAGCCGCTGGGGGCCGGTCTTGGTGTTCGACATGATGCCGAGCAGCCGCTGCGTCGATTCGGGCGAGAGCAGCTCGCCGCGCTTGAGGCGGGCGAGGGCATCGACCACGCCCAGCGGCGTGGCGCCGTCCATGGGGCTCGCGATGTAGCGCTCGAACGCCGCGCGCCGGGCGCTGAGCGGGAGGGCGTCGCGCGCCTTGTAGAAGCCGCCGTTATAGGCATAGGCCTGCTTCCACTCGATGCCGGCGATCTGGCTCTGGAGCAGCCGCTCGCCGGGGCCGAAGCGGATGCCGCTGATGCCCTTGTCACGCAGGAAGCTGCGCACCGCTTCCGGGCCGCCGGCCTTCCACAGGACGAAATCGTTGCAGGTGTTGTCGCTCTGCTGGAGCGCGCGCGTCATCAGCTCCCCGACGGTAGTCGAATAGCCGTTCGCGCCGAGCTGGGCGGCGATCGGCTGGTGGAAGAGGGTCATGTCCGCCTTGGTGACGGTCACCGGCCGGTTGAGGCTGAGCTCGCCGCGGTCCGCCCTGTCGAGCGCGGTCAGCGCGACCCAGAACTTGCTGACGCTCTGCTGCGGGAAGAAGGTGTTGCCGTCATAGGCGGTGCTCCAGCCGGTCTCGACGTCCTTCACCGCGATACCGATGTCGCCGTGGAAGGCCTGGCCGAGGGCGCGGATCTGGGCTTCGAGGATGCGCTCGGCGGCGAGCTGCTGCGGGCTCGCGCGGCGGACCGGCGGTGCATAGGAGGGCGCGATGCCGGCAGCGGCGGGCTTGGCCGACGGCTCGTGCGCCGCGACGCGGTGGTCGGCGGCCTGGGCCTGGGTGATGGCGATGGCGAGCAGGGCCGCGCCGGGAAGCGCGCCCATCCAGCTCGGCTTGCCGAAGCTGCGGTTCCCGCTCGCGGGACGGCGATCGATCTGTGCCACTGGCCCCTCCTAAGTCCTTTTGCCCGAAGGGAATCATCATAAGATACGCGGCATTTCCGCCAGCTTAATCTGAAGCTGCGGCGACGAGCCGTGCCCGCGTTGCGACGGACTCCCGGCCGCGCGGGGAACTGGGACTAGAAGCTGACCCGCGCGGTGATGCGGATGTCCCGCCCGGCGAGCGGCGCGAAGTCCTTGAGGAAGCTCGCATGCCGCCGCGCGTCGACGTCCAAGATGTTGTTCGCCGACAATGTGAGGCTGGTATTCTCGTGCCCCGGGAACGGCTTCCACGCGACCGAGGCGTTCACCAGCGTGAAGCCGGCGGTGCGGGTCTCGAACGTCGCCAGCCGGTTCTGCGCGAAGGTGCGCTCGACCTCCAGCCGCCCTTGCAGCCGCTCGCCCTGCGCCTCGATCCCGCCCAGCAGGCGGAAGGGTGGGATGCGCGGGGCGGGGCCCTCCGCGTCGATGGTTGCGCGGATGTAGTCGGCGACGGCGTCGAGGTTGATCCCGACCCCGCCGATCGACGCGACGCGGGCCGAGCCTTCAAGCTCGATGCCGAAGTAGCGGGCGTCGGCCTGCGCCGTCTGGAAGACGGGGAGGGGGCCGACCAGGGCGCCGGTACGCTGGTCGAAGATGTAGTTGTCGAACCAGCTCTGGAAGACGGAGGCGGTGAGGTTGTAGCCGTCGCCCTCCACGTTGAGCGTGGACTCCAGCCCCCAGCTGGTCTCGTTCTCGAGGTCGGGATCGCCGATCTCGAAGGCCTGCGTGCCGGCGTGGGGGCCGTTTGCGAACAGCTCCTCGGCGGAGGGCGCGCGCTGGGTACGGGAGGCGTTGAGGCCGATGCGGACACCGTGCACCACCTCGTAATTGGCGCCGGCCGACGCCGAGAAGGCGTCGAAGCTGCGGCTCATCGCAGAATTGCCGAGGTCGAGATCGGCCTCTGCGCTCACCTTCTGGCGCTCGTAGCGCGCGCCGACCTCGGCGCGAAGGCGGCCGTGGCGGTAGCTCTGCAGCGCGAACAGGCCGAACTGGGAGGTGCGGTTCTCGGGCAGGAACTTCTCCTCGCCGATCACGTCGAGGTGGCGCTGGAAATATTGGACGCCGAAGCCGCGGCCCCAGCCGCCGCGGTCGCTCTGCACGAGTTCGAGCCGTCCTTCCGCGCCCTTGGTGAGGAAGGTGGTGCCGATCTCGCCCGTCTCCTCAAGCTCATTATGCTTGTAATCGGAATAGCCGGCCCGGAAGCGGACGCTGTCGATGAAGCCGCTGCCCGTGTCGATCTCGGCGCGGGCGTCGGCGCGATACTGGCGGATGTCGATCCGTGGCGCTTCCGCTTCCTCGTCCGGCTCGAGCGAGAAGCGGATAGGGACGCCGTAGAGGCTGTCGTAGCGATTGACGGAGAAGCCGACATTGGTGTCGCCGGAGATCCAGGCGATGCCGGCGGCCACGTCGGATGTCTCGGCGGCGGTGTTGGGGAGCCGGTCCTTGAGGGAGGTGAGGGCGCGGATCTCCGGGTCCGGACTGGCCAGCGCCTCCGCGCGCAGCTCCTTCGAGAGCACGTGCCCGCCGATGCGCAGGTCGTCGGTCTTGCTGTAATTGCCGTCGAAATGGACGATGAAGCCGCCGCCGACCGGCACGTCCACCGTGCCGTTCGCCGAGCGCTCGTCGGCCGCCGAGCCGTAGGTGGCGATGCCTTCCACATGCGCGGCCTCGTCCGGCATACGACGGGGGATACGGGCGTCGATGACGTTGACGACGCCGCCGATCGCGGCGGAGCCGAAGAGGAGGGCGGCGGGGCCCCGCAGGACCTCGATCCGCTCGGCGGTGAGCGGGTTGACGGCCACCGCGTGGTCGGCGCTGGTGTTGGAGGCATCGAGGCTGCCGATGCCGTCGGTCAGCACCCGGACCCGCTCGCCCTGAAACCCGCGCAGCACGGGCCGCGAGGCGTTGGGGCCGAAGGAGGTCGCGGAGACGCCCGGCTGGTGGGCCAGCGTTTCGCCGATCGTGGTGCGCAGGTCGCGGACCAACTCGCCGCCGCTGACGACGGACGTGCCGGACAGCACGTCCTCGCGGTTGCGGCGCATGCCGGTGACGATGATGTCCTGCGTGTGGTCGGCGTGGGGGTCCTGCGCCTGCTTCTCCTCGGCGGGCGCGTCGGCCGCGGCTTCAGGCGCGGCTTCGCCGGCCGTCTGCGCGTAAGCCGCGTCGGCGAACAGGATGGCGGCGGCGCCGGCCATCAGCGTAAATCTCAGCAACTGGAAACCTCCCGTGGCGCCGGCCATAGGCTCGCGTGACGGTATAACAAAGCCTGCGCACCGCAGGCCGGGGGCGCCCTGTCGCACCGCCAGCCTTGCGCGCCGATGAACCGCCTCAGAGGAAGTCCGCCAGCCGCCGCCATGCCTCGAGCTTCTGCTCGAACCTCAGGGTGTAGGCAGGGCTGCTGGAGGGGAGGGCGAGAAGCGTGAGCCCGGGCCTGTCCGCGAGCTGGGGGATGCCCAGCGCGGCCGACTTGCCGCCGTTGAAGCCGACGGCGCGCAATTGCGGCAACGTATCGGCAAGCGCGGCGAGGTCGTTCTTGCTGAGCCCGCGGATGTCGCCGTCGAGGCTCCCCCGCCGGGTCGCGGAGCCGACCGTGTCCCACAGGCCGACGCCGCGGCTCAGCAGGGCGGCGAGGCGCTCTTCATAGGCGAGGCTTTCGAGCTCGGCTCCGAGCACAGCGCCGATCAGCCGCCAGAATTGATTGCGCGGGTGGGCGTAATAACGCTGGCGCGCGAGCGATTCCTCGCCCGGAAGGCTGCCGACGACGAGGACGCGGGTCGCGGCGTCGACGACGGGAGGGAAGGAGCGCTTCACCGGATCCATTGGCTGCACGTCTAAGGCCGTGTTTCGGAACCGCAACCTTCCCTGCGGAGGGGCGTTGCCCCGCCGCCGCTTTTGGGAGAGAGGGCGCATTCCCCGAACCTGGTGGAGATCGAGTTGCAGGATGTGATGCGGGCCGCGGTGCTGGAAGGGCCGGGGCGGGTGAAGGTCGAGGAAGTCGCGCGGCCGAAGCCGGGGCCGGGGCAGGTGCGGGTGCGGCTGGAGGGCTGCGGCGTCTGCGCGTCGAACCTGACGCCGTGGGAAGGGCCGGAGTGGATGCAGTTCCCGACGGAGCCGGGGTCGCTCGGCCACGAAGGCTGGGGCGTGATCGACGCGGTCGGCGCGGGGGTGGAAGGCCTCTCCGCCGGGGACCGGGTGGCCGCGCTTTCCTACAAGAGCTACGCCGAATACGACATCGCCGAGGCCGACGCGGTGGTGCGGCTGCCCGACAGCCTCGCCGGGCGGCCGTTCCCGGGCGAGCCGCTCGGCTGCGCGATGAACATCTTCCGCCGCAGCGACATCCAGGCCGGGCAGACGGTGGCGATCGTCGGCATCGGCTTCCTCGGCGCGCTGCTGACCCGCCTCGCCACCGACGCGGGAGCCCGGGTCATCGCCATTTCGCGCCGGCCCTTCTCGCTCAACGTGGCGCGCCGGTTCGGCGCGGCCGAGGTGGTGCCGATGGACGACCACCACGCGATCATCGAGCGGGTGAAGGAATTGACCGGCGGTCAGTTCTGCGATCGCGTCGTCGAGGCGGTGGGCAAGCAGTGGCCGCTCGATCTTGCCTCGGAGCTGGTGAGGGAGCGCGGCAAGCTGATCGTCGCCGGCTACCACCAGGACGGGCCGCGGCAGGTCAATATGTGGCTGTGGAACTGGCGCGGCATCGACGTCATCAACGCCCACGAGCGCGATCCCGCCGCCTATGCGCAAGGGATACGCGACGCCGTCGAGGCGGTGGCGTCGGGGCGGCTCGACCCGAGCCCGCTCTACACCCACTCCTACCCACTCGACCGGCTGGACGAGGCGCTGAACGCCACCCGCGACCGGCCGGACGGCTTCCTCAAGGCGCTGGTGACGACCTGATGGCGAAGCCGCGACTGGGCTTCCTCGGTGTCGGCTGGATTGGCCGGCACCGGATGGAGGCGATGCTGAGGACCGGCGCCGTCGAGGCGGCGGCCATCGCCGATCCCTCACCCGAGTGCGCGTCGGAGGCGGCGAAGCTGGCGCCGGAGGCGAAGCTGGTCGCCGGCGTGGACGAGTTGCTCGACGAGGGCCTCGACGGCGTGGTCATCGCGACGCCGAGCGCGCTACACGCCGAGCAGTCGATCCGCGCGCTGGAAGCGGGCGCCGCCGTGTTCTGCCAAAAGCCGCTCGGCCGCACAGGCGCCGAGGCTAAGGCGGTGGTGGACGCCGCACGCGACGCCGACCGGCTGCTCGCGGTCGATCTCTCCTACCGCTTTACCGAGGGCATGCGCCGCATTCGGGAGCTGATCCAGGCGGGGGAACTCGGCCGCGTCTATGCGGTCGATCTCGTGTTCCACAACGCCTACGGGCCCGACAAGGGCTGGTTCTACGACCCGGCGCTGGCCGGCGGCGGCTGCGTCATGGACCTCGGCGTCCACCTCGCCGACCTCGCGCTCTGGGCCCTCGGTTTTCCCGGCATCACCGACGTCTCGTCGCAGCTTCTCGCCGGGGGCGAGCCTCTGTCGCCTGACACGGTCGAGGACTATGCGGTGGCCAATCTCTCGCTGGAGGGCGGCGCCTCGGTCCGCCTCGCCTGCTCGTGGCGGCTGCCCGCGGGCGTCGACGCGATCATCTCGGCCGCCTTCTACGGCACGGGGGGAGGGGCGGCGCTGCGCAATGTCGGCGGCTCCTTCTACGACTTCACCGCCGAGCGCTATCGCGGCACCGCGTCCGAAACGCTCTCCTCCCCGCCCGAGGAATGGGGCGGGCGCGCCGCCGCCGACTGGGCCGAGCGCCTCGCCCGGGGCGCGCGCTTCGACCCCGAGGCGGAGCGGCTGGTGGAGGTGGCGGCGGTGCTTGACCGCATCTACGGCCGCGGCTGATCCGCGACCCGCCGTTGCGCCGCTCCCCTCGCGGGCCTATCTGGGCGTGAAAGCAGAGCAAGGGAGCGCCATGACCACCTTCGACGACCGCGAACGGGCTTTCGAGACCAAATATGCCCGCGACCAGGACATGCAGTTCAAGATCGTCGCGCGGCGCAACAAGCTGCTCGGCCGCTGGGCCGCCGGCCTGATGGGCCTGAGCGAGGCCGAGGCCGCGGCTTATGCGTCCGACGTGGTCCGCGCGGATTTCGAGGAAGCGGGCGACGAGGACGTGATCCGCAAGGTGCTGGGCGACCTCACCTCGGCCGGTGTCGATTGCGACGAGTCGAAGATCCGCCAGGCGCTCGACCACAAGACGGTCGAGGCGCGCCGCCAGCTGATGGAATCGCAGGGCTGATCCGATGGGCATGGCGGCGGATGATATCGAGGCGCTGATCCGGGAGGGGATACCCGACGCCCGCGTCGAGATCACCGACCTCGCCGGCGACGGCGACCATTATGCCGCCCGCGTCGTCTCCGAGAGCTTCCGTGGCCTGCCGCGCGTCCGCCAGCACCAGCGCGTCTACGAGGCGCTCGGCGGCCGCATGGGCGGCGAGCTCCACGCCCTCCAGCTCACCACCGCAGTCCCCGATTGAGGAATTGAAAGATGTCCGACGCAACACCCCGCATCGACGAGATCGTCCGTTCGAACGACGTCGTCCTGTTCATGAAGGGCTCGGCCCTGTTCCCGCAATGCGGCTTCTCGAGCCGTGCCATCGCCATCCTCGACCATCTCGGCGTCGGTTACGAGACGGTGGACGTGCTCCAGGACCCGGAGATCCGGCAGGGAATCAAGGCCTATTCGGACTGGCCGACCATCCCGCAGCTCTACGTGAAAGGCGAGTTCGTCGGCGGCTCCGACATCATGATGGAGATGTACGAGGCGGGCGAGCTCCAGCAGCTGCTCGACGAGAAGCAGGTCGCCAAGGCCGGCTGACGCGCCCGCGGCGGCGGAGCCGGGCCGCTCTTGACCGAATTTGCCTATTCCTTCCCGCACGTTGAGCCGCGGCTGGCGGCGCGCCGTCCATTCATCCAGAGTTCAACCAGCAGCCGATTACATCTGTGGTCGCAACTCTGGGGAAGGAATAAGGGATGATCTCGAAGCTCATGCTTGCGGGCGGGGCCGCGACGCTCGCGCTCGCCGCCGCCGAGGCGCCGGCGCGTTCCGCCGAACAGGCGGAGGCGGCGCCGGGTGGCCGCGCCTGGCACTTCGACACCAGCTCGATCGACCGCAGCGTCAATCCGGGCGACAGCTTCTTCCGCTTCGCGAACGGCAATTGGGACAAGAACACGCCGATCCCGCCCGACAAGCCGGCGCTGAGCAGCTTCTCGGTGCTGCAGGACCGCGTCAACGAGCAGGTCCGCACCGTCGTCGAAGACGCGGCCAAGGCGGGCGCGGCGAAGGGCACCGTCCGCCAGAAGGTCGGCGACTATTTCGCGGCCTATATGGACGAGGCGGCGATCGAGGGCCGCGGCGCCGCCCCTCTGAAGGGCGACCTGGACGCGATCGGCGCCGCGCGGACCAAGGCGGACCTGGCGCCGCTGTTCGCGGCCGCCCAGTGGAACAACGTGCCGTCGCCGATCGCGGCCGGGGTCAACACCGACCTCAAGGACAGCAACCGCTATCTCGTGTCGCTCGACCAGAGCGGCCTCGGCCTCCCCAACCGCGACTTCTACCTCGACGAGAGCAATCCGCGCTTCGCGGAGATCCGGGCGAAGTACCAGAATTTCATCGGCGACATGCTCCGCCTCGGCGGTTTCCCCGATCCGGAAGGCCGCGCGAAACGGGTGTTCGACCTGGAGAAGAAGCTGGCGCAGGCCCAGTGGAGCCTGCTCGAGCTGCGCGAGGTCGAGAAATCCTACAACCCGAGCACGCCCGCGGAGCTCGCGCGGGCGGCGCCGGGCTTCGACTGGGCCCGCTTCCTGAAAGCAGCGGGCGTCGCGGACCAGGGCAGGCTCAACATCGGCCAGCCGAGCGCGATGACCGGGACGGCGGCTTTGGTCGCCTCCGAGCCGCTCGAGACGTGGCAGGACTATCTGCGCCTCAGGACGATCCAGCGCTACGCCGGCGTTCTGCCCAAGGTGTTCGTCGAGACCAATTTCGGCTTCTACGGGCAGACGCTCGCCGGCACCCCGCAGCTGCAGGAAAGGTGGAAGCGGGGTGTCAATTCGACCAACGGAGCGCTGGGCGAAGCGGTGGGGCAGCTCTACGTCGCCCGCTACTTCCCGCCGGAGGCGAAGGCGAAGGCGGACCGGCTGGTCCGCAACCTCATCGCCGCCATGGACAAACGCCTCGCCAACCTCAGCTGGATGGCGCCGGAGACCAAGGTGAAGGCGCGGGCAAAGCTCGCCGCCTTCAACCCGATGATCGGGCACCCGGATAAATGGCGCGACTATTCGGGCCTGGACATCCGCGCCGGCGACGCCTTCGGCAACTTGCGCCGGGCGCTCAGGTTCGACTATCAGCGCAACCTGTCGAAGCTCGGGAAACCGGTCGACCGCAACGAGTGGTTCCTCACCCCGCAGACGGTGAACGCCTATGCCAATCCGGAGCTGAACCAGATCGTCTTTCCGGCCGCGCACCTCCAGCCGCCCTTTTTCGATCCCGACGCCGACGATGCGGTCAATTACGGCGGCATCGGCATCGGCATCGGCCACGAGATCAGCCACCATTTCGACGACCAGGGCCGAAAGTTCGACGCGGAAGGCAAACTCTCCGACTGGTGGACGCCGGCCGACGTCGAGCGGTTCGCAAAGCTGACGCAGCCGCTGGCGGCGCAGTTCAGCCAGTACGAGCCGCTGCCCGGCTTCAAGGTCAACGGGGAGCAGACGCTGGGCGAGAACATTGCCGATTTGGCTGGCCTCGCCATTGCCTATGATGCCTACAAGATCGCGCTTGGCGGCAAGCCGGCGCCGGTGATCGGCGGGTTCACCGGCGACCAGCGCTTCTTCCTCGGCTTCGCGCAGGTGTGGCGGGCGAAATATCGGGACCAGCTGTTGCAGCAGCAGCTCAAGGCGGGCGTGCATACGCCAAGCCACCTGCGCTCCAACACGGTGCGCAATTTCGATCCGTGGTACGAGGCGTTCGGAGTGAAGAGCGGCGCGCTCTACCTGCCGCCCGAGCAGCGGGTTCGGATTTGGTAGTGGGGAGATGATCGGGGCGGACGGCGCGACCAGAAAGCGCCTGTCCGCCCCGTCTCGGTGGAGACCGTGTGGACGCGGATAGAGATACATGCTGCGTGCCAGACCCGGCGGTCCGCGGAAATCCGGGCGATTCAATGGTGAAGCCGCGTTAACCATAAGGCGGAAGTGTAAGCGGGGCCGACAGGTAGAAATCCTCCCCTTGAGGGGAGGGGGGCCGGCCGACGGCCTGTGGAGAGCTGTCAGCATTGTCGCCGCCGCTACGTCTCGGGAGGCGCTGACACCCCTCCGTCGCGCCGACGCGCGCCAGCTCCCCTCGGAGGGAGGATTGGAGACAGTCATTCACCCGTGGTTCAGCCATTCGACTACATCTGTAATCGACAGGAGGCGCGGCGATGAGCGAGCGGATTTCGGAGGCCGAGCATGCGGTGATGGAGGTGCTGTGGCGGGAGTCGCCGCTGGCCGCTTCCGGCGTCGCCGAGCGGGTGGGGCCCGAGCGGGGGTGGAGCCTCCAGACGGTGAAGACGATGCTGTCGCGGCTCGTCGGCAAGGGCGCCGTCGTTCATGAGGAGCAGGGCCGCCGCTTCCTCTACCGGCCCGCCATCGCGCGCGACGAATTCGTCGCCGGCGAGTCGCGGCGACTGCTCGACCGGATGTTCGGCGGCCGCCTGACGCCGCTGGTCGCGCATCTGGCCGAGCGCGACAGCCTCAGCGCCGATGACATCGCCGAGATCGAGGCGCTGCTCCGGGAGCTGAAGCGGTGACGGCCTCGCTGGTGACCTATTGGGCGGCAACCACCCTTGCCCTCCTTCTCGTGCTTGCCGTCCGACTGCCGGTGGCGCGGACATGCGGCGCCGGCTGGGCCTATTCCCTGTGGCTGCTACCGCTGCTCCAGCCGCTGCTGATCGCCCTGCAGGGCTTCGGAGGCAGCGTGTCAAACGTCCTCCCCGACCCGGTGATCATCCTCCCGGCGGTCGCGGGAGCGGCCGCGTCCTCGCCTTCTTCGGGCGGACCCGGGCAGTGGGTGCCCTTGCTGCTCGCGCTGTGGGCCGAGGGCGCGGCCGTCTTCCTCCTCGTCCAGCTGATCGCCTATCGCCGCCTGCTCGGCCGCCTCGGCGCCGAGCCTTTCGCGGAGGAGCCGGTGGTGGGCGGAATCCCGGTCATCGAGAGCGAGGCCGTGGACGGGCCGCTCGCCCTCGGCCTGCTGCGCCCGCGAATCGCGGTGCCGGCCGGCTTCACGCTTCGCTACACCCCCGCCGAGCGGCGCCTCGCGCTCGCCCACGAGCTGGTCCACCACCGCCGGGGCGACATCTGGTGGAACCTTGCGGCGCTGATCCTGCTCGCGCTCAACTGGTTCAACCCGATCGCCTGGATCGCCTTCCGCGCCTGTCGCGCCGACCAGGAGCTTGCCTGCGACGCGGCCGTGACGCGCCGCGCCGCCCCGTCCGACCGCCACGCTTATGCGCACGCCCTCGTCAAGTCCGCGAGCCGACCCGGCCTGATCGGAGCCTGCCCGCTCCATCACGCCGATCAACTGAAACGGAGGCTGAAGATGATGAACCACCACAGGAAGAGCCTTGGCCGCAGCATCGGCGGCGGCGTCGCGGCGGCGGCGGTCGTGCTGGGCGGCGCCCTGCTCACGCCGGCGGCAGGCGCCGCGGCGGAGGAAGGCGCGCCCGTGCGCAGTTTCCTCGCTCCCCCGGTCGAGGCCGCGGCGGAGACCCCGCCGATGCAGACGGCGTCCATGACCGCAGGCGACCGTGAAGCCCCGACGGTGCGCAAGAAGGTCCTGAGGTTCGAGCAAAAGGCGGGGGAGCCGCTCAAGACCAGCGAGGTCGAGGTCCGGGAGTTTCCGCGGGAGTGCAAGGGCCAGCGTGCGGAGACCGATGTCGGCACCAACGGGCCGCAGCAGGACCGGATCAAGGTTTTCATTTGCGACGAGGACGGCAGGGCGACCCCGGCCGAGATGAATGCCAAGCTTGCCGATGCGCTCGAGAAAGCGCGCGACGACGTCGAGAAGGGGGGGCTCAAGCCCGCCGACAAGGAGGCGATGCTGGGGCGCATGGCAGAGGAGATCGCGCGGCTGCGGGGGCGGTAGCACGTCCTTGGCTTTCAGCTGCCGCCGCCCCACATGGCGGGCATGGATGCGGCGGCGACGGCGAGGGTTGAGCGGCTGACGCCGCTGGTGCGGCGGGTGCTCGCGCCCAATCCATCGCCTTTCACCTTTACCGGCACCCAGACCTACATCGTCGGCGAGGGGCAGGTAGCGGTGATCGACCCGGGTCCGCAGATCGCCTCGCATATCGAGGCACTGCTGGATGCCGTCGCGGACGTCGAAGTTACGGCGATCATCTGCACCCACACCCATCGCGACCACAGCCCGGCCAGCCGCCCTCTGCAGCAGGCGACGGGGGCGCCGATCGTCGGCTGCGCGCCGCTGACGCTGGAGGACGAGGGACCTCGAGCGGACGAGGCCTTCGACATAGACTACCGGCCGGATCGGGTGCTGGGCGACGAGGAGCGGATCGGCGGCGACGGCTGGTCGCTGGAAGCGGTGGCCACGCCGGGCCACACCTCCAACCACCTCTGCTTCTCGCTTCCTGAGGAGGGGGCGCTCTTCACGGGCGATCATGTGATGGGCTGGTCGACCACCGTCGTCGCGCCTCCCGACGGCGACATGGCGGCTTACATGGCGAGCCTCGACCGGCTGCTCGCCCGCGCTGACTCGGTCTATTATCCGGCGCACGGCCCCCTGATCGAGGCGCCGCACGCCCATGTACGACGGCTGGTCGAGCACAGGGGCGGCCGTGAGCGGCAGATCCTCGGGCACCTCGCGGCCGGAGAGAGGCGGATCGAGCCGATGGTCGCCGAGATGTACGCGGACATCGATCCGCGGCTCCATCCCGCCGCCGCGCGTTCGGTCCTTGCGCACCTCCTCGACCTGGAGGCGCGGGGAATCGTCTGCCGCGACGGCACGGAGTGGAGCATCGCGTGAGAAGAGCCGCTTTCGCCATCCCCGCTCTCATCCTGGGCCTGATCCTCGGCGCGCTGCTGGTCGGTGGGCTCAGGATCGGCCGCTGGTTCTCGGGCCCGGACCCGGAGAGCATCGCGACTGCGAGCCTGCAGTCGGTCCGCGAGCAGGCGCGGCTGACGCCGTTCGCGGCGCGGTTTGTGGCGGTGGTGACGTCGACCCAGAGCCGCTTCGGCCTGTCGGCGCAGAAGACTTTGATCATGCCCGGCACCGTCCGCTACGAGGTCGATCTGGCGCGGCTGCGGCAGCGGGACCTGAGCTGGGACAAAGGTCGAAAGACGCTCACTATCTCTTTGCCTGCACTTGAAATTTCCGGGCCGCAGATCGATCTAACTGAGGTTCGCGAATATGGCGGAGGCGGCGTCCTGACGGCGCTCACGAATGCCGAAGCGACGCTCGACCAGGTCAACCGGCAGGCGGGCCAGCGGGAGTTGATCCGCCAGGCGCGCCAGCCGATGCCGATGCGGCTCGCGCGCGACGCGGCACGGCGGGCGGTGGAGCGGAGCTTCGCGATGCCGCTCAAGGCGGCGGGAATCGACGCGACGGTGGTCGTGCGCTTCCCGGAGGACGGCAGGCAGGACCCGTCGCAACTCGACAGGTCGCGTGCCATCGAGGATGTGCTTAAGGAGCGGCAGGGCGGCTGAGGCCGCAGCCGGAAACGGGGACGAGATGAACGCACCGAATGCCAGCCTGCGCGGGCTCGACCTGCGCGCCGAGATCGACCGGCTGCGCAAGGAGCGCAACGCCGTCATCCTCGCCCACTATTACCAGGCGCCCGAGATCCAGGACCTCGCCGACTTCATCGGCGACAGTCTCGATCTGTCGCGCAAGGCGCAGGCGACCGACGCCGACGTGATCGCCTTTTGCGGCGTCCGCTTCATGGCCGAGACGGCGAAGATCCTGTCGCCGGAGAAGACGGTGATTCTTCCGGACATGGCCGCCGGCTGCAGCCTCGAGGACAGCTGCCCGCCCGACCAGTTCCGCCGCTTCCGCGAAGCGCATCCGGACCATATCGCACTCACCTACATCAACTGCTCGACCGAGGTGAAGGCGCTCTCCGACATCATCGTCACCAGCTCGTCGGCGGAGACGATCCTCGCGCAGATCCCGAAGGAGCAGAAGATCATCTTCGGCCCCGACAAGAACCTCGGCGGCTATTTGGCGCGCAAGACCGGGCGCGACATGCTGCTCTGGCCGGGCG
Source organism: Allosphingosinicella sp. (assembly GCA_036386335.1). Lineage (GTDB taxonomy): Bacteria > Pseudomonadota > Alphaproteobacteria > Sphingomonadales > Sphingomonadaceae > Allosphingosinicella. The sequence goes on along the minus strand of DASVVY010000036.1, from coordinate 15,819 downwards.
TGTGCATCGTCCACGAGGCGTTTTCCGAAACCGAATTGCTGAAATTGAAGGCCGAGCATCCGGGCGCCCCGATCCTCGCCCACCCCGAATGCCCGCCGCACATCCTCGACCATGCCGATCAGGTTGGATCGACCAAGGCGATTCTCGATTATGCGCTGTCCAACCCGTCGGAGACGATGATCGTCGCCACCGAGCCGCACATCATCCACCAGATGGAGAAGGCAGCGCCCAACAAGCGCTTCATCGGCGCGCCGGGCGCGGACGGGAACTGCAACTGCAACATGTGCCCGTACATGGCGCTCAACACGCTCGAGAAGCTCTACGTCGCGCTACGCGACCTCACGCCGCGGATCGAGATGGACGAGCCGCTTCGCCTCGCCGCCAAGAAGCCGCTCGACCGCATGCTCGAGATGGCCGCCCACACGATCGGCAAAGGCGACGTCGGCAAGCCTGTGTTCGCCGGGGACTGACCCCGAGGGGCCTCACCGCATCGCGACGTGCCGAACGTCGCTGCCGCCGGAGCGGCGCACTTCGCTGTCGTGGGCGTGGGGCTTGGCGTGGCCGTGGCCGCGCAGATACTGCTCGTCGATGCCCTCGATCAGCCGGTCGGCATCCGCGCCGCCGTTGATCCTCAGCAGCGCGTCGACCTTCGCTTCCAGACGGTCATTGCCCTCCTTCGAGGCGGGCGAGCCGACGTAGAGGAAGTAAGCGAGGCCGACGACCTGCCAGAGGAGCTGCAGGAATTCCGACTGCCAGTTCTCGAAGGTGTCGCGCAGCATCACCTCCAGATACTCTCCGACCTGCGGCTGCTGCCCGTGTTCGGTGGCGTCTTGGACGAAGGTCGTCCAGCCGAACACCCAGTGGAGGATCAGCGAGACGAGGAAGAATCCGAGGGTGATCCAGGCGTAAGCGTAGCGTTTCACGACGTTTCTCCTGCCGTTTTGTGGCCGTAACGTTCATTCGCCGCGCCTTGTTTCAGGCGGGGCGGCAGCCTAGGCCGGCCGGATGCGCTTCGACCTCCCCGGCTTCGACATCGACGGCTTCGTCCGCGCCACACTCGCCGAGGATTTGGGGCCTGGCGGGGACATCACCTCGCAGGCGGTCATCCCGCCCGACGCGCGCTTCCGGGGGGCGATGGACAGCCGCGAGACGATCGTGGTGGCGGGGCTGCCGGTCGCCGAAGCCTTCTTGCAGGCCCTCGATCCCGAGGTGCGCATCGAGCGGCTCGTGGAGGACGGACAGCCGGCGGCGGCGGGGGCGGGCCTGCTGCGGGTGGAGGGGCGGGCGCGGGCTCTGCTCACCGCCGAGCGGTCCGCGCTCAACGTTGTCCAGCATCTGTCGGGAGTGGCCACGCTGACCCGTCGCTACGTCGAGGCGATCGCCGGGACGGGCGCGATCCTGCTCGACACCCGCAAGACGATCCCGGGCCTCAGGCTGCTCGAGAAATATGCGACCCGGATGGGCGGCGCGCAGAACCACCGCACGGGCCTGTGGGACGCCGCCATGATCAAGGACAACCATGTCGCCGTCGCCGGCGGGGTGGAGGAGGCGGTGCGGCGGGCGGTCTCGACCGGCATCGAACGGATCATCGTCGAGGTGGACAGGCTCGACCAGATCGAGCCGGCGGTCGCAGCGGGCGCAACCCACCTCCTCCTCGACAACATGGACCCGCCGACGCTGCGGGAGGCGGTCGGGATCGTCGCCGGACGCGTGCCGACGGAGGCGAGCGGCGGCGTCACGCTGGAGACGATCCGCGCGAAGGCGGAGACGGGGGTGACCTACGTCTCGGTGGGGCGCATCACCCAGTCCGCCCCGGCCGCGGACATCGGCCTCGATTTCAGCGCCATCTAGGAGCGGGCGACGATCTCGCCCTCGACGACCATCGTGGCCGGGTGGTTCTTGTCGAGCCAGCGCTTTACGATCCTGAGGTTCCGCGTGTTGGAGCGGAAGGCGAAGTCGAACAGGTCGCCGGCGAAGGGGATGGCGCCGATCAGCGTATCGACGCCGAGATTGCCCACCATCCGGGCGAGGTGGAATTTCGACATGCCGAGATTCTTCGCCTCCCAGACGAGCCAGGCGCCCATCGCGGTGGTGATCACGTCGCCAATCACCGGGATCAGGCCGACGACGGCATCGACGCCCACGCGAAGCTCGGTCCCCGGCACCTGGAAGGCGCGCTCGAGCAATTTCTCCATCGCTTCCAGGCGGCGGCGGACGGAGGCGGGATCGCGGCCCAGCGGAAGCTGGGAAGCCACCGCCTCGAACTGGTCCTGGTCGATCGGCATCGTCCTTCTCCTCAGGTCCCGGGCCGGACCAGCTCGCCGGGCGCGTGGCGGCCGAACGGGTTGGCCCGGAAGCCCGTCAGGCGGGTTCCGACGAGGGACCAACGCACGGGCGCGGCAATCGGAATGAATACCGCTTCATCGGCGAGGATTCGATCCGCATTGGCGAGCAGGGCGCGGCGATTCTGCGGCAGCGGCGCGATGCGGGCGGCGGCGAGCATCTCGTCGGCGGCGACGCTGCACACATAGGACCCTTCGCAGGTGAAATGGCGCAGGTACCAGGTGGCGAGCGTCGCCGGGGCGACCTCATCGATGAGGCGCAGGTCGGCGGGAGCGGCAGCGGCCACCTGTTCAGCCCGCACGCCGACGGCCGCCCAGTCGCGGCGCAGGTAGCTGAAGAGGAGGCGGTAGCCAGGGCCGTCCGGCATCGCGATGCGCAGGGCGACCGGGCGATCGGCGCCAAGGGCGGCCAGCATGCGCGCGGCGGTGGCGCGGCGGGCGGGGAGGGGGGAGCCGCTCCAGGCAGGGAAGGCCGGCTGGGGGAGCTCGCCGATGCCGACGGGGAGCAGGCTCTCGCGCGGCTGCAGACCCGGCACGCGCAGGGCGGCGATGAAGGTGCCGCGGTCGACCGCCATACTCAGCGCCTGCCGGGCGGCCGGGTTGGCGAGCGGCCCTCCGGCGCGGACGAAGGCGAGGCCGAGCATGCCGGCCACGGGGTCGAAGACCAGGCTCGCGGCGGGCAGCCCGGCGGCGCGCGCCAAGGGAAGGTCCGCGAGGCTGCCGCCCAACACCAGATCAGCTGCGCCGAGGCGGAAGCGGGCGACGGCCCGCCCGGGCGGCTCACCGCGCAGGAGAAGCGGGGCCGAGTCCGGCCTCTCGTCGCCCTCCTCCTCGTCACCGGCGGGCGGCCGGAGGGTGAGGAGGGCCGATCGGTCGGGCTGGGCGGCGGCGACATAGGGGCCGGAGCCCTCGTCGCGGTGGAGGATAGCGAACTCGGGCTGAGCGAGGAGCTGCAGGAATGCCGGGCGCGGCGACTTGAGGCTGATCTCGAGCACGTCGTCGGTCATCGCCTCGACATCGTCGATAGCGCCGAGGAGGGGCTTCAGCGGGTTGCGGCTGGAGGTGGCGGCGGCCGCGCGGAGGCGGGCGGCGACCTGCTGGGCGGTGATCCGCGCGCCGCTGCGCCAGGTGCCGCGGGCGAGGCGGAAGGTGTAGCGCAGGCCATCGTCGGAGACGATCCAGCGCTGGGCGAGGGCGGGCTCGATCTCGCCGGCGGCGTTAAAGCGGACCAGCCCCTGCGCGACGCTCTGGAGGAGGAAGGCGGACGGGGCGTCGAACGGGCCCTTGTTCGGATTGACGAGAGCGGGAGGGCCGCCGATCGCGCTCACCGCGACGGGACCGGTCCCGGCGTTCCTGCAGCCGCCGGCCAGGATCAGCAACGCTCCGCAACCGGCGAGGAAGGCGCGTCTCCGCATCGGGGGGCGATAGCGCAGGCGGATCGGAATTGTCACCGGATCGGCGAAAAAAGTCCTTTCCTACAGATCAATGTTCCTATTATGTTCCTATTCCACCGATTCGGCAGGGGATTTGCAGCGTGGTCTACATGATGGGAACGTTCCTGAGCATTGCAGGCGGAGCCGACGTGCCGCCCGAGGTCAAGCTGGTGCGTACGTCCGGTTATGCCGAGGACGGCGATGCGGGCTGGGGCTTCTACGCCGAAGCGGCGTCGGAGCCGGCGCATGCCGCGAAGTTCCAGGATCTCTACTTCCGCTGGTTCGCCCTGGCGGAAGGGCAGGAGGTGCGCCCGGAGCAGTTCGGAGCCGAGCGGGACGGGACGACCGACGATGCTGGCGCGATCCGAGCCGCGCTGGCGGTGGCGGACAGCGCCATCGTGCGGCTCGGCCCCGGGACCTACACGATCGGTTCGCCAATCGTGCTGCCGGGCGGCAAGCAGCTGCAGGGGAGCGGGCGCGAGGCGACGACGATCCGGCTGCGCGCCGGCTTGGAGGGGGCGGGCCTCTCCTGTGCGATCGCTGCAAGCGGGAGCGGCGTCTTCGACCTCAGCGTCGATGGCACGGAGGCGACGCAAGCCGACGGGATTATGGCGCGGGGCAGCGGTTTCCATGTGGGCCGCGTCGGCGTGCGCAACGTTTCCGGACGCGGCCTCCTCGTCGACGGCGGATCGGCTGCGACGCCGGCCTCCGGCCTCGTTGAGGACGTGCGGGCGGAGAATTGCGCGGTGCCGTTCGAGACGCGCCACGTGGACGGGGTGACCCTCGACAGCTTCACCGGCACGAACGGCGCGGGCGACGTGCCGATCGAGGCGGCGGTACGGGTTGGGGCAGGTTCGAGCAACCTCCTGCTCCGCAACGGCCGCTTCCGGGGCGAGGCGGCCGCGGGCGTGGCGATCGCCGCCGACGCCGGCGACCAGAGCGGCATCGTGATCGACACCGTCGCGATTGCGCTCGAGAGCGACGGGGTGCCGCTCTCGGTGGCGGGGCCTGGAACGAGCCAGGTGTTCCTCCGCCGCTGCGCGTTCTCGGCCCTGGCTCAGGCGGCCGGCGGCAGCTCGCCGGCAGCGGCGGCGGCGAACGCGATTCTCTTCGCCTCCGACTGCGCGTTCGAGGGCGTCGGCCAAGGGCTGCTCGCGCAGGGGGCGACGGTTTATGCGACCGGCTGCCACGCGCTGGCGGCGACGGATGCCGGGGGAACCGCACCGGCTTCGGCGGTGTCAGCGCTGGCGGGCGGGGCGGTCTATTGGACCGGCGGCAGCCTCTCCGCGACCGGTTCCGCCGGCCTGGCGGCGCCGTTCGCCGGAAATTGCGTGGTGACCCAGGCGACGCGGCTAAGCCCGGTGCCCGCCGACGGCAATCCGCTGCCCCTGGCCCACGGCGGCACAGGTGCGATCACGGCGGCGGGAGCGCGGGCGAACCTGGGCCTCGGCAGCCTGGCGACCCAGGGCGGCGACGCGGTTGCGATCACCGGCGGGTCGGTCGCGGGCCTCGCCAGCCTGGCTTGCGCGGGCAGCGCGACGCTCGGCGACGCGCTCGCCGACACGCACACGTTCAACGGCAGCTTCCTCAACACCAACCGGTCGGAATTCGCCCGCGGCTTTCGCGTTACCGGCAACAATACGGGCGGATCGGGGCCGGCGTGCGAACTCTATTACAGCAGCGGCGGGCTGCTGATCAGCCTCGACCGGACCACGGCGGCCTACCAGTCGATGACCCACCGCGCTTCGAGCCACGTCTTCCAGATCGCGCAGGTGACCGCCGCCACGATCTCCTCGACCGCGCTGAACCTTTCAACGGGCGTGGCGTACCGGATCAACGGGACGCAGGTGGTGACGGCGCGGCGCACCGGGTGGGCGTCGCCCACCGGCACCGCCGCGCGCGGGGCGTTCGCAACCTACGCCGCGCCCGCCATCGCCAGTCCGCCGGCCCAAGCCGAGGTGCAGGCGATCGCCGACCACGTGCAGCTGTTGTCGCAGCGCGTGAAGGCGCTGGTCGACGACCTCACCGCCCACGGCCTGATCGGCGCATGAGCGGCGGCGATCCTACGCGCGGCGCGTCAGGTGACGTAGCCCATCAGGAAGAGGATCAGGACGATGATCAGGATGACGCCGATGATCCCGGACGGGCCATAACCCCAGCCGCGGCTGTAGCCCCACGAGGGGATCGCCCCGATGAGCAGCAGGATGAGGATGATCAGCAAAATGGTTCCAAGCGTCACAGCGACCTCCACTTCGGGTTTGGTGCTCATCCGTAACGAACTCGCGCGCTCCGGGTTGCACCGGCCGCGGCCGGCCCGTCAGAAGCGGCCGCCGCGGCGGTGGATGTCCTGGAGCAGCCGGTAGAGCGGCTGCGACCACCGCACGCCCGCCGAGGCGGCGGCGGCGATGGGCTCGGCATAGGCGCGGGTGTCGAGCGCTGCCGGGGAGCCGAGCGGGCGATAGGCCGCGCGGATCGCCTCGAAACGCAGGGCCTGCCGCCGCAGAGCGGGAATTGCGAGGGCCGTTTCGAGGACGAACAGCAATGCCGCCGATGCCCCCGCCGCGGCGGCGGGGACGGCGGAGATCCAGCCCCAGCGGTAGAGGGTCAGCGCGGTGAGCGCGACGATGGTCCAGAAGGCGAAAGAATAGAGCCGGCCGTGCAGCCACTGCCGCGGAGTGCCGCTCTTCACCACCTCGCCGGCGGCCTCGCCGAAGGAGAAGAGCTGGGCCGCGACCAGCAGGTCGACGAGCAAGCGGTCGAGCCAGAGGCTGCGGAACGGGAGGGCGAGGTAGATGGCGACGGCGTCCTCTATGCGGGCACGATCTAGGTAGGGCGCGGTTCTGCTCCAGACCGCCGCCTGCGGCCGGGCGACGTGCCGCCACGGCCTGGCCTTGCCCCACGCGAGCTCCTCGGGGGGAGTCAGCCCCGCGCGGACCGTGTCGACCACCGTCCGGGCGCGGCCGAGCAGCCTCTCCAGCTCCGCGTCGGGACGGGAGTCGCCGCCATGCTGCGCGACGACATGCGCGGCAGCGTCGCGCGACACCGCTTCGAACAGCGCGTCGTAGAATTGCGGGGCGGGCGCGGCGACGGCTTCGGCGGGTGCCTCCGCAGGCTCGCTGCCGACTGCCCGTTCCGCCAGGTCCCGACGCAGAGCGTGCGTTGCCATAGCCCCTCCCGAACCCCGAAGCCTACCCGCTTCCGCGCCGCGAGTCTCGCGCCTGAGGCGGCGGCCGCACGGGGCACCGGGCTGGATCGTGCCGTTCCGGGACATCTTACGGTGGCGCACCGTTCACATTGGCCGCTGCGGGTGGTAGCCTCTTCGTTTCTGTTCATGTGCGCGTCGAGTCGGATCACTCAAACTCCCCGAGGAGAAGCTCATGCCTCGTCTCCTGGTGACGATGGCGGCCGCTGCGGTCGTCGCTCTGACCCCTGCTCTCGCCGCACCGGGAAAGTCCGGTTCCGCCCCCAACCAGTCCCAGCAGGGCGTCACCGCGTCGGCGAAGGGCCAGGAAAAGGCACAGGAGGCCGGCAATCCCTGCAAGCCAAACCCGAAGGGCCCCGGCGGGCCGAAGGGCAAGGACTGCCACCCGGTGACTCCGAACGGCCCCAAGAAGTAACGGGGCGGGAGGGGTTCGGGGGGAAGGCCGACGCCGATGCTCGGCCGAATCGATCTCATCCTCGCAGCGATCCTGGCGATCGCCTCGCTCGCTTTGGGCGGCGGGGATGGCACCTTTCCGCTCGGTGAGCTGCCGGCCCGGCTGCTCGCCTGCGCGCTGATCGCGCGAATCCTGCTCGGCCCGCGGCGGGCGGTGCTGTGGCGAACCAGCCGCGGCCCGCTGATGCTGCTGCTCGCGCTGGTCGGCTTTGCGCTGCTCCAGCTCGTGCCGCTGCCGCCGGCGCTCTGGCGGGCTCTTCCCGGCCATGGCGAGGCGGCGCGGATCGCTGACCTCCTCGGAGCAGGCGCTGCGTGGCGGCCGATCAGCCTCGATCCCGAAGCGACCCTGTCCAGCCTCCTCTCGCTGCTCCCATTCTGTGCGCTCGCCCTTGCCGCCGCCGTCGCGGCGCCGCGGGAGCGGGTGTTGCTGCTCGTGCCGGTCGCGGCGATGGCGGCGATAAGCGCGCTCATCGCGGCGCTCCAGGCGACGGGGCGGATCGACGCGCTCTTTCCCGACGTGGACCCCGGTTACCAACTCGGCCTGTTCGCCAACCGGGACCATCAGGCGAGCCTGCTCCTCGTCGGGCTGGTGCTCGCGGGGGGCCTCGCCGTCGGCGGCCGCGGCAGGCGGGGGCCAGGGCGGGCGGTGCTCGCCGCCAGCACCGCCTGCTTTCTCGTCTCCTCGATCCTCCTGACCCAGTCGCGTGCGGGGTTCGCGCTGATGCTGCTCGCGCTGCCCGCCATCCTCCTCTACGTCCTGCCGGCGCTGCGGATGCGGCTGTGGGCGCGGATCGCAATGGCCGGCGCGCCGCTTGCGCTCCTCGCCTGGTTCTGGTCCGGGAACGCGATGGCGGCGCGGCTCGTCGGGCGGCTGGCCGCGGCCGAGGAGCTGAGGCCGGACATCTGGGCGACGACGGCGCGCGCGGTGGCACGATTTCTCCCGTTCGGCTCCGGCCTCGGCACGTTCAACCTCGTCTATGAGCAAAGCGAGGCGATCGGAGCCCTCGGCCGCGGTTGGGTCCCGCACGCGCATAACGACTATCTCGAGCTGCTGCTCGAGGGCGGGCTCCCCGCGATGCTGCTGATGCTGGCGTTCTTCGCCCTGTTCCTGCCGCGGCTCGTGCGGCTCCGTCCGGTTCCCCCGGCCGTGATGGAGCGGGCCGCGGGCGTCGCCGCCGTCCTGCTGCTGCTGCAGAGCTTCGTCGACTATCCGCTTCGCGGCGCAGGGCTGCTCGCCCTCTTCGGCCTGCTCCTCGGGACGGCCTTCGCTCCCGTCGCGAGCCCCGAGGCACGGGCCGCGCAGCCGGTCGCGATGCCCGGGCGCCTTGATCCCTGGGGCGCGGCTTACGGACTGACGCGCAAGGGCAGGGTGGCATTCATCCACCTGCCGAACCTCTCCCGCGGCCTTGCTGTGTCCGCGGCGCTGCTGTTCGTCACGCTGCTGACGCTCGGCGACGGGGCGGTGAGCGGCGCCGTGCAGCGGGGCGAGCTCGCGACTGCGCTGCGACTCAACGCCAGTTCGCCGCTGGCCAACGGCCGCTCGGCCGAGGCCGAATTCGACGAGGGCCGGTTCGCCCGTGCCGAAGCGGACGCGCGCCGCGCGCTTGCGCCGCTGCCCATCTACCCCAGGGCGCTGCGCAGCTACGCCTTCGCGCGCGAGCTGCAGCGCGACGTGCCGGCCGCCCGCAGCGCGCTGCTCCTCGCCGGGACGCTCGGCTGGCGGGACATTCCGACCCAGGTCTGGCTGATGCTCGACGCCGGGGAGAGGCGCGACTGGCGCGCGGCGGCGCTGCACGGCGACGCGGTGGCGCGGCAGGGCTTTGGCGAAGAGGTTTTCGAGCGACTCGCTGAGATGATGGCGGAGCCGCGGGGGCGGGCGCAGCTGGCGCAGCGGCTCGCCTCGGGACCGACTTGGCGGGGCGAGTTCATCGCCTATCTGGCGGAGGCGCCTGAGGCGCAGCTCCCCGCGGCCGATCTCCTCGTGTCCGACCTGATGCGTGGAGGGCGGCCGCTCGGAACGGCGGAGCTGGCGCCCTATCTCGAACGGCTCGGCGCGAGCGGCCGGTGGCCGCGGGCGCGGGCGCTCTGGCTTGCCGCCCGCCGCGAGCTGCGGCCGGCCGGGGCGCTCGTCTTCGACGGGGAGTTTGCTGCCGCGCCGGCGCGCGAGGGCGTCTACGTGCCCGCCTTCGAATGGCGCTTCTCGAGCGGCCTGGGCGCGCAGGCCACGGTCGATTCGCCGCCATGGCCAGGCAGCGGGGCGGCGCTGAGGGCCGAGTCGAACGGCCATTCGGCGGAGCGGCTGGCGGCGCAGACGCTGCTCCTCGCGCCGGGCCGCTACCGCCTCTCCTTCGCCTCCGCCGCCGAACTGGCGAGCGCGTCGCCGTCGCTCCTGTGGCGGGTCGTCTGTTCAGGGAGCGACGCCGTCCTCGCCAGCGTCGTGCCGCGGGAGACCGTCGGGGCCTGGAGCGGCAACGCCGCCGACTTCACCGTGCCTGCGGGCTGCCCGGTGCAGGAGCTGGAGCTGCGCGCGCGGATCGACGTGGACCCGGCGCAGTCGATCAGCTGGTTCGATCGGGTCGCGATCGCACCGGAGTCCGCGCAGCCGCAGCAAAGGCGCATCGCTCGCGGCTCCGTCGCCGCCACCGCCGCACGCTTGACGCTTCGTTAACCATCGCGGGCCTAGCTTCGAAAGCGTCGTTTCCCGCTGCTTTGCGAAGGTGAGGCGAGATGGTCAGAGAATATGTCGAGATCGGCGATTGCGGCTCCATCGAGGGGCTGATCGAGCGGCTGGTCGCCGTCCGGCGAAGCATCCCTTCCGGCGCCACGCCCGAGCGGGTCGAGCTGCGCGGCGACGACAATTTCGGCCGCCACATTCTGGTAACCTATTTGCGCCCCGAAAGCGCGGAGGAAGCGGAGCTCGAGCGCCGTGCGTCGGCGGGACTCGCCGCCTGGGCGGCGGCCGGCGGGCGACCGGAGCCTGTGCGCGCGATGCGCTAAGGGGCCGGGACGGCGAAGACCGGGCTTTCAGCCGACGGGACCCCCGGGTTTCTCCACGCCTCAAGTGCCGCCTTGACGCCTCCCGCGTCGAGCGTCGCCACGATCCGGCGGGCCTCGTCCGCCGCACCGCCGCCGTGCGGGTTGAAGGCGACCGGCGCAAGCGCCGCCCGCGCGTCCGCGCTTCGCCCGTCGCGCAGGAACTGGTGGGCGGCCATCATCCTCAGCCTGGCGTCCTGCGGCGCGAGCTCGAGCGCGCGCTCAAGCCCAAGGCTCGCATTGGCGGTGGGCTGTTGCCCCGCGGCGGCGAAGCTCTCGTAGAAGAGGATCAGGGGCTCGGGATCGTCGGGCTCGATCCGGTTCGCCGCGGTGAACCACTTGCGCACCTCTTTCCACGCGGCCGGGTCGGTCGAGCGGGAAGCGAGGGCGAGCTTCATCCGGGCGCGGCCCTTGAACAGCAGCGCCTCGGTCGCCTGCGCATCGGCGGCAAGGGCCCTGTCCGCCGCGGCCTCGGCCTCGCGGTAATTCTCCGCGTCATATTCCGCCTCGGCGAGGGTGGTCTGCGCCATCGCGTCGGCGGGGAAGCGCGCCGCGGCCTCGCGGACGCGCTGCGCCAGCGCCGGCTGCTCCGCCGGCGGGACGCCGCGTTTGACCTGCATCCTCAGCTCCATCACCGCGTCGGCGCCGGGGGTGACTTCGCTCACCGTCACCTTGCCGATGCTGATTCGCTCTGGGGGCAGCTTCAAGTAGGACAGCCTTGGCTGCCGGACGTATCGGTCGAGCTCCTTGTCGAGCACGGCGAGGTCGCCGAACGCCCTGCGCGCAGCATCGAGGCTGGGTGCACCGCTGTTGATCTCACGGACGTAGGTGCTGAGCTGTCCCTTCCGCGCCGGATCGAGCGTTAAGTAGTGGGTGAGCAGCCAGCCCCTTGCGTAGAGCGAGTCGCGATCGGCATCCTTCAGCTCGAAGACCGAAGTGGTCAGCACCTTCTCGATCTTCATCGGCGCGGCCTGAAGGAGCGCGTAGGCACGATGGTTGGCGGGAAGGCCGAGGCCGAGGCCGCCGTCGCGCTCGAATTTCGCGGTCGAGTGGAACTCGGCGAACCCTTCGACCAACCACGCCGGGAAGGCCCCCGGATAGTTCTGGTACATGAAATGGTGCCCATATTCGTGCAGCAGCACGATCTGCTCCTCCGAGATGGCGTCGTCCGGCGAGCCGATGGTCCGGGGCGTGAAGGCGAAGGAGCCGGACGCGCGCCCGTTGTAGAAGCCGCCGACGCTGGCGTTGCGGTCGCCGTACAGCTTCTTCAGGGCAGGAAGGCTCGGGAGGATGAAGACGGTCAGCCGGTTGCTCGGGCTCACCGCCGGGTCGGGCAGGCCGCGCACGTAGCGCATCGCCTGGTCGAAGCGTTCGAGCCGGGTGGCGAATTCCTCGAGCGTCTTCGCGCTGTCTTCGGAATAGATCACGAAATGGTCGGTGTTCGCCTGCCGCCAGGTGGCATGAGCGGGCACCGCCGCGGAGGCGAGCAGGGCCGCAGCCCCAAGCCAGTAGCGCATGTATCGGAACCTCATGGGTGAGGGTTCTCGACAATAAACCATTATTTCTGAATAAGCTAGCCCATGTCGGCGGTCAGGCTAGAGGAAGCTGTAGGGGTCGACGTCCACGGCAACGCGGACGCCGCGGGGCCAGTCCAGCTTGCCCAGCCAGTCGCGGATGACGTCCTGGACGTCGAGACTGCGCGCCGCGTGGACGAGGAGGCGCTGGCGGTGGCGGCCGCGCAGCATGGCCAGCGGGGCGGGGGCGGGGCCGAACACGGCCATGTTCTCTATGTGCGGCGCAGCGCGGCCGATCAGGCGGGCGGTCTCGGCGGCTTCGGCAAGGTCTTCGGACGAGACGATGATCGCAGCGAGCCGACCGAAGGGGGGCATCGCCGCCTCCCGCCGGGCTTCGGTTTCCGCCTCGTAGAAGCTTTCGGCGTCGCCGCTGACCAGCGCGCTGATCACGCGCGCGGTGGGTTCGTGGGTCTGGACGAGGACGCGGCCCGGCTTCTCGCCGCGGCCGGCGCGGCCGGCGACCTGCGCGATCTGCTGGAAGCTGCGCTCGGCGGCTCGCAGGTCGCCGCCCTGAAGCCCCAGGTCGGCGTCCACGACGCCGACGAGCGTCAGGTTCGGAAAATGATAGCCCTTGGTGACGAGCTGGGTTCCGACGACGATGTCGATCTGCCCGGATTCCATCCGAGCGACGAATTCGGCTGCCTTGGCGGGGGACCAGATCGTGTCGGAGGTGACGATCGCGGTCCGGGCGTCCGGGAAGAGGGCGTGGACCTCGTCGGCGATCCGCTCGACGCCGGGCCCGACGGGGACGAGGCTGTCCACCTCCTGGCATTCCGGGCACATGCGCGGCGGCGGCATGATGTGCCCGCAATGGTGGCAGGCGAGGCGGTGGATCAGCCGGTGCTCGACCATCCATGCGGTGCAGTTCGGGCACTGGAACCTGTGCCCGCAATTGCGGCAGAGAGTGAGCGGCGCAAAGCCGCGGCGGTTGAGGAAGAGGAGCACCTGCTCGTCCCGCTCGAGCGTCTCCTGGATCTCGCCGAGCAGGCGCGGCGACAGCCAGCGCCCGCGCGGCGGCGGGTCCTGAATCAGGTCCACCGCCTCGATGTCGGGGAGCTGCGCGCCGCCGAACCGGTCGGGCAGCCGCACTTCGCTGTAGACTCCGATCTCGGCCATCTGCCGGCTCTCGATGGCAGGGGTGGCAGAGGCGAGGATCACCGGGATCTGCTCGAGCTTGGCGCGCATCACCGCAACATCCCGGGCGTGATACTGGACGCCATCCTCCTGCTTGAAGCTGGTCTCGTGGGCCTCGTCCACGACGATCAGGCCGAGGTTCCGGTAAGGGAGGAAGAGCGCGGAGCGGGCGCCGACCACGACCCGCGCGTCGCCGGTCACGATCGCGCGCCAGGCGCGGCGGCGCTGCGACTGCCTGAGGCCCGAATGCCAGGCGACCGGCTCGTGGCCGAATCGCGCCTGGAAGCGCTTCAGGAACGGCTCGGTCAGCGCGATCTCGGGGAGGAGGACGAGCGTCTGCCGGCCGCGGCGGAGCGCTTCGGCGATCGCTTCGAAATAGACCTCGGTCTTGCCGGAGCCGGTGACGCCGTGGAGGAGGAAGGGATCGAAGGCGCCGGCGCGGACCGCCTCCACGAAACGGGATGCCGCCTCGGCCTGATCGGGCTCCAGCGCGGCTGGCGCGAAGTCGGCGAGGGGGAGCGGAAAGGGGTCGTCGACCGACACCTCCACCGCCTCGATTGCACCGGCCTTGACGAGGCCCCGTATCACCCCGTCGGAGACGTCGGCGGCAAGGGCGAGCTCGCGCACCAGCCCCTGCCGCTCGCCGACCCGCTCCAGCGCCTGCGCCCGCTGCGGCGTCAGCCGCTCGGGAACGGCCCCGGTGGCGCGATATTCCGTGACGGTGCGGCCGCCGTCGAGCGCCGAGGCGGAGGCGAGCGCCATGCGCAGCACCGCAGCCTGCGGCGCGAGGTAATAGTCGGCGGTCCATTCGATGAGGCGCCGCAGCGGCTCCGGGACCGGCGGCAGGTCGTAGGCCTGGAGGAGGGGCCGGAGGCGATGGTCCTCCACAGACGCCGCCTCCAGCCGCTCCGGCTCCCAGACCACGCCGGTGATCTGGCGCGGGCCGAGCGGCGCGAGCACGATCGAGCCGGGGCCCACCGCCATCCCCTTCGGAACCCGATAGTCGAGCGGCCCCAGCGCCTGGTTTAGGAGAAGGATGCGAACGCGGTCCATGCGCTTGGCATATGCCCTTTCGCCGCTAATGCGGAAGAGCGGGAGGAGCGGGTGATGAGCGACGCGAACAAGCAGACGGTGCGCGCCTATGTGGAGGCGTTCAACGCCCACGACATGGCGCGGATGCGCCGTCTGTTCGTCGAGCAGCCGGAGATATGGGGCGTGCTCGGCCATGGGGGCCTCGACGTCGTCGAGCCGATCTGGCGCGAGCTCCACGAGAGCCTGGAGATGAAGCTGGAGATCGTCGCTCTGGCCGCGGAAGGGGAGGTCGTGGTCGCGCGGCTGAGGGAGACGGGGCGGTTCATCGGACAATTCCGCGGGCTCCCCGGCCGGCCGCCGACGGGTCGCTCCTACGAGATCGCTGCGATCGAGTGGTTCGAGTTCCAGAGCGGACGTATCGCCCGGCGCTTCGCCGCCCGCGATTCGGGTGCGATCACCCGTCAGGTCCTCGCCGGCTGAGGAGGAAGCGCGCTGCGGTTGCCATGCCGGCGCCCCGATGACAGTCTTGCCATCGCCAGTGAGGAGAGAGCGATGCGCGACTTCGATCCCGAGGGACGGCGGCTGCCGATCAAGCTCGATTCGACATCGAACGGCGAGTTCGCGCCGATCCCGCTCGACGAGCGGCTGAAGCGGGCGAACCGGCTCGCCTCCGAGCGGGCGGGAGAAACGGCGAAGCGGCTCGGGCTCGGGCGCCGCGACTTCCTCGTCTCCGCGCGCGGCGCCGCGACGACCCTGCTCGCCTTCAACGCATCGAACGCCCTCGCCGCCTGCAACGGCGGCTTCTTCGAAGTGAGCGAGGAGGCCGGAGCCGACGCCCAGCTCGCCGAGGCCGAGCTCGGCAAGCGCGAGTGGATCTTCGACGTGCAGGGCCATTTCGTGAACCCGACGGGCGCCTGGCTGAAGACGGTGCCCGCGGGCGCGAAGCCGCTCCAGATGGAGAAGACCCAGTGCGGCCTCGCCGGCTTCACCGGCGACCGCTCCTACCTGCAGTGCATCGGCCCTTCGGAGTTCATCAAGGACGTGTTCCTCGATTCCGACACCGATATCATGGTCCTCTCCTTCGTCCCCTCCACGCGCGAAGGCGAGCCGCTGACCATCGAGGAGGCGGCGGCGACGCGGGCGATCGTCGAGAAGATGGAAGGATCGAAGCGGCTGATGCTCCACGGCCGCGTCAACCCGAACCAGCCGGGCGACATCGAGGATATGGAGCGGCTCGCCGGCTTCGGCGTCAGCGCGTTCAAGACCTACACCCAATGGGGGCCGACCGGCACCGGCTTCTGGCTGACCGACGACGTCGGCATCGCTTTCATCGAGAGAGCGCGCAAGCTCGGCGTGCGCAACATCGCCGTGCACAAGGGCCTTCCTTTCGGCCCGAAGAGCTACGAGCATTCGACCTGCCGCGACGTGGGGCCGATCGCGAAGCGATTTCCGGACATGAACTTCCTCATCTACCATTCGGGCTATGTCGCGGACGAGAAGGAGGGTCCCTACGACCCCGCCCGCACCGACGGCGTCGACGCGCTCGTCACCTCGCTGCTCCAGAGCGGCGTCAAGCCGAACAGCAACGTCTATGCCGAGCTCGGATCGACCTGGCG
>DASVVY010000035.1:0-6538 GCA_036386335.1 Allosphingosinicella sp. | reverse complement strand
ACGGCTTGCTGCCAGAGGATTACGACCCGCGGGTCGATGTGGTGCCGCAGGAGCGCCACATGGAGCGGGTGCGCGGCCGCCTCAGCACGATCGCGGCCGAGGTGACGGCGATGCCGACGGTGGAAGCGTTCGTCGCCGTGCAGCCGCGGCAAGCGGCGCAGGCGTCCTGAGCCGTGGAGGACCGCCGGATCCGGGACATCGTCATCGTCGGCGGCGGCACCGGCGGGTGGATGGCGGCCGCGGCGCTGGCGAAGGTGGTCGGAACGAACGGACGTTCGATAACATTGGTCGAATCGGAGGAGATCGGGACGGTCGGCGTCGGCGAGGCCACCATCCCGCCGATCCTCGTCTTCAACAAGCTGCTGGGGCTCGACGAGGACGAGTTCGTCCGCGAGACGCACGCGACGTTCAAGCTCGGCATCGACTTCGTCAACTGGCGGCGTCCCGGCGACCGCTATTTCCACCACTTCGGCCTCTTCGGAGCCGACATCAAGGACGGGGTCTCCTTCTCCCATTACTGGCTGCGATGGGTGAAGGAGGGCGGCAATCCCAACAACCTGCTGTTCAGCTCGGAAGCGCAGGCGGCGCACCAGGGCCGCTTCGCCCGAACCAAGCCGGCGGCGGGCGGCGCGGCGCCCAGCATCAACTACGCCTTCCAGTTCGACGCCTCGCGCTACGCCGCCTTCCTTCGGCGGTTCGCGGAGAAGCGGGGCGTCGTCCGCACCGAGGGGCGCATCGTCAAGGTCCACCAGCAGCCCGAGAGCGGGTTCATCGAGAGCGTCGAGCTGACGGGCGGCCGGCGCGTGCGCGGCGACCTGTTCCTCGACTGCTCCGGGTTTCGCGGCCTGCTGATAGAAGGCGCGCTCGAGACCGGCTTCGAGGACTGGAGCCGGTGGCTGCCGACCAATCGAGCGCTCGCGGTGCCGTGCGAGCGGGTCGAGGATCCGGTTCCCTACACCCGTTGCACGGCCTACGAGGCCGGCTGGCAATGGCGCATCCCGCTGCAGCACCGCACCGGCAACGGCTACGTGTTCTGCGATGCGTTCATCGGCGCGGACGAAGCCGCGGCGAACCTTCTCTCGCGGCTGGACGGGCCCGCACAGGCGGATCCGCGGCTGCTGCGCTTCGGCGCCGGCCGCCGACGCCGTTCCTGGGCCAAGAACTGCATCGCCATCGGCCTTTCGAGCGGGTTCCTCGAGCCGCTGGAATCGACCAGCATCCACCTGATCCAGGTCGCCATCTCGAAGCTGCTCGACCTGTTCCCGGACCGCGACTTCCACCCGGCGATCCTCGGCCGCTTCAACACCGAGATGGAGCTGCTCTACGAGTCCATCCGGGACTTCATCGTCGCCCACTACAAGGTGACGGATCGCGAGGACACGGCGTTCTGGCGCTACTGCAAGCACATGTCCGTGCCTGATAGTCTCGAGACGAAGCTGGACCTGTTCCGGACGCGCGGCGAGGTGCTGGCGGCGGGGCACGATATCTTCCGAGAGATCAGCTGGTTCGCAGTCCTCTACGGTCAGGGGATGATGCCGGAGGGATATCACCCGCTGGCGGATGTGATGAGCGACGACGACCTCAACCTGACGCTCGCCAAGATCAGGAGCGCGATCCAGCAGCGGGTGGGGGCACTGCCCCCGCACGAGCAGTTCCTCCAACGCTGCTGCGCGTCGGCGGCAGCCGCCTAGCGGGTCGCCGGCGGCCGCGGCTCGATGGCGCGGGCGACATAGTCCGAATGCTGGGGGAGCGAGAGGGCGGTGGTGCGGTAGACGCCGCGCAGTTCCGACATGGCGGCGAGCACTTGCTGATCGGGAAGCGAATCGACGAGCGGATCGTAGCCTTCCGGCACGATGCCCTGGCCGAGCATCACCGCCACCCAACTCGGCAGCTCGAACAGCTCGTCCTTATAGCGGAAGACGCGGCCCTTATCGGCAAAGAGCGCGATTTTGCGCTGGAGGCTGTCGGGCATCTCGACCGAACGAACCTCGCGCCAGAACGGGTCGGTGCGGCGCGTCGCCTGGTAGTGGAGGATGATGAAGTCGCGGACGCCTTCGTAGCCGTCGCGCACGAAGCGATTATATTCCTCCCGCTCCGTCTCGGCGAAGCGCATGTCCGGGAAGAGGGCGAAGAGCTTCTGGATGCCGAATTGGATGAGCCAGATGCTAGTCGACTCGAGCGGCTCGAGAAAACCGGCGGACAGGCCGATGGCGACGACATTCCCCTCCCACGCCCGGGCCCGCTTGCCCGCTTTGAAGCGCAGCCGGTTGAAATCGCCGACGGTCGCCGCGTCGAGGTTCTCAACGAGAATCCGTTCGGCTTCCTCGTCTCCCATGTGCGCGCTTGCATAGACATGGCCGTTGCCGGTGCGGTGCTGCAGCCCGATCCGCCATTGCCACCCCGCGCGGTGGGCCATCGCGCGCGTATAGGGGAGGAGAGGCTCGGTTCGCTCGCACGGCACCGCGATCGCGCGGTCGCAGGGAAGCCAGTGGCTCCAATCCTCGAACGGGACACCCATCGTCTCGCCGATCAGAAGGCTGCGGAAGCCGGAGCAGTCGATGAAGAGCTGCCCGGCTACACTGGTGCCGTCCTCCAGCCGGACCGCGGCGACATGGCCGCTCTCCGAATCCCGCTGCACCTCGACGATGCGGCCCTCGATGCGGCGGACGCCGAGCCCCTCGGCGTACCGGCGCAGCATGCGCGCATAGAGGCCGGCATCGAGATGATAGGCGTAGGCGATGCCGTTGAGCGGCGACCGCGGGTCGGGCGCCGGGTGCGCGAAACGGGCATTCAGGCCCGCCAGGGCCGACATCGAATATGCGGCGAGCGGGCCGACGCCCGATTGGTCACGGAACTTCAGCCAGAGCTGGTAGAAATCGGTGCCGTTGAGGCTGCGGCCGAAATGTCCGAAGGGGTGGAAATAGCGCTCACCCGCCTCGCCCCATCCGACGAACTCGATGCCCAGCTTGTAGGTTGCTTTCGTCTCCCGGAGGAAATCCGCCTCGGGAATGCCCAGGAACTGGTTGAACTCGAGCATCGGCGGGATCGTGCCTTCGCCGACCCCGACGGTGCCGATGGCTTCGGATTCGACGAGGGTGATGCGGCGGTGGCTGCCTCCTACGTAGCGCGCCATGGCGGCGGCCGTCATCCAGCCGGCGGTCCCGCCGCCGACGATGACCACCTCGCGTATCGGCTCCCGGCTGCTCATCGGCCGCTTCAGTGGCCGGGGGCGTATTTGATGTCCAGAGCCTTGTAATAGTCGAGATCGTGCGCGGGCGGCGCCGAGCCGGGCGGGAGAGGCCTTCCGGAAACGCTCTGGAAATATGCGACCGATGCATCCCGCCACCATTTGGCTTCCTTCTCCTGGATGCGCAGGAAGGCGGCCGTGTCGGCGTGGCGGCGCGGGTCCACATACGGCCGCAGCGATTGCCAGTCGCTGCGCATCCGCGCGACTTCGGCAACCCCGCGGTCGTAGCGCATGACGAGCTCGTCCCACAGCGGGCGGCCCGAGCGCATCCGGTGGTCCCACGGCACATGGTGAAACCAGAGGAGATCGTCTTCGGAGATCCGACTGAGGTCAGCGAAGCGGCGGGCCACCTCGGGCGCATATTGCGAGACGGCCTTGCTGCCGCTGGCGGTGCGGTCGAAGCCGATGCCCTGCCGGTCGGCGCGATGATAATAGGCGGGGTTCCAGTCGGGGCGTTCGAGGTCGTTCACCCATGGGCCGGGGCCGTAATGATGGCCCGTCGCCATCAAATGGTGGAGGCCGAGCGGCGTCATGTAATCGACCACCGCCTGCCGCGAGCGCATCATCATGTCCGTCGCGCCGGAGACGAAGCGGGGTTCGGTGGAGAAGGTCATCCGTGCCCACTCTCCGGCGATGGTCCGCGCCGAGGCTTCGGGATTCCAGGCGAGGCGGCCGAACGCGTACCAGTTCGCCTGGTCGAAGTGGGAGCCGCTCCAGTTTCGGTCGGTGCCGATGTTGGCGACGCCCGCGATTCCGCTGATCGACTGGGCGACCGGCGTCCCCTCGCGCGGGCGGTGGGTGTCGGCGTTCAGCACCTCCTCCCACATCGTGCCGAGATAGGCGAGGTGGGTGGCGAAGCCGAGATATTCCTTGGTGATCTGGAATTCCATCATGAGCGGCGTCCTGCGCATCGCTCCGAACAGGGGGCTGAAGGGCTCGCGCGGCTGGAAGTCGATCGGGCCGTTCTTGACCTGGAGGAGGACGTTGTCGCGGAACTTGCCGTCCAGCGGCTCGAATTCCTCATAGGCCTGCTTCGCGCGGTCCTGGTCGGGCGAGGCCGAGTAGACGAAGGCCCGCCACATCACGATCCCGCCGTGCGGCTTCACCGCGTCCGCGAGCATATTGGCGCCGTCGGCGTGCGTGCGCTTGTAGTCCTGCGGGCCGGGCTGGCCTTCCGAATTCGCCTTCACCAGGAAGCCGCCGAAATCGGGCACGTACCGATAGATTTCGTCGGCCTTGGCTTTCCACCAGGCGCGGACCGCGGCATCGAGGGGATCGGCGGTCTTGAGGCTTCCGATCTCCATCGGCGCGCTGAACCGGGCGGTGAGGTAGACCCGAATGCCGTACGGCCGGAACACCGCCGCCAGCGCCGCAACCTTTTCAAGGTAGCGCGGCGTCAGCACGTCGGCATTGGCATTGACGTTGGTAAGGACGGTGCCGTTGATGCCGATCGAGGCGTTCGCGCGGGCGTAATCGGTGTAGCGGGAGTCAAGATAGTCGGGAAGCTTATGCCAGTCCCAGAGCGAGAAGCCGGCGTAGCCGCGCTCGACGGTGCGATCGAGATTGTCCCAATGATTGAGGACGCGCAGCTTCAGCCGAGGCGCGTCTGCCACGTCCAGCGCCTCCAGCGGCTGACGGGTCTGGAGCAGGCGCAGGAAGGCGAAGCTGCCGTAGAGCGCGCCGGTGTCGGTGTTCGCAGCGATGACGGTGGCGCGGCGGCCGCCGATGCGGACGCTGCGGATTGCATAGCCTTCCGGGCCGAGCCCGGCGAGGGGGAGGTTCAGCCGCCGGATTTCGGGCGAGGTGCGGGGCGTGCCGACCAGGATCGCCCCGTCCTGCCGCACCGCGTCGGCTTCGGCCGGGACGGTGCCGAGGAGGCCGCCGAGGCCGCTGCGGAGCTCGTCGCGGGCCGCCGCGAGGGTGGCGCTCTCCCCGGGCACGACGAGTACGCGCGCAACCCCCTGGTACCCGGTCGCCCAAGCCGACTCGACAGGGCGGTAGCGGAGCCAGAGGTCGTATCCGTCCTCACCCGGAGCCGTGGCGGCGCTTGCACCGGCGCCCAACAGCGAAACCATTGTGGCGACGAGGATTTTCAGGATCAGGAGGAGCCGGGTCACTGCTTTTCCGGTTAGAGATTGTCCCGGCGCCTCTACCATGTTAGCGCTACCAACACAACGCGGCGCAGCGCCGGCAGGAGGGATGAAGCTGATGAGGATCACGAGGCGCGACAGTCTTGCGCTGGGCATGGCGCTGGCGGTGAGCGCGTGCGCGCGGGCGATTCCCGAGCTGCCGGCGCCGCCGGCGGGGCCGTCGCTGAAGGAGCTTGCCGCCCGCAGCGGGCGCCGCTTCGGCTCCGCCGTCGCCTGGGGCCGGCCCGGCGCAGACCGCGGCAGCTTCGCCAATTCGGCCTATGCCGCCATTTTGCAGGGCGAGTGCGCGCTGCTCGTCCCAGAGAATGAGCTTAAGTGGCAGTGGACGCGGCGCACGCGCGATTTCAACTTCCGGGAGATGGACGCGCTCGTCGACTACGCGACCTCGCGGGGCTTCCAGCTGCGCGGCCACACGCTCTTCTGGGCGCCGCAGCAATGGTATCCGAAATGGCTTGTCGAGCACGATTTCGGTGCCCAGCCCGCGAGTGCCGCCGCGGCCTTGCTCACCGAGCACGTTCGCACCGTCTGCCGCCGTTACGGCACGAAAATCTACTCCTACGACGTCGTCAACGAGGCGGTGCAGCCGGAGACTGGGGCCATCCGCGACACGGTGGTGACGCGCGCAATGGGCGGGGAGGCGATGCTCGACCTCATGTTCCACACCGCCAAGGCCGAGGCGCCCCACGCCCAGCTCGTCTACAACGACTACATGAGCTGGGAGCGAGGCACCGAGGACGAGACGCACATGGCCGGCGTCCTGAAGCTCCTCGAAGGATTCAGGAAGCGCGGGACGCCCGTCGACGCGCTGGGCATCCAGTCCCACATCCGGGTGCTCAAGGACATGCCGGTCGCCGACATCGTCCGCGAGTCGCAGGGGCCCTGGCGCCGCTTCCTCGATGAGGTGGTCGGAATGGGCTACCAGCTCGTCATCACCGAGTTCGACGTCAACGACAGGAAAGCGCCGGACGACATCGCCATGCGGGACCGGATGGTCGCGGATTATGCCCGCGCCTATCTCGACATCATGCTGAGCTACAGGCAGCTGCGCGACGTCCTCGCCTGGGGCATGGTCGACCGGTACAGCTGGCTGACCGACTTCGATCCCCGCGCGGACAAGTCGATCAAGCGCGGCACGCCGTAC
>DASVVY010000034.1:0-33749 GCA_036386335.1 Allosphingosinicella sp. | reverse complement strand
GCCTCAGCTGCGGATCGGGCTGTTCCTGAAATCGCCGCGGCCGGGGCCGGGGAGCTCGACTTCGTTCGCGCGCGGCGGCTTCGCATCCTGCCCCGCGGCGACGCACTGGGCGACGATTACGGGGAAGTCGACGTCGCTGTTCTTCTGGACGGCCGCCTCGGTTGCCGCCGTGCAGGCCGCTTCGCTCTCGTAGCGCGTGTCGAGCGTGCGCACCGTCGCGCACGGCGCGTCGGCTTCGCCGCAGCCCAGGATCGCGATCAGGAAGAGGCCCGCACTCATGTCCGCTAAACCCTTGTAGGAAGGCGCCGTTCCAGTCGTTTCGCATCCGTTGCTTGGTTCCGCCACTCCGCAACACTACCTAGGCGACTGGATGCGGCCCCTCGAAACCTCCGATCAAGCCGAGCGCGCCGGTTGGCAGACGCTGCGGCGATTCCTCCCCTACCTCTGGCCCGAGCACGCGCCGGGGCTGCGCGCGCGCGTGATCGTCGCCGTGGTGCTCGTCTTCATCGCCAAGGGCGCCACCCTCGTCATGCCCTTCGCCTACAAGGCGGCGATCGACCGCATGTCGGCGGGAATGGAGCCGGCGGTGAGCTTGGCGGTAGCGCTGGTGGTCGCCTATGCCGCCGCGCGCTTCGGGGGCGTGCTGTTCGACAACCTGCGCAACGCGATCTTCGAGCGGGTGGGGCAGGACGCCGCCCGCCGCCTCGCCGAGACGGTGTTCCGGCACATCCACCGCCTGAGCCTTCGCTTCCACCTCGAGCGCCGCACGGGCGCGCTCACCAAGATTGTCGAGCGGGGGACGAAGAGCATCGACATGATGCTCTATTTCCTGCTGTTCAACATCGCGCCGACGATCATCGAGCTGGCGGCGATCTGCATCATCTTCGGCGTGAAGTTCGGCCCCGGCCTGGTGGTGGCGACGCTGGTGATGGTGGTCGCCTATATCGCCTTCACCCGCTTCGTCACCGAATGGCGGGCCAAGCTGCAGCGGCAGATGAACGAGGTCGACAACCAGGCGATCGCCCGCGCCGTCGATTCGCTGCTCAACTACGAGACCGTCAAATATTTCACCGCCGAGGAGCGGGAGGCGCGGCGCTACGGCGAGGCGATGCGCGCCTTCGCCGACGCGTCCGTGCGCAACGAGACCTCGCTCGCATGGCTCAACATCGGCCAGTCCTTCATCACCAACCTGATGATGGCCGGCGCGATGGGCTACACGGTGTGGGGGTGGAGCCGCGGCGCCTTCACCACCGGCGACGTGGTGCTGGTCAACACCCTGCTCGCGCAGCTCTTCCGCCCGCTCGACATGCTCGGCTGGGTCTACCGCACGATCCGCCAGGGCCTGATCGACATGGAGGCGATGTTCGGCATCGTCGACACGCCGCCCGAGGTGGAGGACGCCCCGGCGGCGGCGCCGCTCGCCGTCCGGTCGGGCGAGGTGCGGTTCGAAGGGGTCTGTTTCGGCTACGAGGCGGAGCGGCCGATCCTGAAGGGCATCGACGTCGCCGTTCCGGCGGGGACGATGACGGCGATCGTCGGCCCCTCGGGCGCCGGCAAGTCGACGCTCTCGCGCCTCCTCTTCCGCTTCTACGACCCGACCGCGGGGCGGATCACCGTCGACGGTCAGGACATTGCGCATGTCAGCCAGGAGAGCCTGCGCGCCAGCCTCGGCATCGTCCCGCAGGACACCGTGCTGTTCAACGACACGATCGGCTACAATATCGGCTACGGCCGCGACGGCGCCACGCAGGGGGAGATCGAGGCGGCAGCACGGGGGGCGGCGATCCACGACTTCATCATGAGCCTGCCGCAGGGCTACGAAGCGACGGTCGGCGAGCGGGGCCTCAAGCTGTCGGGCGGCGAAAAGCAGCGTGTCGCCATCGCCCGCACCCTGCTCAAGGACCCGCCGATCCTGATCTTCGACGAGGCGACCAGCGCGCTCGACAGCCGCACCGAGGCCGCGATCCAGGAGACGCTGCGCAACGTCGCCGCCCGCCGCACCTCGATCGTCATCGCCCACCGCCTCTCGACCGTCGTCGACGCCGACCAGATCGTGGTGCTGAACGAAGGGCGCGTGGCCGAGCGCGGCACCCACGCTCAGCTGCTGCGCAAGGGCGGCCTCTACGCCGACATGTGGGCCCGCCAGCAGACCGAGCGCGAGGAGGAGGAAGCCGAGGCCGCGGAATAGGGCCGCCGGCGGAAGTTCACGAATTTCGTGGGATCCGTGCATTGTTTCACCGTGATCTTCCGTTCAGCCGGCGCAGCGCATTCTTCCTGCGCTGCTCCGCCCGATAGAGGCGCAGGAGCGCGTCATTGTCAGGGGAATGGAGCGTTCCGACGTGCCGGCCGCCGCGCATCACCGGCTTCAGCGTGCCGTAGAAAAGACGGTGCCGGAGCATGTCATGTGTGGACTTCCGGATCCGGCGCGGCGCCGCCAGGATCGAATCCCATGCCGCAGCGAAGCTTTCGGCGCCCTCCTTGTCGCGAAGACTGCAGGCGCTCTCCCGCGTCATGCCGACATGGCGCCCCGCCGCCACGACGGACCACGTCTCGCAAAGGCGGCCGAGAAAGTCCGCCTGGCGCTGCGGGGTCCAGCCGTCGGCGCGGTAGCGCAGGGGCACGGGCGTGAAGGCCGGCACCTGCCGGCGAGGCGATTCGCTGTTCATCCCATGAGTAGAACATAGAAGGAACAAATAGGACAGAGGTTCTTTCGACGTGGCTTCGCAGGCGATGCTCTGGTAGCTTTGCGACGGAAGGGGAACGGGATGCGACTGACACCTATGGCGGCGGCGGCGACGCTGCTCATCATGGCCGCCGCGCCCGCGTCGGCTCAGCAGCAGACGGTGTCGCTCAAGCTCGGCGAAGCGGTGACCCTGACCATCGACGATGGCGGGCGTGTGATCGAGGCGCGGCGGGGCCCCGCGGCCGCGCTCAGCCCGTTCGAGCGCGAGTGGGCACGGCATGCGTCGAGGGGGGAGTACGACTGGGCGTCGGGCGCGACTGCCATGGCGATCCCCAGCGGCGAGGACGGCATTCCCGCGGCTCCGCAGGTGCAGGCGGGTGAGTTGCGGATCAAGTTCGTTCCGCTTCCCGGAGATCACTCGATGCTCGTGCTCGAGAACGGCTATCCCAACGCGGTCAAATATCGGGCCCGCATCCACCGGGCGGGCGCGGAGGGGGCTACCGACGTGTGCGAGGCACTGCCCGACAAGTTCGGCCTGGAGCATTGGCCCTATCCGATCGAGCGGATCGACCTTCACGGCTTCACCTTCCGGCCCTGGATCGGGGATCGGGAGCCGGTCTGCGAATGATCCGCAGCGCCGCGCGGGGGGCTGCGGCACGGCGCCGGCCGGTCGCAATCCCGACGGCGGCATCGACCATCTGAAGGCTTGGCGGGCCGCCGCGGACGCCGCTAGGCAGGCACCGTGGCCAATCCGACCGACATCCTCCGCCAGACCTTCGGCTTCCCCGCCTTTCGGGGTGTGCAGGAGGAGGTGATCGCCCGCGTCATGGCGGGGGAGCACACGCTGGCGGTGATGCCGACGGGCGCGGGCAAGTCGCTTTGCTACCAGGTGCCGGCGCTGGCGCGGCCGGGGACGGCGCTGGTCATATCGCCGCTGATCGCGCTGATGCACGACCAGATCCGCTCGGCCGACGCCTTCGGGATTCGCGCCGCCTCGCTCACGTCCGCCGACGGCGACCGCGAGGAAACGCTGGCGCGGCTGAAGCGCGGCGAGCTCGACCTCCTCTACGTCGCGCCGGAGCGGGCGAGCACGGGAGGGTTTCGCGAGCTCGCGGCGCGGACGCCGCTGGCGCTGATCGCGATCGACGAGGCGCATTGCGTCTCCGAATGGGGCCACGACTTCCGGCCCGACTACCGCCTGCTGAAGCCGCTGCTGGACGCCTTCCCCGACGTGCCGCGGCTCGCCCTCACCGCGACCGCCGACCGGCAGACGCGCGGCGACATCCTCGTCCAGCTCGGCATTCCGGAGGACGGGCTGATCGTCGCCGGCTTCGACCGGCCGAACATACGCTACCACGTCCGCCCCCGCGACGGCGTGGCGTCACAGCTCAAGGCGCTGCTTGCCGAGCAACCCGGTGCCGGGATCGTCTACGTGCCGAGCCGCGACAAGGCGGAGCGGCTGGCCGAGCAGCTCGGCGGCGCCGGCCGCAAGGCGCTCGCCTACCATGCCGGCCTCGAGCCGCAGGTCCGCGCCCGCAACCAGAAGGCGTTCGTCGAGAGCGAGGACATGGTGATGGTCGCGACCATCGCCTTCGGCATGGGCATCGACAAGCCCGACGTGCGCTTCGTCGCCCACGCCGGCCTGCCGAAATCGATCGAGGCTTATTATCAGGAGACGGGGCGGGCGGGGCGCGACGGCGATCCCGCCGAGGCGTGGCTGTTCTGGGGCGCCGACGATTTCGCCCGCGCCCGCCGGCGGATCGAAACGGAGGTGCCGGAGGAACGGCGCGGCGGCGAGCGGCAGCGACTGAACGCGCTCGCGGCGATGGTCGAGACGGGCGCCTGCCGGCGGGCGCTGCTGCTCAGGCATTTCGGCGAGGCGCCGCCGGAGCGGTGCGGCAATTGCGACAATTGCCTCGCGCCGCCCGCGACCCTCGATGCCACGGAAGTGGCGCGCAAGCTCCTCTCCGCCGCCTTCCGCACCGAGATGCGCTTCGGAATCCAGCATCTCACCGACGTGCTCGCCGGACGGGAGACGGAAAAGGTGATCGGCTTCGGCCATCACCGGCTCTCGGTCTTCGGGATCGCGGGCGAGGAGGAGCTGGCGCTGGTCAAGCCCGTCGCCCGCGCCCTGCTCGCCCGCGACGCACTGCGGGCGGACGAATATGGCGGCCTCTCCTTCGGCCCCGCCGCGCGCGGGTTGCTCAAGGGCGAGGACCGGCTCGACCTCGTCATTCCGCCCAAGCGCCAGAAGCGGGCCAGGCGCGCTCGGGATGAGGCGTATCCGGACGACCCGCTGTTCGACGCGCTGCGCGAATGCCGGCGGGCGCTGGCCAAAGAGGGGGGCGTGCCGCCCTACGTCATCTTCCACGACAGCACGCTGCGGGAGATCGCGGCGGTGCGGCCGACCAGCCTCTCCGCGCTCGCCCGCGTCCCGGGCGTTGGCCAGGCCAAGCTGGCGCGTTATGGCGAGGCGTTCATAGAGGTGGTCCGCAGCCACTCGGAATGAGACGGAGCGATCCTGAGTGACCGCTGAAGTGCGCCAGATGCTGCAGCGGGCCGCCGCGTCGCGTGATGCCGACGCCATGCTCCGCGCCGGCGCCGCCGCCCTCCAGGCGGGCGCCCATGATGAGGCGGTGGCGCCGGTGGGGGTTCTCCTGAAGGACCACCCCGGCAATGCACGCCTGTGGCAGCTGCTCGGGCTCCTGCACCGCAATGCGGACGACCTTAAGGCGGCGATCGAGGCGCTCGCGAAGGCGGCGGAGCTCGCCCCCGACGATGCGATGATTGCCAATGCCCTCGCTTGCGCCACCTTCGAGGCGGGGCTGCCGGCGGTGGGGCTGTTCGAGCGTGCCGTCCGGCTCGCCCCGTCAGACCGCTCGATCCTCCTGCGCCTCACCGCCGCACGGATCCAGGACGGGGAGGCGGAGGCGGCGCTCGGCGCCCTCGCCGATGCGCTGCGGCGCGACCCGCAATGGGTGGAAGGCCATGCGGCGCTGGCCCGCGTGCGCTGGACGCGGGGCGACCATGAGCATTTCGCCGACAGCTTCGAGCACGCCCTTGCCGCCGCACCGCGCGACTTTGCGCTTTGGCGGGCCTATATCGAGACGCTGCTCCACGACCAGCTCTTCGCGCGGGCGCTGCCGCTGATCGAGCGGGCGCGGGCCGCGGCGGGGCGGAACGTGTCGTTCGACGCCGCCGAGGCGATCGCACGGTCCGAGCTCGGCGAAACCGAGCGTCCGGGCCCTCTGTTCGCGCGCCTGGCGCAGCTCGGCAGCGTGCCGGTGATCATGCACCACATCCGCTTCTTCCTGCGGACCGGCCGGGTGAAGGAGGCTGCGGCGATGGCGGAGCGGGCCGCGCCGCGCGATCCGAGCCACCAGCTCTGGCCCTATGTCTCGCTCGGCTGGCGGCTGCTCGGCGATCCGCGCTGGGAGTGGCTGGAGGGGGACCCGCGGCTGGTCGGCGTCTACGACATCGCCGACCGCCTGCCCCCGCTCGAGGGGCTGGCCGAGCGGCTTCGCGCCCTGCACCGGACCAGCCATCACCCCTTCGACCAGTCGCTGCGCGGCGGCACCCAGACCGAGGGCCATCTCTTCTCGCGCATCGAGCCGGAAATCCGGGCGCTGCGGCAGGCGGTGGGGAAGGCGGTGGAGATGCACGTCGCGCAGCTGCCGCCGCCGCAGCCGGGGCACCCGACCCTCGTGGCGCGGCGCGGGCCGATCGGCTTCTCGGGCTCCTGGTCGGTGCGGCTGACCGGCGGCGGCCGGCACGTCAACCACGTCCACCCCGCAGGCTGGTTCAGCTCGGCCCTCTATGTCGCGGTCCCGGACGCGGCGGACCGCGGCGCGGCTGAGGCGGGCTGGCTGAGCCTGGGCGAGGCGAGCGAGCTCGGCGTCGATTTGCCGCCGCTCCGGCTGGTCGAGCCGAAGCCCGGGCGGCTGGTCCTCTTCCCCTCGACCATGTGGCACGGCACGCGGCCGTTCGACGCGGGGGAGAGGCTCACCGTCGCCTTCGATGTCAAGCGGCCGGCCTGAGGAGATCCATGATGTACCGTCGTCTCGATACGAACGTTTCCGTCGCCGGTCAGGTCGATCCCTCCGCGGTGGCGGAGCTGGCGGCGGCGGGGATCGGGATGATCGTCAACAACCGGCCGGACGGCGAGGAGCCGGGGCAGCCGGACTCGGGCGAAGTCGAGGCGGCGGCACGCTCCGCAGGCATCGCCTACCGCCACATCCCCGTTGCCGGCGGCTTCTCGGAGGCGCAGATCGAGGCGATGCGGGAGGCGCTGGCCGCGGCCGACGGAGAGGTGCTCGCCTTCTGCAAATCGGGGACCCGCTCCGCATATCTGTGGGCCCTCGCGCGGGCGCGGATGGGAGACGAACCGGGCGAGATTGTCTCCAGGGGCGCCGCGGCGGGCTACGACCTCAGGCCCCTCCTTCCGTACCTGGCGCGCTGAGGCAGGCCCGGGCGGCGGCGAAATCGTCCTCGTCGACCATCAGCCGGATCGGGACCGCGCCGTCGAGCCCGCCCCAGTTCATCTCGGTGTCGAACAGGAAGGAGTCGATCCCCTCCGCCGCCAGCCGCGCGCGTGCCATGCCGCCTTCGATCGCGTTGTAGAATTTGGCGGCCTCGACCAGCGCCATCACCAGGGGACCACGTCGCCGGCGGCGACCTCGTCGGCGCGCGGGGCGCGGCCGAGGATCGCATTGCGGTGGGGAAAGCGCCCGAAGCGGGCGATGACGTCATGGTGCTTCCGGGCGTAGCCGAGGTGGTGCGGATCGCCGAGGGCGGTGAAGAGGAGGAGCGAGCGGCGCTGGTCGTCGATCTTCTCGCTGTGCTGGAAGGGCATGTAGAGGATGGCGCGCTCCGCCGGCCCAAGCTGCTCGTCATAGCCGCGGTCGACCGCCCCCTTGGCGACCGCGAGGGCGAGCGGATCGGTCGAGAACTGGTCGGCCTGGCCGCGGAACATGTTGCGCGGGAATTGGTCGAACAGCACCACGGCGGCCAGCGCGTCCTTAGCGCTCCCGAGGAAATGCTCCGGCACGTTCTCCCGCTCCTCCTCCCACAGCTCCGCGAAGCGGCGGCGGATCCCCTCGTCGAGCGTGGCGTCCGGCTTCCACCACTGGTCCGGCGCGAGGCCGAACCAGAAGTCGAGGACCTCGTCGCGCCGATCCATCAGGCGGCGGTGCCTCCCACGGTGAGGCCTTCGATGAGCATGGTCGGCTGCCCGACGCCGGCGGGGACCGACTGGCCGCCCTTGCCGCAGATGCCGATGCCCTCGTCCAGCGCCATGTCGTTGCCGATCGCGGCGACCTTTGTGAGCACCGTCGGGCCGTCGCCGATCAGCGTCGCGCCCTTGATCGGGGCGCCGAGCCTGCCGTTCTCGATCCTATAGGCCTCGGTGCAGGAGAAGACGAACTTGCCCGAGGTGATGTCGACCTGACCGCCGCCGAAGCTTTTGGCGTAGATGCCGTTCTTCGCCCGCGCCAGGATCTCACCGGGATCCTCGGTGCCGCCGAGCATGAAGGTGTTGGTCATCCGCGGCATCGGCGCGTGGGCGAAGCTCTCGCGGCGGCCGTTGCCGGTGGGCTCGACCCCCATCAGCCGCGCGTTCATCCGGTCCTGAATGTAGCCCTTGAGGATGCCGTCCTCGATCAGGGTGGTGCACTGGGTGGGGGTGCCCTCGTCGTCGATCGACAGCGAGCCGCGGCGCTCGCCGATCGAGCCGTCGTCGACCACGGTCACGCCCGGCGCGGCGACCCGTTCGCCGATGCGGCCGGAGAAAGCGGAGGTGCCCTTGCGGTTGAAATCCCCTTCGAGGCCATGGCCGATCGCTTCGTGGAGGAGCACGCCGGGCCAGCCGGGGCCGAGCACGACCGTCATCTCGCCTGCCGGCGCGGCGACCGAGTCGAGGTTCACCAGCGCCTGCGCCAGCGCCCCGTCGATCGCCCGGTTCCAGGTCGCCGGATCGAACAGCGAATCGTAGAGGTAGCGGCCGCCGAGCCCGTGATAGCCGCTCTCGCGCCGGCCGTTCTGCTCGACGACGATCTGGACGTTGAGCCGGACCAGCGGGCGGACGTCGTGGGCGACGAAGCCGTCTGGCCGGACGATCTCGATCACCGACCAGGAGCCGGCAAGGCTGACGGAAACCTGGACGATACGGGGATCGCGGGCGCGGGCGGCGGCGTCGATCTCCTGGCAGAGCGCCACCTTGCGGGCGAAGGGGACGAGGCTCAGCGGATCGGAATCGGTGTAGAGCGTGGCGTTGGTGCGGCGAGGCGGGGCGGCCTTCGGCCCGCGCGCCGGGTCGAGCACCGACATCGTCTCGGCGGCGCGGCGGATGGCGGCTTCCGAAAGCTCGTTGGCGTGGGCGAAGGCGGTGGTCTCCCCGGAGACGCCGCGCAGGCCGAACCCGGCCTGGGTGTTGAAGTCCGCCGTCTTGAGCCGGCCGTCGTCGAACGCGAACGCCTCTGAGGCGGTGTACTGGAGGTAGAGCTCGCCGTCCTCGCAGCCCTGGAGGGCGTCGGCGGTAAGGCGGAGGGCTGCGTCGGGGGTGAGCGCTTCGCTGCGATAGAGGAAGCGGCGCGGATCGGTGGGGAGGGTCATGGCGCCGATATAGGGCGGGCGCACGGAATGTCTAAGCTACAACCTTACGCCCCGCTATGCGCCAGCGCCGGACTCGTCCGCCGCTCCGCCCTTCAGGATGAAGCGCTTGTCGCAATAGCCGCAGTCGACATAGCCCTTCTCGTCGATCTGCATGTAGACGCGCGGATGGCCGAGGGCGGGAGCGATGTCGGCGGCGCCATCGCAGGCGACGCGGGGCGTCGTCACGTAGCTCACTTCCGGGACATAGGGGTCGGTCTGCATCGCCGCGCCTTTAGCAACGGCGGCAGGGGCGGGCAATCGGCGCGCGCAGCCCGCTTGCGGGCGCCCGGCCGGCGTGCGATGTCGCTCCGCCGGCAGGAGACCACGCCCATGCGCACCCGCCATATTCTGTCGCTCGCCGCCGCCCTTGCAGCGCTCGCCGCGCCCGCGGCGGCGCAGACCCAGTCGAAGGTGCAGGAGGTCCCGCCCTTCCCGCGCGGGGGCGACATTCCGGGCCGCTTCGAGCCGATCCGCGACGCCTTCGACTATGTCCGGCGCGAGGTCATGGTCCCGATGCGCGACGGCGTCCGGCTGCACACGGTGCTGATCGTGCCGAAGGGCGTCCGCCGCGCGCCGATCATGCTAGACCGCACTCCTTACTCGGCCGACGAGCAGACCGAGCGGGCGCACGGCACGATGCTCGAGAACATCCTCTCGCCGGCTTATGCCGAGCTCGCCCGCGCCGGCTACATCATCGCGGTGCAGGACGTGCGGGGCAAATACGGCTCCGAGGGCGAGTATGTGATGAACCGGCCGCTGCGCGGGCCGCTGAACCCGACCAAGGTGGATCACGCCACCGACGCCTGGGACACGATCGACTGGCTGGTGAAGAACGTGCGCGAATCGAACGGCCGCGTCGGCACGATCGGCACCAGCTACGACGGGTTCACCGCGCTGATGAGCCTGGTGAACCCGCACCCGGCGCTAAAGGCCTCCGTGCCGATCAACCCGATGGTCGACGTGTGGAAGGGCGACGACTGGTTCCACAACGGCGCGTTCCGCCAGGAGATGATAAGCTACGTCTACGGCCAGACCGCGTCGAAGAAGTCGGACGAGGAATGGTTCGCCACCCGCTACGACGATTACAGCACCTTCCTCCACTACGGCTCCGCCGGCGCCTATGGAAAGGCGATGGGGATGGAGCAGCTCCCGTTCTGGCAGCGGCTAACCCGGCACCCCGCGTACGACGAGTTCTGGCAGGAGCAGGCGGTGGACCGCATCCTCGCCCGCGCGCCGCTCACCGTCCCGACGCTCTTCGTCCACAGCCTGTGGGACCAGGAGGACATTTACGGCGCGCCGGCGGCGTTCCAGGCGGTGAAGGGCCGCGACAACGGCAACGCCCACCTCGTGCTCGGCCCCTGGCACCACGGCCAGGCGAACCGCGACGCCGCACGTCTCGGCGCGATCGAGTGGGACGAGGATACCGGCAAGTGGTTCCGCCGCAACGTCCTCATCCCCTTCCTCGATGCGAGGCTCAAGGAAGGAGCCCCCGCCGCCGACGTGGCGCGCGTCACCGCGTTCGAGAGCGGCACCAAGGCTTGGCGGCGCTATCCCGACTGGCCGCTGGCCTGCCACAGCGGCTGCGCCGCGGGCCTGCAGCCGCTGTACCTGACCCCGGGCTTCGGCCTCGGCTTCGCGCCGCCGCAGGCTGCCGGGGCGGCCTACGACGAATATGTCTCCGATCCTGCCCGTCCGGTCACCTACCGCGCCCGGCCCAACTTCTCGCCCTGGGCCGCCGGGTCGACCTGGCGGCAGTGGCTGGTCGACGACCAGCGCTTCGCGGAGGCGCGGCCGGACGTGCTCACCTATACGAGCGAAGTGCTGACCCAGCCGGTGCGGGTGGCGGGGCAGCCGGTCGCGCACCTCTTCGCATCCACCAGCGGCACCGACAGCGACTGGGTGGTGAAGCTGATCGACGTCTATCCGGACCAGGTGCCGGAGAAGCCGGAGATGGGCGGCTATGAGTTCGCCCTCTCCATGGACGTGCTGCGCGCCCGCTACCGCGACGATCCGGCCAATCCGAAGCCGGTGCCGGCGAACGAGACGGTCGAATACCGGATGGACATGCCGACGGTGGACCACGTCTTCCTGCCCGGCCACCGGATCATGGTGCAGATCCAGTCGAGCTGGTTCCCGCTCTACGACCGCAACCCGCAGACCTATGTTCCCAACATCTTCTTTGC
Organism: Allosphingosinicella sp.; assembly: GCA_036386335.1. Classification (GTDB taxonomy): domain Bacteria; phylum Pseudomonadota; class Alphaproteobacteria; order Sphingomonadales; family Sphingomonadaceae; genus Allosphingosinicella. Next base: position 22,235 of record DASVVY010000034.1, on the reverse strand, counting down.
GAAGCCGACGGATTATGTGAAGGCGACGCAGCGCGTGTTCAGGGCACCCGGGCAGGCCAGCCACATCGGCCTGCCGGTGGTGCGATAAGGAGGAGGATCGATGCTACGTGCCACCGTCGTCGCGGCAAGCGCCGTCGCTCTGCTGGCGGCCGCCGCCCCGGAGCAGCAGATGAAGCCGGAGGCCACCGAGCAGTGGACGCCCGAGCCGCCGGTGGTCCGCCCCGGCCCTGCGCAGCCGGCCCCGCCGCCGTCCGACGCCATCGTGCTGTTCGACGGCACGAACTTGGATGAGTGGGTCGAGGCCGGCGGCAACAAGGCGGCCAAGTGGACGGTCGCCGGCGGTGTCATGACGGTCAACAAGAAGACCGGCAACATCGAGACGAAGCGCCGCTTCTCCAACTACCAGCTTCACCTCGAATGGCGCATCCCGCCGGGCATTTCCGGGGAAGGACAGGGGCGCGGCAACAGCGGCCTGTTCATGGCTTCCACCGGCGGCGGCGACGCGGGCTACGAGCTGCAGATCCTGGATAGCTTCAATAACAAGACCTACGTCAACGGCATGGCCGGAAGCGTCTACAAGCAGTTCCCGCCGCTCGCCAACGCGATGCGGCCGCCCGGGGAATGGCAGACCTACGACGTCGTCTGGCACGGGCCGACCTTCTTCCCCGGCGGGACCCTGAAAAGCCCGGCGACGCTCACCGCGTGGCACAACGGCGTCCTCATCCAGGACCACACCGTGGTGAGGGGGGAGACGGCCTATATCGGCCCCCCGTCCTACCGCATGCACGGGCCGAGCCCGATCAAGCTCCAGTCGCACGGCGACCCGAGCGAGCCGATCAGCTTCCGCAACATCTGGGTGCGAGAGCTGCCCGACAGGCCGTGAGGCGTGTGTGAAAGGCTGTGATGGAGGTTGAAGCGCAGGACCGGACGCAGGAGCCGGGCGGCCGCGTCGCCGAGTGGCACGGGGTGAACCCCGAACGCTTCGCAAACGAGGTCCGCAGCCGGTACGAGCCGGCCGTGCTCCGCGGATTCATCGCCGACTGGCCGGCGGTGGCGGCGTGCCGATCGACGGAGGGCGCCCAGGCCTATTTGGCCCGCTTCGACCGCGGCGCGCCGGTCCGCGCGTGGGTGGGGCCCGGCGACATCGAGGGCCGCTTCTTCTACCGGCCCGAGATGGTCGGCTTCAATTTCGGGATTACCGAGGCGCCGCTTGCGAAGATCGTCGGCAAGATCGTCGAGGATGCCGGGCAGGAGCAGCGTTTCTCGATCTACATGGGCTCGACGCCGGTGCCGGAAGTTCTGCCAGGCTTCGAACGCGAGAATCCGATGCCGGCGCTCGCCGCCACCGACGCCGTACCTCGCATCTGGATCGGCACCGAAACCAACGTCGCCCCCCACTTCGACGAATCGGACAATGTCGCCTGCGTCGTGCGGGGGCGCCGCCGCTTCGTCCTCTTCCCGCCCGACGAAGTGAAGAACCTCTACGTCGGGCCGATCGACCAGACGCCCGCCGGCCAGCCGACCAGCATGGTCGACATGGCGAAGCCCGACTTCGAGCGCTTCCCGCGGTTCCGGAAGGCGCTCGAGCGGGCGCTTGTCGCCGATCTCGAACCCGGCGACGCCATCTACGTCCCGGCGCTCTGGTGGCACGCGGTGCGGGCCTTTGATCCGCTGAACATCCTGGTCAATTACTGGTGGCAGGAGGCGCCGCCGGACGCCACCTCGGCGATGCACGCGCTCGGCCATGGCCTGCTGACGATCAGCCAGCTGCCGCCGGAGAAACGCGCCGCCTGGCGGGCCCTGTTTGACCATTATGTCTTCCGGCTGGAGGGGGACCCGACCGAGCACATCCCGCCGGCGGCGCGCGGCATCCTGGGCGAATCGACGCCGCAGCTGCGCGGCGCCATACGCCAGTTCCTCATCCGCCAGCTCCAGGGACGCCCGTGACCGACGCCGCCATCGCGATCCGCGACCTCCAGAAGACCTATGCCGGCGGCAAGCGGGCGCTGGACGGCGTCAGCCTGGACGTGCCGCGTGGGCAGATTTTCGGCCTGCTCGGCCCAAACGGCGCCGGCAAGTCGACGATGATCAACATCCTCGCGGGGCTGGTGAACAAGAGCGGCGGCAGCGCGTCGATCTGGGGCTTCGACATCGACGAGCATCCGAGGAACGCAAAGGCCTCGATCGGCGTGGTGCCGCAGGAGCTGGTCTTCGACCCCTTCTTCACGCCTTCCGAGACGCTGGAGATCCAGGCGGGCCTGTACGGCGTCCCCAAGGAGCGGCGGATCACGACCGAGCTGCTCCGCGCGGTCCGCCTCGAAGACAAGGCCAATGCCTATGCCCGCACCCTCTCGGGCGGCATGAAGCGGCGGCTGCTGGTCGCCAAGGCGATGGTCCACTCGCCGCCGATCCTCGTCCTCGACGAGCCCACCGCCGGCGTCGACATCGAGCTGCGCCAGCAGCTCTGGAATTATGTGCGCGAGCTCCACGGCCGCGGCGTCACCATCGTGCTGACCACCCACTATCTCGAGGAAGCCGAGCAGCTGTGCGATCGCATCGCGATCATCAACCACGGCCGCGTCATCGCCAACGAGCCGACGCGGACCCTGCTCGGCATGGCGCAGGAGAAGGCGGTCGAGGTGACGGTGGACCGGGACATCGAGACGCTCCCCGACGCCGGCTGCTTCGACAAGATCGAGCTGATGGGCGAGCGCACCCTCGCCATCACCTACCGGAAGGACAAGGTGAATGCGGGCGAGGTGCTCGCCGCCCTGCAGCGCGGCGGCTTCGGCATCGTCGACGTCTCGACGCGGGAGGCGGACCTGGAGGACGTGTTCCTCAACCTCACCCGCGCCTCCAACCTGCATGGCTGAGCGCGATTACGACGTCGTCGTCATCGGCTCCGGCGCCGCCGGCCTCTCCGCAGCTTTAACCCTGGCGCCGGAGCTGCGCGTCGCCGTGCTGGCGAAGGGGGACATCTCCGCCGGCTCGACCACCTGGGCGCAGGGGGGGATCGCCGCGGTGCTGGAGCCCGGCGACACGTTCGAAAGCCATGTCGAGGACACGATCGTCGCCGGCGCCGGCCTCAACGACCGGGCCGCCGTCGAGTTCGTCGTAGCGAGCGCCCCCGCGGCCATCGAGCGGCTGGCCAAGCTCGGCGTCCCGTTCAACGCCGGCGAGGAGGAACGCTGGCACCTCACCCGCGAGGGCGGGCACAGCCACCGGCGCATCGTCCACGTCGCCGACGCTACCGGCCGGGCGGTCCAGAAGGCGCTGGAAAAGGCGGCGTCCGAGCACCCCAATATCAGCCTCATCCCCGACATGGTGGCCGTCGACCTGGCGACCGACCGCCACGCCGTCTCCCCGGCGGGCCGGAGCCGCGTGTGGGGCGTCTACGCGCTCGACCGGAGCACCGGCTCGGTCGACCTCGTCACAGCGCGCGCGACCGTCCTCGCCAGCGGCGGCGCCAGCCGCGCCTGGCTCTATTCGACCAATCCGAGGGGCTCGACCGGCGACGGCATCGCCATGGCGTGGCGGGCCGGCTGCCGGGTCGCGAACATGGAGATGAACCAGTTCCACCCGACCTGCCTCTACCATCCCGAGGTCAAGAACTTCCTGATCACCGAGGCGATGCGCGGCGAGGGTGGGCAGCTCAAGATCCCCGGGAGCGGGCAGCGCTTCATGCCCGAGTTCGACGCCCGCGCCGAGCTCGCGCCCCGCGACATCGTCGCCCGCGCGATCGACCACGAGCTGAAGCGGCTCGGCCTCGACTTCGTCCATCTCGACATCAGCCACCGCGATCCGGTGTTCGTCCGCAGCCACTTCCCGACCATCGCCGCGCGCCTCGCCGAGCCGGACATCGGCATCGACATCACCCGCGATCCGATCCCGGTCGTCCCCGCCGCGCACTACACCTGCGGCGGCGTGGTCGTGGACCTCGACGGACGGACGGACGTCGAGGGCCTCTACGGTGCCGGCGAGGTGACGATGTCGGGCCTGCACGGCGCCAACCGGCTGGCCTCCAACTCGGTGCTGGAATGCCTCGTCTTCGGAGTCGCCGCCGCCGAGGCGATCAACCGCGGCTGGAGCGACATGCCGCCGCCGCCCCCGATCCGTCCCTGGGACGAGAGCCGCGTCACCCACTCTGACGAGGAGGTCGTCGTCCAGCACAACTGGCGCGAGATCCGGCGGTTCATGTGGGATTATGTCGGCATCGTCCGCACCACCAAGCGGCTCGAGCGCGCATTGAACCGGGTCAATCTCCTGAAAGAGGAGACGCAGGAATATTACGGCCACTTCCGCGTCACGCCCGACCTGGTCGAGCTCAGGAACCTGGTGGAAGTCTCGGACCTGATCGTCCGGTCCGCCCTCGCCCGCAAGGAGAGCCGGGGGCTCCATTACACGCTCGACTATCCAGACACTCTGCCGGACGCAGCGGATACCGTGCTCGTCCCCTAGCTCCGGAACCGGCGCGTGAAGCCGGCGGTTTGAGGGTCAAACCTTCCAGGAGCCGCACGATGAGCAAGAACCTCCACAACCCGGATTCCAGCAATCAAGCGCTGAACCAAAACAACCAGATGTCGGACGATCCGGGCGACGGCAGCCGCAAGTCCTTCACGCTCGGTAAGGACGGCAACACGCCGGCCGAGCGCGCGCCCGCGCAGGACCAGCAGGACCAGTCGACGATCGAAGCCTTCGGCGAGGAGGGCGCGGGCGTCGCCGCGAAGGAGTGACGCGATGAGTGAGACGGAAACGCTGGAGCTGATCCATGAGGACGCGCTCCCGGGGCTGGAACGCGATCTCGAGCCGAAGCCGGAGTGGACGCCGCGCTATCCCGGCTCCGGGCGCCTCAAGGACAAGGTGGCGCTGATCACCGGCGGCGACAGCGGCATCGGCCGCGCCGTCGCCGCGCTGTTCGCGCGCGAGGGGGCCGACGTCGCCATCCTCTACCTGTGCGAGCACGAGGACGCCGCCGAGACGAAGCGGATCGTCGAAGCGGAAGGGCGGCGAGCGATCGCCATCGCAGGCGACGTGGGAGAGAAGGACTTCTGCGAACGGGCGGTCGCGGAGACGATCGACGCCTTCGGCAGGCTCGACATCCTCGTCAACAACGCCGCCGAGCAGCATCCCGACGAGGATATCCGCGATATCAGCGAGCAGCAGCTCAAGCGTACCTTCCAGACCAACATCTTCGGCTATTTCTTCATGGTCCAGGCGGCGCGGTCGCACCTGAAGCGGGGCGCTGCGATCATCAACTGCACGTCGGTGACGATGTACAGGGGCTCGGCCGAGCTGCTCGATTATTCCGCCACCAAGGGCGCGATCACCGCCTTCACGCGGTCGCTGTCGCAGAACCTCGTCGACGAGGGCATCCGCGTCAACGGCGTCGCGCCGGGGCCGATCTGGACTCCGCTCAACCCGTTCGGCGGCCAGCCGGCGGAGAAGATTCCCGATTTCGGCAAGGATACGCCGATGGGCCGCCCGGGCCAGCCCAACGAGGTGGCGCCGAGCTTCCTGTTCCTCGCCTGCGAGGATTCGAGCTACATGACGGGTCAGGTCCTCCACCCGAACGGCGGCGAGGTGGTCGGCGGCTGAACAGGCGGCCCTTCTTGCCCCGCTGAAGCATGTTATGCGAATGGTGGGGGGAAAGGGGCTCGGCTGATGAAGCGCGCGGTAGACCGGCTTGTGCTCGGCGCCGGCACGGCGACGGCGGGGGTGCTCGCCGGCGGCGCAGCCGAGCGTCCCGGAGCATGACCGGAGAGGAGCGGGACGAGGCGCTCCGGCGGCTGCTCCTCAAGCTGCGCGCGCGCGACCTCCTCTCACCCGCGGAGGAGAAGGCCCTCGGCGACGCGATGAGCGAGGTGCGCGAGCTCGGGCCCGGCAGGGTCATCGCGCGGGCCGGAGTGACGCTCAGCGAATGCACGCTGCTGATCGAGGGCTTCGTCTGCCGCTACCGCGACCTGGCCGACGGACAGCGGCAGATCATGGAGCTGCACGTTCCGGGCGATTTCCTCGACCTGCACAGCTTCCTCCTCAAGCAGCTCGACCACAATGTCGGATCGATGACGCCCGTCCGCTTCGCGCTGGTCCCGCACGAAGCGATCCGGCGGCTGACCGAGACGCAGCCGCATCTGTCCCGGATGCTCTGGTTCTCGACCCTGCTCGACGCCGCCATCCACCGCGAGAAGATCCTGTCCATCGGCCGGCGGAGCGCGGTGGCCCGCATCGCGCACCTGTTCTGCGAGCTCTCCGTCCGGCTGGAAGTCGCGGGCCTCGCCGCCGATGGCCGCTACGCGCTGCCGCTCACCCAGGCGGACATCGCCGACTCCACCGGCCTCACCTCGGTCCACGTCAACCGCATGCTGAAGAAGCTGCGCAGCGACGGCCTGCTCACCTTCCGCGCCGGCGAAGTGACGATCCACGATTGGGACGCCCTGACGGCGGTCGCCGAATTCGATCCCGCCTATCTCCACCTCGAGCGGCGGCCCCGCTAGAGGTCGCGGATCCCGAAGGCAGCGCGGGCGATCATCCGCTCCGCCAGCGCCGAGCGGTGGCAGCCGGCGGCGTCGCGCTCGTAGCAGAGCAGGGCCGAGCGCCGCTCGGCGGCGGCGGCGAGCGCCTGCTCGAAGGCGAGCAGTGCCTCGGGCGTTTCGAGCTGGTCGGCATAGATGGCCCGCATCTCGGCGATCCGTCCCTGGCGCGCCGCCTCCCGGCCGGCGGCGGGGGTGCCGAGCGGGCGCAGGTGGAGGTAGTCGATCCCGCGTTCGCGCAAGCCGCCGGCGAGCGCCGTCTTGGAAAAGCCCGGCCGGCGGGAGGCGGCGATGGCGCGGACGTCGATCAGCAGCTCGACCCCCGCCGCGACGAGCGCGTCGAGGAACTCGGCCTGCGTCTTCCCTTCGTAGCCGATCGTGAAGAGCGGCGGCGGCATTCGGCGTCTCCTTCCCGTCGGAGCTACTTCCCCGGCGGCGACAGCGCAATCGGACACGCGGCTGGAGTCTGTCCGATTTCGCACGCCAAATTGTTGGTGCAATTTCCCACTGATTGGGAGCCGCCGATCGCCCCGACGACGGCGGCGGGAGAAGAAATGGCCGTTTTCCGCCATTTCTTCTTTTTGGCACGGCGGCTGCAACTGCGTTCACGTAGCCGACGGGCAGTCCGCCGGCACGATCAGGGAGACGACCAATGACCTTCTTCAACAGCAACCTTCAGCAGTTCGCCATTTCCGCCATCGGCGCCCTCTTCGCCGCTTCCCTCTTCGTTTCCGCCGCCGTCGCGCCGGCCGCTCACCTCATCTGAGCCCGCCGAGACGACCGGAACTCGAACGAAGGGACAAGGCGCATGAATGGCCCTTTCACCCTCGACAAGACAAACCTGATGGGCGTCTGCGCCGGCACCGCGAGCAGCAGGGACGGCGCCGAGACGCTCATCAGGATCCTCCCCGCCCCGCCCCCTTCGCGCCGGCCCGCCTGAGCCTCTTCCGAGCGGCGGCCCCGGCCCTCCAGGTTTACAAACCGCAGCTTGCTGGCAAACGGGCACCGATTGCTCCCCCGCATCGCTGAACCCGCCAATGAGGGCACTCCCGCGAGCGCCGCCCGTGTCGCTGGCTTGATCGTTACAATATATCATGCATAGTCGCTCTCGGACTGGAGAGGAGTATGGCGATGCGTTTGACCGGAATGACCGCGGCCGCGGGCGCGCTGTTGCTGATTGGGTGTACCGAGCGGGCGGAAGACCCCCGTGGCGTCGGACGCGACGAGGTGCTGCTGCAGGTGGTGGCCACCGGGCAGACGGACACCCGGCCCGACGAGGCGCGGTTCACGGCCGGCGTGCAGAAGAACGGCGCCAGCGCCGCGGCGGCGAGCGCGGAGACGGCCACGATCATCAACCGCGTGATCGCGAGCCTCGAGCGGCTCGGCGTCAAGGAGCCCGACATCCAGACGCGGCAGATTTCGCTCAACCGGATCGACTACGGCCCGGAGCGGGGGCGATTCCAGGCGGCGAACGTGATCGAGGTGCGGCTGCGCGACATGAAGCGCGCCGGCGAGGCGATCGCCGCGACCAGCGAGGCGGGCGCGAACGTCATGTCGGGGCCGAATCTCGTCGTTTCCGATCCGGAGGCCGCCAGCCGCTCCGCCTACGCGCAGGCCTACAAAGCGGCGCGGGCGCGGGCGGAAGCCTATGCGCAGGCGGCCGGGCTCAAGGTCGCGCGAGCGCTGACCATCCGCGACGTCGGCGAGGAGATGACCGGCGGCTATTATGGCGACCTGTCGAGTGCCGACGCTGCGGGCCGCGCCGTCGCCCAGACCGTCGCTCCGCCGCCGCCGCCGATGCGGGCCGGAATGACGACCAGCCAGGTGCGGGTGCGGGTGGATTTCGCCTTGGCCCGGTGAGGGAAAGGGGCCTCCCCGTTTTTTGCGGAGCTGGTCTTTCCGAGAAGCGCAGATCGGAGCAGGGCGCCGAGGGCCGCGAGGACCAATCACGGCTCCGCGTAGAGATCCGCTTCGGCGCGGCGGCGGCGGACGAGGCCTCGCATGACCTTGCCGTCATTCTTGTTCCACCAGGCGAACGCCTCCCGCGCGCCCTGATAGTCGCGGGCGATGTGCCGGCGGGTCAGGGTGGCCTGGAAGATCTTCCCCGTATTGTAGTGGAACGAAACCATCGCATCGAACTGGTTCTGGGTGGTGGGCGCGTCGCCGATCGCCCTGGCGACGTCGGCGACGTACCGGACGATCTCCTGGTCGAAACGGTCGTCGCATTGCTGCTGCGTCCAGACGGTGCCTTTCTGGACGTCCGCACCGGTCGAGCCCCAGCCGATCGTCCAGGGTCTGCCGTCCTTGCTGCCGGGGTCGGGATAGGCCGTGAACGTCCCGTCGCCGACCGCGTCCTCGCACGCTTCGAAGCTCTTGATGAGGGCGGCTCCCTTGGCGCCGAGCGACCAGCCCCCGGTCTGTGGCGGCGGCGGGGGTGGAGCGGCCTGCGCGGGCGCCGGCACCTCGCCCTGGAGCACGGCCCAGGTCTTCGGGCCGACGATTCCGTCGCCGACGAGGCCGAGCTCCCGCTGACGCGCGCGCAGCGTGGCTTCCGTCCGCGGCCCGAAGACGCCGTCGGGATCGAGGCCGAGCGCCGTCTGCAGCTCCCGGACGGCGTCGCCGCGGCTGCCCCGCCGGAGCGTCGGGCGGGCCTTGGCGTCGACCGCAGGAATGGCCGGGGGCGGCGACTTGCCCACCATGAACAGCCCCACTTCGTGGCGGAACGCGGTCATATCGAACGTGGGGTCCGGCTTGCGGTTGGGCGGGAGCGCATATTCCTTGTGCCCGCAGCACATCTTTTCAGTCGTTCCGATGTGGCGCAGGATCGCGGCGACTCCGCGCGCATAGGCGTCCATCTGGACCGCGGGCCATTCGTCGCCCGGCCTGCCGCTATGTTCGGCCTCGATTCCGATGAAGCTGGAATTGCCGGTGGTGACGCCTTGCCAGCGGCCGAGGCCGGCGTGGTTGGCCCGCCCCGCGGCGACGACATAGAAGGTCCCGTCGCGTCCGAGGCCGAGCTGGCAGAGCGGGCCGGGCAGGTCGCTGCGTCCGTTGATCAGCATGTTCAGCGTCGGCATGTTGCCGCTGTGGGGATTGGCGGTGTGGTGGCACATGACCCCGAGCGGCCGCGGCATGTCGGCACGCCCGCGGCTCCGCCACCCGGGCGTCTCCGCGACCTTGAGGCCCGCATTGTCGAGGACCGTGGCCAGCCACGTCAGGGAAAAGGTGGTCATGGATTGCCTCCTTCCACGGGCCGCTCGACGCCTCCGGCGGCCGCCGGCAGCTCTGCGTCGGACGTCACCTCGTCGTCTTCGAGGTCGATGTCGGACGCGCAGCCGTCCTCGCCCGCCTGCTCGGGAAGCGGATCGACGGCGGGCGGCCCGGCGGCGGGTGCGTCCGGAGCGGCGGCTTTCGTATCGGGCGATTCAGCGCCTGCCGTAGCCGCGGCCGTTGCCGCGGGCGTCGGCGTCACCGTCGTCTGCGCAGCCGAGCGGACCAGCGAGCCTCCGGTGCTCGCCTTCGCCTTCTCGAGCAGGTCCGGGACCAGCCGCTCGCTGAACCCCGCGAAGAAGCCGACCAGGACCACCCCGAGGGGGCTGACGTCCGCGATCGGGGTGGTTCCGATCTTTACCGTCACGACGTTGAGCCTGAGCATCGCCAGCAGGACCGCGCCGGCGATGAAGCCGATGGTCACGCGAAGCACCGCGTCCATGATGTTGGAGGTTCGCAAAAGGTCCGGAAGGACAGTGCGGGTGCGGATCCCGACCGCGATGGAGAAAAAGGCGCCCACCGCGCCCCCCGATGCAGCGCGCCAGAGGTCGATGGGCGTCGAAAACGGCCTGACATTGTCCATGTGTGAGAAGGACGGCGCGATGAAAACGGCGAACACCGGGATGGCGAGGAGGAGGAAGAGGAGGATTCCGGTGCCGAGCGGAGCCGCTTGCTGCGCCACCGGGTGCAGCCTGGTTCGCCGGCCGTTGAACCGCGCGGCGGCAATATCCCCACCCGCTTCGGGCGGCTGCTCGTCGATTTCAGACGCGCTTGCAGTCCTGCGGTCCCTCTCCCGCCCGGCAAGGAACGCGGCCGCTCCGGCAGCCGAAGCGAACAGGACGAGGACGACGGCGACCCAGATCATCCGGCGGTGGGCCGCCTCCGCATCGCCCCACGGGTAGGTGGCGCAGATCAGGAAGGCGATGAACATCACGATCATCGCCGTCGCGAAGGCCGCGATCAGATATTCGAATCGCGCCCAGGCGGTCCGCTCGTTGATGATGTCCTGCTTGATCGCCTGGAGGGTGGCGGTGGCGTCGGGTACGTCATCCTCGAGCGCCAGGACGAGGGCATCGCCGACGCGGCGCTCGTAACGGTCGGCCTTGCTCCGCAGCCGCGCCGCATTTTCGAGGCCAAAGAAGGAGTTGCTGGAGCCATCGCGCCAGCCGTCGATCAGGCCGTCGATCTCGCCGCGCAGCGGCGCCAGCTGCGCGAGGATCTTGCGCTGGCCATTCGCCTCCTCGGCATCGTCGGCGAAGTGGACGGCCACCCTTCGGCGGATGCCGTAGACGGCGTAGTGCGGCGGCTTGCGTCCGAAAAAGGAAAGAATTCGCTCGCCAAGCGCATCGGGCCCGTCAAGCTCCAGATCGGCGACGTTGGTCATGGTGCCCCCCTTCTGTCCGGAAGCCGCGAAGAGCTTCGGCCGGGGGAGTCGCGAGCACGCCTACAACATGAGTCGCCCCGGATCGCCAGCATCGCCCAAAGACGCGGCCGTGTAAACCTGCTTTGCGAATACTTGATACGACTCTGGCGAAGCGGAGGCGCCGCCTGTTCGACAGGCCCTATCGCTTCCAACAACCGGCGGAATACAATGGGTTTCGCGCTTCCAGAGCCGCAGGCGGAAAGACTCGTGCGATCCTCTGCGGCAGGGACGAGGCACTTGACCTTGCAGCGAAATGGATATTGTCGCGGATTTCCCGCCCGCGCACCCGCGAACGGCCCACCGACCTATGTTCCGTCCGCAAGCTGGCGAGGAGGCCGCGCCATTTGCGGAAGTCCACGACGTGCGCAGGACCCAGGGAAAATTTCACCGTGACCTTTGCTCCAGCCGCCTGAGGTTGCGCCGCCGCTGCATCTCCTGCCGGTAGAGCCGCAGGACGGCGTCGTTGTCCGGGGAATGGAGCGTCCCGACATGCCTGCCGCCGCCCATCACCGGCTTCAGCGTGCCGTAGAACAGGCGGTGCCAGAGAAGTTCATGCGTGGACTTCCGGATCCGCCGCGGCTCGGCAAGGATGAAGTCCCAGGCGGCGGCGAAGCTCTCCCCGCCCGGCTTGTCGCGCAGGCGATAGGCGCTCTCCCGGGTCTTGCCGACCCGCCGCGCGGCGGTCGCGACGCACCAGGTCTCGCACAGCGCGCCGAGAAAGTCCGCCTGGCGCATCGGCGTCCAGCCGTCCTTGCGGTAGCGCAAAGGCACCGGCGTGAAGGCGGGGACGCGGCGGCGGGGGCGGGGCGAATCAGGGTTCTGGTCCATCCGACGGGGTAGAACATAAAGGATACGGTGTAGGAAAGTTCTTTTTTGCAGCAGCCGCCGCCTTGGCAGAATTTGCCCAGAAGCGGATGAGTCGGACATGGCGGAGGAGCGCAACGGACTGCCCGTGCTGAGCTTCGCCGACAGGGCCGGGCTGGAGGCGTGGCTCGCCGGGCAGCCGCGCAACCATCGGGGGATCTGGCTGAAGCTCGCGAAGAAGGGGAGCGGGATCGCCGGCGTCTCCAAGGCGGAGGCGGTGGATGCTGCGCTCTGCCACGGCTGGATCGACGGCCAGATGAATTCTTATGACGACACGGCCTGGCTGATCCGCTTCACGCCGCGGCGGCCGCGAAGCAAATGGTCGCTGGTCAACAAGGAGCGGGCCGAGGCGCTGATCCGGGAGGGGCGGATGCGCCCGGGGGGATTGGCCGAATTGGAGGCGGCGAAGGCGGACGGCCGCTGGGCCGACGCCTACCCGCCGCACAGCCGCGCCGAGCCGCCGCCCGACTTCCAGGCGGCGCTCGACGCCAGCCCTAAGGCCGCAGCCTTCTTCGCGACGCTCAAGGGGGCGAGCCGGTACGGGCTCATCTACCGCGTGCTCGACGCAAAGCGGCCGGAGACGCGGGCGAAGAGGATCGTCCAATTCGTCGAGATGCTGGAGCGCGGCGAGACCTTGTTCTAGCGTGAGCCGGTGATCGGCCGCTTCGCCCTTTCCTGCCTTCTGTTCCTCGCCGGATGCGGCGGGGCGGAGCCGGAGGCGAAAGCCCCCGTCGCCAACGCCGTCGAGAGGGCAACCGCCGCCACGGCCGCGCCCGAGCCGCTTGCCGACACGGTGCGCGTGCGGCTGGAGACCGAGGCGGGGCCGATCGTCGTTGCGCTCGACGCGAAGCGGGCGCCGGCGACAGCAGCCAATTTCGTGCGCTACGTGCGCGAGGGGCGGTTCGACGGCACAACCTTCTACCGGGCGGCGCGGACCAAGGGGCAGCCGGGCCGCGGCTTCATCCAGGGCGGTATCCGCCGCGACTACAAGCGGATGCTTCCTCCGGTGGTGCACGAGCCGACCACGACGACGGGCCTCAGGCACGAGCCGGGGACGATCTCGATGGCCCGGGCGGAGGACGGCCCGGGCGCGACCGGCGACTTCTTCATCACCCTCAGCCGCCAGCCGGCCATGGACGCGGCGCCCGGCAAGCCCGGCTATGCGGCATTCGGCAAGGTGGTGGAGGGGATGGACGTCGTCCGGCGGATCCTGGCAGGGCCGACGGTGGAGGGCGCCGGGCGCGGGGCGATGAAGGGGCAGATGCTGGAGACGCCGGTCAGGATCGTCCGGGCGAGGGTGGTGCAATAGCCGTCGCGGCTTTGGTGCGGCGAGCTCCGAGGCCGGTATCGGCGAGCACGGGTGGGGGCGGCGCGGGGCGGCGCGGGGCATGGGGGATCGGGGCGCGGACGAGACGGACGCAAGGGGCAGCTGCGGGCCCGCTTGGCTGTGCCTGCTCGTGAGTGAACGCGTGACGACGATCACGCAAAGAGCGCGCCGGCGGGTTCATCCTCGCGGCTCCAGCACGGAGGATTCGCCATGCCTGTTCCCAACATCGAGGCGCTAAACCGCCAAATCTCCGACGCCGGCGCGCAGTGGGTCGCGGCGAAAACGCCCTATAGCGGGCTGTACGGCGTCACCCAGAGCACGGAGGCCCTCGGCCTCGCCCTCCGGCCCGAGGACGTCTACCAGGAGATGCTCACAACGCGCCTCAATGAGGCGACGATGTTCACCGCGCCTCCAGCGCTTCCTGCCTCGATCGACTGGAGGAACAACCGTGGTGACTTCGTTACGCCGGTGCGCGACCAGAACAGGTGCGGCTCCTGCGTCGCGTTCGCCACTGTCGCCAGCGTCGAATCGCGGGCGCTCATCACGCAGAACCGGCCCGGAGTGGACTTCGACCTGTCCGAGGCCGCGCTCTTCTATTGTGGTGCCGGAATGGCATGCAATCGGGGCTGGCAGCCCCAGGCGGCGCTTGCCTATGCCCAAAGGCACGGCCTCGGTCGCGAAACGGACTTCCCCTACACGCCCGGAAACCAGCCCTGCCAGCAGGTGACGGCTGTTGTGAACACCGGAAATCCTGCGACAGCGGCGACGATGCTGGCGCGGAAGCAGGCGCTGCTCGATGGCCCGGCGATCGCCAGTATGGCCGTCTACGGCGATTTCTTCAGCTACAGCTCGGGGATCTACCGGCACGTCACCGGTCCGCTTTCCGGCTATCACGCAGTCTGCGTCATCGGGTATGATGACGGCCAGGGCTGCTGGATCGTGAAGAACAGCTGGGACACCAGTTGGGGCGAGCAGGGCTTCTTCAGGATCGCCTATGGCGAGTGCGGCTTCGACTCGCAATTCCCCTTCTATTTTCCCGACGCGGTGACGCTGGTGCCTGGAACGACGATCCCCTAAAGCGCGGCACCATGGCTGATCCCTCCCTTCCGAAACGGCTGGACGTGACGCCCGGCCGCCCGGTGACGATCGCCGCCCCCGGTCACGGGATTGGCGGCTACGTCTGGACCGCCGAGGTCGAATCGGGTCCTGGTCAGGTGGAAGAGATCGAACCGCAAGCGGTGGCCGGCGCGATCGGCGCCGGCGCAACCGGCCACTTCCGGCTCCGGTGGCTGGGCGCCGACGCGGGAGTTGTGAGGCTGTCGCTAAAAAGGCCTTGGGAAGAACGACCGGTCGAGGTGCATCGGATCAACATCGAACCGAGCTGTTGATCGGCCGCAGCGCGCTCATCATCGCCCTGAGCGGCGAAATGCATCAGGTTCCGCAAGTTGCCGTCGAGATCCTCCAACATCGCGACGCTGCCGCCCCTCCCGCCATCCGGACCCGATCCGGCATCGACCTTCTTGAGGGCAAAGAGAAAGAGATGGACGCATGATTGGGTCCCCTGGTGAGCTGTCCGGGGGACAGCTCATCCCGATCATCGAGCCCCGGGGTGACGCCCCCGCCCGCTTGGTTGCCGATGAAGGCTTCCTGCCGGGCGAGGAGGCGCGGGCGAGGAGGATGGTGGCGGCGCACCCAACGCTACTCCTGCTCGGGCTGATGATGGAGCCTCCATCGCGCTGTCCCGGGGACAGCGCAGCTCCATCATTCGTCCGCGAGGAGGGTGAAGCCGAGCTTGTCCGTGAACCAGGCGATCGCCTCGTCATAGTCGCTGACGATGAGGGATGAACGGGCACGTCGTGCCCCCGGCACGACTGAGGGCTGCGGGGCAGCCCTCACCCGCTCATGTGGGCGAGGAATTGGGGGGTTCGGCGGCTATTCGTCGGCTTGCCAGAAGCTCATCTGGTAGTCGACCGGATCGAGGCGGGGCTCGTCGTTGAACTCGACGGTGAAGCGCAGGTCCGGGAAATCGGCGCGGAGCTTCACCTCGTGGATATCCTTCAGCACGCGGCCGAGATAGCGGAGCTGCGCCTCGCTGACATTCTCCTCGTTGCAGTGGATGTCGATCGGGTGGACGTGGTTCATCACCCACTCGACCGAGGTGCGGGTACTTCCGGGCTGCTGCTCGAACGCCCGCAAGGCGTCCTCGCAGAAGCCCTCTCGAAGCACGTATTCTTCAAACCGGACGAAGCGTGGCCAGAAGATGAGGCTGTAGCCGATGGCGAGCGGGTAGGTGCCGACGCAGCCGATCCACTCCCCGGCAGGGATGCCTTCACCATCGTTCCAGAGGCGGAGCTCGGGGATGAGGAGATCGAAATCGCTCGGTAGATCAGTCATAAAACCTATCCTGGCGCGTAAGGGGTGGTGCCGAAGGGTGGAATCGAACCACCGACGCGCGGCTCTTCACACCGCCGCTCTACCGCTGAGCTACTTCGGCTAACGATGCTAGGTGGTTGCAGTGGCCGGATTCGAACCGGCGACCTGAGCCTTATGAAGACCCTGCTCTGACCCCTGAGCTACACTGCACCGCCGGCAGTGCGCGCGAACGCTCCGCCTTCAACAGGTGAAGGACGGCATTCGCGCGGTGGTAAAGAGCTCGTGGCGAGTCATGGTGACGGGCGGATAGGCTCAGCTTCGAGACCAAGCAAGCTTGATTTTCGTACAACGAGTTGTACATTAAGCTCATGGATATCGTCACCTTCTCCGAAGCCCGGGCCAACCTCAAGGCGGTGATGGACCGCGCCTGTGCAGACCGGGCGCCGGTGGTGGTGAAGCGCGCCCGCGGCCAGGAGAATGTGGTGATGGTTTCCCAAAGCGAGTGGGAGGGGCTGCAGGAAACCCTGCACCTGCTCGCCTCGCCCCCCAATGCGAAGCACCTTCTGGACGGGATAAGGGAGCTCGATGCCGGCCGCGGCGAAGAGCATGAGCTGATCGAGCCGTGAAGATCGTCTTCCGGGAGGCCGCCTGGAATGATTACGTCGGCTGGGCTCGGGAAGATGCGAAGGTCCTCGAGCGGATCAACCTGCTCATCCGCGAATGTCTGCGCGATCCGTTCCGCGGCACCGGCAAGCCCGAGCCCCTGAGGCAGCAACTGAGCGGCTGGTGGTCGCGCCGGATCACCGGAGAGCATCGGCTGGTGTATCGGGTGACGGGGAAGGGTGAGGCGCAGGCGCTCGAGGTGCTGTCGTGCCGCTATCATTATTGAGGCGCAGTCAGCCTCGATCGGCGAACTGCACCAAGTCCCGGAGGTTGGCGTAGAGGTCCTCGAACACGGCGACGGTTCCGTACGGCTGCTCGGCGGGAGGGCGGACGAACCGGACGCCGCGGGCCCGTTAGGCGGAGTAGTCGCGCAGGAAGTCGTCGGTCTTCATGAACAGGAGTGAGGAAGTGCAGCCATCATGGGGTGATGGCGAGCACCGATCCGCCCACCCGCCTGGTTGCCGATGAAGGCGGCCTGCTCCGGCGAGGAGGCACGGGCGAGGAGGAGAACCGGTTGTGGCCAGCAGCGGTGTCAGCCCGCGCTGGCTGTTCCGCGCGAGAAGGCGCTCGTATATCGTTCAGGACATGTGTCTCAGCGTTTATCTTGGTACCACGCGCCCCGTCGCGATTCCCCGTCCCCTGCCGGGCCACCTTGGAGTCGAGAAGGCCAGGTGGACGCCACCGCCTGTGAGATCCAACCACGACTTCGTCTACTATCTTGGAGCCAAGGGGTCCGGTCCTGATCTGGGATGTTCGTGCTTGCTCCTTGAACACGTCGAATGGACGCATGAGGGAGGGTTGATCCGGCCCGACGATCTTTCTCCTGACGAGCCGCCATGTCCGTTCGAGGCGCTCCGGTCGCTCTGCGACGAGGCGACGCAACAGGGTGGCTTTGCAACCATCGTCTGCGACGACAGCGGCGGCTTGGAGCAGGACTGCTCTGAGGACGACTATTGCATCGGGGGCATGGTGCGTCTCCATTCCATCGCGCCAGGCAATCTCCTTTTCGCGGACGTGACGGGAGCGATTCCCTGGCGGGTTCTTCACGTCGTCAGATAGCCAAGCCGACGCGCTAAAGGCGCGGGCGAGGAGGATGGTGGCGGCGCCGGGCGGAGGGCCGGGCGGCGCGAAGAGCACCCAGCGTTTATCCTGCTCCGGCTGGTACGAGTCCTCGACGGGGGTGAAGCCGAGCACGCCCGTGAACCAGGCGATCGCCTCGTCATAGTCGCGGACGATGAGGGATGAGCGGGCACTTCGCGCCCCCGGCACGAGGGCGGGCTGCGGCAGCCCTCACCCCCTCATGCGGGCGAGGGATTGGGGCATCAGCCCTGGCGCCGGCCGCGCAGATTATGGTGCATGCCGCCGCAGGGGGCGGTGGGGTCGGTAACGCCCGGCTTCAGCTGCACGGACACGTTGCGGCCGCCGATCCGGGCCGGCCGCGCCTCCGCCTGTTCCGCGTCACGATATTCGATCAGCAGGCGGTCCGGACCCGCCCAACGCAGGTTCACTCCGTAAGCACAATCGCTTCGGTGCGCGGCATAGAATGAGGCGACCTCGCTCGCCGCACCAAACCAGCCCGGCTCCTCAAGGCGCACCGCATAGGCGAAGTCGGTGGTGGCGCCGCCGTTGATCTCGACCAGCACGGCCTCGAGGGCGCCATCCGGAGACGGAAGCCGAGCGACTTCATCTCTCGAGATGCAACTGCCCAGAAGGAAGACCGGCAGCAGGACGAACAGAGCCAAGCCCATGAGCCCGAAGGCGAGGCACGAGCCACGGGTGAAATTGCGGCCGTGATCGATGGTTGCTTGCTCCGCCACGGATGCGACCTTCCGGCGCAGTTGCGGGAGGGTCAAGTCGCGACCGGGGAGGAGGGCTTCCTGCTCCGGCGAGGAGGGGCGGGCGAGGAGGAGGGTGGCGGTTCTCGCCGGCGCCGGGCGGCGCGACGAGCAACCAGCGTTGGTCCTGCTCGGGCTGATACTCGTCCGCTACAAGGGTGAAGCCGAGCACGCCGGTGAACCAGGCGATCGCCTCGTCATAGTCGCGGACGACGAGAGCGACATGTGCGAGGGATTGGGGCAACTCGAACGTCCCAGCTGAAGTCGACCTTGAGTGCGTCGGCCACCGGCCCGTACGCATTGTAAACCTGTCCCACATATCATATGAGGAGCTTGCGGAGGGAGTCATTGTGGCAGGCGGTCAGACAGGCATTGGCAAGAACATCAAGAAACTTAGGTTGGCTAAAGGTTTCGGCAAATCGGAACTCGCCCGCTATGTGGGGGTCTCCCCAACAGCAGTGCATAACTGGGAGGAATACGGCGTAAATCCCAGGCCCGAGTTGCTTCCCCTGATCGCAAAGGCTCTTGCCACCACGGCCACAGCTATCAGCGGAAATGCCGCTCACGGCTCCGCGCCCTCCCCCCCAAAGGACGTCGCCACCTTGGTTCGAACGTTTAAAAGCGATGTGGCGCAGGTCCTTGGGATCAGACCGGACCAAGTAGAGGTTTCGATAAACTTTAAAACCTAATATGAGACGGCGACTCGGAGCGGCGTGGCTGTTGCGCCGACTGCGCTCTAGAGCGCTGGCTTGTAGAAGGATCGAAAAATGCCTGAACGTCGCGTTGGAATTGTGGTGGTAGGGGGAACCGTCAAAATCGTGGATGCCGAGATTCCGGACGACGCCGATGATCCGATAAGGATTTTGGCGGATGACACATGGCGCCTGCAGGAAGGCGGACACCCCGAAGCCTACGAAGTTATCCATCGCCGCTGCGCAGACTACCTTAAGGAGAACAATGTTGCGCGGGCCGTGATCAAGGCGAGCGAGCTGTCTGGTTCCACGAAGCTTGCTCATCTTGAGAGCGCAGAACTCCGTGGGGTGATCATAGCCGCGGCTGCATCCGCGACGGAGGTCACCTTGATGAAAAAATCGGTCATCAGCAAAACTTACGGTGAGCGGAAGGTTGACGAATACCTGAAGGACGACTCGTTTTGGGACGAGCAGACCGAGGGTATTCCCCTTCGCAAAACGAGCCGGGAAGCAGCGATGGTCCTTATCGCCTCAAGGAATTCGAAGTGACCAACCTGCGGTCAGGATTGAAGATCGGGCCGAAGCTAGGTTCAGGTGCGTTTGGCACGGTGTTCCTGGGTCAAGACCCCGCGCACGGGGAGGTTGCCGTCAAGAAGCTGTCGCGGGAGGCGCACTGGCTCGATCCCGTTTGGGATGCATGGAAGGCTCGCTACCTTGCGGAAGCAGAGAACCTCTCCAAAGCCACCCATCAACATGTGGTGAAGGTCCATCATGTTGTGGAGGCCGAGGATGGGGATACGGTGTATATCTGCATGGCGTTCTGCCCCGGCGGCTCATTGCAGGCTGCGTTTGAGGCGGGCCCATTGCCTTTGCCGACAGTCCGGAAGATTGGAACCGACGTCCTGATGGGCCTTGCGGCTCTTCATGCGAGGGGCATGCTGCACCGGGACATCAAGCCGGCGAACATCCTCCTCGATAGCAAGAAGAATGCTCTCATCGGCGATTTCGGTCTTGTCACGGATGACATCGCCTTCGGCTACGCCTCAGACGCCGGCTATTACGATCACCTAGCGTACGAAGTGTGGCACGGGAAAGGTACCAGTCAGCGCTCAGACATTTGGGCCTTAGGCGCTACGTTGTATCGGCTGCTTCATGGTAAGGTCTGGTACGAGGAAGCTCCCGATCCGAAGGACTTAGTGAGGTACGGCGGTTTCGCCGATAACCTGAAATGGCTTCCACACGTGCCGAAAAGGTGGCGCCGCGTCATTCGACAGATGATGGAGGATGACACCACGAGGCGCTATCAAACCGCCGCCCAGGCGCTGAACGCGCTGAGCGGGTTACCGATTTCGCCCGCTTGGGAGGCGACGGTCGGACCCGGAAGAGTCACGTGGGAATTAGTTTCCGGCACGCGCAAGCGCATCGTGGAGTGGAATCGAGTGCCCCGCCAAAATGAGTGGACGGCTTGGAGTGAGCCGTTGGGCAAGGGGCAGAAGAAAACGCTTGGCGGCTCCGGTGGCATCGTCCCCACCAAGACCGCAATCACTCAGCTCGAGGCATTCCTAAGCCGCTAAGAGAAGCGCAGGACTCGCGGTAGGCGATACTCGCCCAAGACTTCTTCGGGAGTGATCGGCCGCAGTTCTAGGTGCGTGGCGGCTTTCTGCCGCCGATCTTTGGAGCACCGTTTGCAGTAGCTGCTCGTCGCCACCACGCCTTCAGGTGGCCTCCACTCACGGCCGCAGTGGGAGCACCGGGACAGCCTCAGCTTTAGATTTGGCGATTTGCGGGCCATCGTTCTTCGCCACCCTGTGCACGAACTTGTGAACAAACCGTGAATCAGGTGTGAGCGGATGTCAACCCCCAGCAGGCGGGGCGCCGATGGGAGCCGTCAAGTAGAGTTCCCCGTTTTCTCGAAAGCGCTGGCTCATCTCAGCCATGCCTCGCTCAGCCTCCTCGGCGGCCAGAAAAGTTTCCGCGCCGGCGTTCTGCTTCGCGGCGAAGTCCCTCACCTCTTGGGTAATCTTCATGCTGCAGAATTTGGGGCCGCACATGGAGCAGAAATGGGCGGTCTTCGCGCCTTCCGCCGGGAGGGTCTGGTCGTGATATTGCTCCGCCGTGTCGGGGTCGAGGCTCAGGTGGAACTGGTCGCGCCAGCGGAATTCGAATCTCGCGCGTGACAGCGCGTCGTCCCTCAGCTTCGCCGCCGGGTGGCCCTTGGCGAGGTCGGCGGCGTGGGCGGCGAGCTTGTAGGTGACCACCCCCACTTTCACGTCGTCACGGTCGGGGAGGCCGAGATGCTCCTTGGGGGTGACGTAGCAGAGCATCGCGGTGCCGAACCAGCCGATCATCGCCGCGCCGATCGCGCTGGTGATGTGGTCGTAGCCGGGGGCGATGTCGGTGGTCAGCGGCCCCAAGGTGTAGAAGGGCGCCTCGCCGCAGGCTTCGAGCTGCTTGTCCATGTTGGCCTTGATCTTGTGCATCGGCACGTGGCCGGGGCCCTCGATCATCACCTGGACGTCATGCTTCCAGGCGATCTGGGTGAGCTCGCCGAGGGTGGCGAGCTCAGCGAATTGGGCTTCGTCGTTGGCGTCGGCAATGCTGCCTGGTCTCAGACCATCGCCGAGGCTGAAGGCGATGTCGTAGGCCTTCATCACTTCGCAGATTTCCTCGAAGCGGGTGTAGAGGAAGCTCTCCTTGTGGTGGGCGAGGCACCATTTCGCCATGATCGAGCCGCCGCGGCTGACGATGCCCGTCACGCGCTTCGCCGTCATCGGGATGTAGGGGAGGCGGACGCCGGCGTGGATGGTGAAATAGTCGACGCCCTGCTCGGCCTGCTCGATCAAGGTATCGCGGTAGATGTCCCAGGTCAGGTCCTCGGCGATGCCGCCGACTTTCTCCAGCGCCTGGTAGATGGGGACGGTGCCGATCGGGACGGGGCTGTTGCGGATGATCCATTCGCGGGTGTCGTGGATGTTGCGGCCGGTGGAGAGGTCCATGACCGTGTCGGCGCCCCAGCGGATCGACCAGACCATCTTGTCGACTTCGGCCGCGACGTCGGACGCGACCGCCGAGTTGCCGATATTGGCGTTGATCTTGACCAGGAAGTTGCGGCCGATTGCCATCGGCTCGGATTCGGGGTGGTTGATGTTGTTGGGGATGATGGCGCGGCCCCTCGCCACTTCGTCGCGCACGAATTCGGGGGTGACGTAATCAGGGATCGACGCTCCGAAATCCTGGCCGTCGCGAGCCTGAATGGGG
>DASVVY010000033.1:0-4065 GCA_036386335.1 Allosphingosinicella sp. | reverse complement strand
GCCTCGGTCCAGCGGAAGGCGCGCTGGAGGAAGCCCTCGGCGTCGGAATCGCCGACAATGACGCTGCCGTCGCGGTTGGCGGCGCGGGCGGTGGAGAAGCCGTCGGCGCCGATGAGGCTGCCGAGGCCGGTCATGCCGCCGGCTTGCGACCAGCGGAAGGCCTGCGAGCTGCCGTCCGGCGTGTCGCTGTCGCCGACGACGACGAGACCGTCGCCCGAGATGTTCAAAGCGAAGGAATTGCCGTCCGGGCCGGCGAGGGAGCCGAGATCGACCGCGCCTCCGGATCCGGTCCAGCGGGCGGCGCGGAAGGTCGACTGCTCGGCAAGCTCCCCGAACTGGGTGCCGACCGTGTAGGCGAAGGCGGAACCATCGTCGCTCAGCCCACCCGCGACCGAAGTGAGGTGCTCCTGTCCGGCAAAGCCGCCCGGCACCGTCAGGCTCCCCTGATAGCCGGTGAGCGGCGCGGGCGGCGCAGGCGCGGCGGGGAGGCTGAGGCTCGCGGGCAGGCGGATCAGATATTCGTCGCCGGCGATGAACAGGCCGTCCGGCGAGAGGAACGGCCCCTGTGCGAACTCGCCGCCGAAGCTGAGGTCCGCCACCGGGACCCCGTTCATGCCGAGCAGCGCGCGCAGATCGACCATGCCGCCTTCCTCGGTCCAGACGAAGACGCGCATGTCGGCGAGGCCGGTGAGGTCGCGGCTCCAGTCCATCTCCGAGGCGCCGACGACGATGCGGCCGTCGGCGCTGACCGAGGAGGCGTAGGAGGTGGTGGCGAGGCCGCCGAACCCGCCGAGGTCGATCATCCCCTGTTCCGGAGTCCAGCGGAAGGCGTGGTTGGTGGTTGCCGATATCCGCGCCAGCCCGACGACGACGTTGCCGCCGCCGTCGACGTCGTAGGCGCGGGCGCCGCCGGGGGCGCCGGCGAAGGTGCCGAGATCGACCATCCCCGCGCTCTCGGTCCAGCGCCAGGCGCGATCGCCGGCGAGGAGGTCGTTCCCGCCATAGCGGTCGACCATGCCGCCGACCTGCTTGTCGAAGCCGCCCCCGCCGGAGCCGCCGACCACCACCGATCCGTCGCTGTTGGCGGCATATGCGGTGTAGAAGCCCTCGATGCCCGGCAAGGTGCCGAGATTCTGCATGCCGCCCGCCTCCGTCCAGCGGAAGGCGCGCGAGCCGGTGACGGTGTGGCCGTCGCGGTTGAAGCTGCCGCCGACGACCACGTTGCCGTCGCCGCTCACCCCGAAGGCGGCGCTCTGGCCGAAGCCGGTCAGGACGCCGAGGTCGACGATGCCGCCGCTCTGGGTCCAGCGGAAGGCGCGGCTCGGCGATGGCGTCAGCGGACCGGTTTCCGAGACGCCGACGATCACGCTGCCGTCGGCGCTCACGCCGTAGCCACGGGCGTCGCCGCCGAGGTTGCCGATGTCCTGCGTGCCGTCGACGGCAGTCCAGCGCAGCGCCACCCGGTCGAAATCGGAATCGCAGCCGGTGCCGACCACCGTCGTTCCGCCGTTGCTGAGATCGTAGGCGTCGAAACGCCCGCCCTGGCCGCAGGCGGAGCCCGCCAGGCCGGGGAGCGGCTGCACGCTCGCCTGGGCGTGGGCGCGCTCGCACCAGGGGAGGGTCGCTGCGATGGCTGTGAAGCCCAGCAGGAAGGCGTGTCGCTGGCGCATCGGTCCCTCTCCCCGTGGCCGCGGCTCCACCTCGCCTCGAAGCGGCGGTCTGTGGTAGAAAGGCTACGGCAGTCGGCGACGGCTCCACAGTCGGCGTAACCGGGCAGATGCGGGCGAAAGCGGGCATGGCGGGGAGCGAGAACGGACGGCGGGACGCACGGCTGCGGAGCTGGAAGGAGATCGCTGCCTTCTTCGGCACCGACGAACGCACCGCCCGCCGCTGGGAAGGAAGGGGGCTTCCGGTCCGCCGCGTCCCCGGCGGCGCCCGCGCGACCATCTATGCCGACGTCGCCGATCTCGAACAGTGGCTGAAGGACGGGCGCGCCGCGGAGCCGGCGGTGGAGGCGGTGCCGGTGCCGATGGGTCGACCGGTTTGGCGCTGGCTTGCCGCCGCCGCCGGGATCGCGGCAGGCGCGGTCGCGGTCGGCGCGGCGCTGACCGGGGCGCCGGAACCGCAGCCGGCGGCGCGGGCGCGGCCTTCCGGCGAGGCGGCCGAGCTGTCCCTCGCGGCGAGCTACGAGCTCGAGCGGCGGACGCCGCAGAGCCTGGAGCGGGCGCGGGACCTGTTCGGCCGCGCCGTCGCGCAGGACCCGGGCTACGCGGAGGCCTATGCCGGGCTGGCGAGCACCTACCTGCTGATGCGGGAGTTCAGCGCCATCCCGGAGGCCGAGGCCTATCCGCGCGCCCGCGAGGCCGCGGAACGCGCGGTCGCGCTCGATCCGAAGCTCGCCAACGCCCACGCCGCCCTGGGCTTCGTCACCTTCTACTGGACGCGCGACTGGCCGCGAGGGCTGGCGAGCCTGGATCGGGCGATCTCGCTGGAACCAGGCTCGGCGCGGGCGCGCCACTGGTATGCGACGGCGCTCCTCCACACCGGTCGGGCGCGCGACGCGCTCGCCGCCATCGAGGAAGCGCAGAAGCGGGAGCCGGGTTCGCGCACGATCCTTGCCGACAAGGGGATCATCCTCTTCCACGCCGGCCGCACCGCCGACGCCGTGGCCCTGCTGCGGCAGATGGCAACCGACGAGCCCGATTTCTCCTCGCCGCATTCCTATCTCGCCGCGATCGCGCTCGCGCGGAAGGACTATGCCGGCTACCTCGCCGAGACGGCGGCGGCGGCGCGGATCAAGGGGAATGGCGAGCAGCTGCGGCTCGCCGAGGAGGGGGAGCGGGCGCTGCGGGGCGGCGGGCCTCGGGCGATGCTGGTGACGATGCTGGAAGGCGAGGCGGCGCGGCGGCGGGCCGGGGGCGGCAGCGACTTCGCGCTGGCGCGGCTGCGGGCGGCGCTGGGAGACCGCGACGGCGCGCTGCGGCTGCTGGAAAGCTCGTACCGCCGCGGCGAGCCGGACATCGTCGCGCTGCGGGTCGAGCCGATGCTGATGCCGCTGCGCGGGGATCCGGCCTTCGAGCGGCTCGCGGAGCGGGTCGCGCGGCCGCTCGCCGAGGGCTAAGCCGGTTAGGCCGCGACGTCTGCGCGCTCCGCGAGGACGGTGAGGCCGCGCTCGTTCACTTCCGCGAAGCCGCCTTCGACGGGTATGCGCTCGGGGGTGTCGCCCATGCCGGTGCGGTAGATGGCGATCTCGCCGTTCCTGAGCGTCGACATGTAGGGCGCGTGGCCGGCGAGGACGCCGAAATCGCCCTCGCTGCCGGGGACGACCACCATGTAGACGTCCTCAGAGCGGACGAGGCGTTCCGGGGTGACGAGTTCGAAGTGGAGATCGGCCATGTTTTGTTCCTACAAACCCCTCTCCCCTGGAGGGAGAGGGGCTCTTGTTGCTTACGCCGCTTCGGCGGCGAGGCGCTGGGCCTTTTCGACCGCCTCCTCGATGCCGCCGACCATGTAGAAGGCGGCTTCGGGCAGGTGGTCGTACTCGCCGTCGACGACCGCCTTGAACGAGCGGACCGTGTCCTCGACCTGCACGAACTTGCCGGGGATGCCGGTGAAGACCTCGGCGACGTGGAACGGCTGGCTGAGGAAGCGCTGGATCTTGCGGGCGCGGCTGACGACCAGCTTATCCTCTTCCGAAAGCTCGTCCATGCCGAGGATGGCGATGATGTCCTGGAGCGACTTGTAGCGCTGCAGGATCGCCTGGACGGCGCGGGCGGTCTCGTAATGCTCCTGACCGACGGTGCGCGGCTCGAGCACGCGGCTGGTGGAGTCGAGCGGGTCGACGGCCGGGTAGATGCCGAGCTCCGAGATTGCGCGGCTCAGCACGGTGGTGGCGTCGAGGTGGGCGAACGAGGTCGCGGGCGCGGGGTCGGTGAGGTCGTCGGCGGGCACGTAGATCGCCTGCACCGAGGTGATCGAGCCCTTGTTGGTCGAGGTGATCCGCTCCTGTAGCGCGCCCATGTCGGTGGCGAGCGTCGGCTGGTAGCCCACCGCCGAGGGGATGCG